>JBNMHB010000161.1:0-1662 GCA_050872525.1 Bacteroidales bacterium | reverse complement strand
AGTAAACACATTGAAAATCACCTATTTATATGGTATAATCGTTCATTCCCCGGCGAATACGAAAACGAATCACAAAACCGGAAGTATTCGCCAAAACTCGTCAGCCATACTATCGTCCTATTTTGATGCGGTTGCCCTGCTAAAAATATGCCTGCTTTGGTAGAATTTTCCATACTATCCGCAAAAACGCAAAGCCCTCACTGCTTTTTTCTATTTGGATTATGCGGGAACCAGCCTTTGCGAACACGCTCTCGCTGCTCAAAAAGTTCGAGTATCGACCAAAAACACGAAAACGCGAAGACCCCCAGCAGCACCGAAGCATAGGTGTCTTCCACAAAGAGCGAACCGACACACCCCGCTATACCTACCAAGAGAAAAACAGGCCAGCAACGCACGCCCCAATAGTACTCCGCCTTAATCACAATCGGGTGAAACAAGCCGATACACAAGAACACCGCCAGTCCTAATATAACACCTTCAAAATTCATAACTAAGAATCAGTTAGTTGGACATCATAGTCAATTGCAGATTACGCCGGTTAGTGGCAAAACATAAATCCGACGTAAAGTCTCGGACCGGATGGCATAAGGAGTTCTCGGTGATGAATGGCCAACATCCAATCAAGCCGAAACGTTACATGTACTTTCTCTGTCATACACCAATCGAGTCCAAAATATGGGTCTATCATAAAAAAAGTCTGTTTATGAAAGAGCGCGCGTTCCTCTTCTTTCCAATCGTCTTCATTTCCTTCGATTAGAAAAAACGAGCGCATAGCCCCTCCGCCGATGGTTCCTCCCACATACGGCCACACCTTGTCGCCACGCCAACACACATCTGCCAATACGCCTCCCCACCCTGTACGGATATAACTCCCCGATTGCAGATTGCGGCAATCGGTAGTGGCGGCGTTCATTGTGGAAACAAATCCCTCACTACCTACACGCAAGTATTTCCAAAGGTGTACACGCAATGCGCCACCTATACCAAACGTTGCCCCCTGAGGGCTACAGAGTGCGCCTGTCGCATCCGTCGGGGCATATTTATTTGTGCCGAATAAGGCACCCGCGTGCAACATCATACCCCCCGAGAAACCTTGATAGACTTTGATAGAATCATTTTTTGCCCATAAAGGCAAAGCCCATACGACGGATATAAGGAGCAGAAAGAATACTCTTTGCATATCACTTATTATATGTATGCAGGCTATATTGGGCGGAGGGAAGGTAGTTTACCCCGTACCAGGTCATCTGCATACAGGCAAAACTGACGGCTATCACCACCAACACCGCCACACGAGAGACTTTTTGTGTAGGGATATGCGATACCAACAGGGTGATAAGCCACGTGGCAGCCGCCCAACACTCTTTGCCGTCCCACATCCAATAGTCGCCCCATGCGTCTTTCGCCCACACTGCGCCACAGAGCATACCAATGAGCAAAAGCGACGAAGCAGACACCAGCAGACATCGGGTTAGTCGGTCGATAGGCAGGTGTGCCAATCGGTCGTCTTGTCGTTTCCTGCGCAGGGCAACCGCATCAAAATAGGACGATAGTATGGCTGACGAGTTTTGGCGAATACTTCCGGTTTTGTGATTCGTTTTCGTATTCGCCGGGGAATGAACGATTATACCATATAAATAGGTGATTTTCAATGTGTTTACT
>JBNMHB010000160.1:0-1782 GCA_050872525.1 Bacteroidales bacterium | reverse complement strand
GTACGATGCTTGCGCATGTGGACGGCGGAGTGCCCAATATGAAGATTACCATGCCGTTGCTCAATGAGTACTATTTGGGCGAACTTGTCTACTTCTTTGAGCGTGCGTGCGGTATCTCGGGTTATATCCTCGATGTCAATCCGTTCAACCAACCCGGCGTAGAGGCATACAAAAAGAATATGTTTGCCCTCCTCGACAAACCCGGCTACGAAGCAGAATCCGCTGCCATCAAAGCAAGATTGTAAGACACATATTGCCTGCGCTGTATAGCAAAACGGCATACAAAGCGATGTAGAAACAACGATTGTTTCTGCATCGTTTTTTGTGCAGAGATGTGGTTTTGTCAGTCAGATAATAGCCAAAGATTTTGCGGAGAGCGGTATATTTGGCGAAAAACATTTTGCGGAGAGCGGTATATTTCACAAAAAACATTTTGCGGAGAGCGGATTTTATTTGTGTAATCAAATAAAAATCAGTCGCGACAAATACCGAATAAATAGCAAACGCTATTAAATAAGCTATGTATTACAAACCTATGGCGTACTCCTTTCCACCACAAGGTTCATTTCGCCTGCAAAGATAGTGAAAATAATTGACATGCACAATATGGGATGAATATACAGAGAGCATACATTCGTTTGCGTCGTGTGGTCAATTACGGCAAAAAGACGGCAACGAGATTGCTTTTTATAAGAGTGCTTTGTCCGTTTTCGGGTTGACTCGTTTCCGTGTTTGTTTTGTTAAAATACGTATAAAGTTGACTCGTTTGTCGGATAGGTTGACTTGTTCACCACTTGGGTTGTCTTCCTTTCCTTTCTGTCCCCTCGCGAGGGGACAGAAAGGCGAAACCGCGCCAATCCTCCAACCCTCTCTTTTTTCTAAAAAAATGCCCTTTCTGCACATTTTTCCGCCTGCTCATAATGCCATCGGGCGGCTGGAACGATATTCGGGTCGTCCAAATAGACCGACATCGGTGTTCTATTTTTCAGGCTCCGGTGCGGACGCACATTATTATATAAATCCACAAAGTGAGTTATCCGTTCCTGCGCCTCTTGCAAATCCTTGAGCAAGGGCAGCGGATAAAGCCATTCCGTCTTTATGGTGCCGTTTACCCGCTCCGCCAAACCGTTATCGGTCGGATTGTAATCCTCGCACATGCTGATACGGATATTGTGGTCGTGCAACACCGTTGTATAAGTATCACTCGCATATTGCACACCGCGGTCAGAATGGTGCGTCGTGCCACACAAATTACCTCCGCCTGCCCGCACCACCGCCTGCTCCAATGCCTGCACCGAGTACTTGGCTTCAAGCGTCGGAGACACTATGAAACCGAGGATGGCACGCGAGTAGTAATCGGTTACCAAATGCAGGTAGCACGTATCGCCGCCTTGCAACGGGATATAGGTGATGTCGGACACCCAAAGCGTGTTTATGTGATTGATATTCATATCTTTAGCAAGATTCGGATACTTAAAATACAAGTGGTTCGAGTTGGTCGTGTGGCGTGTACGGCGTGGCGGAACAACCAAATGATGCTTGCGCATCAAGTTCAAAAAATTGTCCCTTGCATAGCCCCTTCGCTTGCCCATAATACTGCACACAATATCGTATAATTTGAGGCAACCAATCTTGGGCATAAGCCCGCGATAATGGGCTACGATGTCCAATATCTGCCGCTCCCAATCGCGGTCGCTGACGGTCGGACGCTTGTGCTTGTAGTACGCCTGTTTTGACTTGCCAAACAGCGCACAGAGAGTACCGATTGTTTGTTCACGGTAC
>JBNMHB010000159.1:0-1890 GCA_050872525.1 Bacteroidales bacterium | reverse complement strand
GTAATGCTACGAGAATGATTATTAGAAAAATGCAGTAAAGTTATATTTTGTCGGTAGAAAAATTGCATAACACACAAAATATGAGTAATTTTGCATATTGATAAATAATTCTTAATACTTGTATATAAATACCGATATATGTGCTTGTTCAGTGTATTATATATATGTATGGCCCTATCTGCAAATACCCATATAGTTCATACAACTTCTATTGAAAAAACAAAAGAGGTGATAATATCTTGCCCTTTCAATTCCACTTCAATTCTACTTTCTGATTCTCCACAAGGTATAACATCTGTTTCCGATATGGATGCAAATGGAATTACTCGTCGTCCACGGCGCATTGCCGGTGGGGACAAGGATAGTTTTGGAGAAGGAGAGGATGGGAAAAACTGCCGGAGGTAACTAATCAAGAACAGAATAAGAATACCCCAATAGGAGATATTCCTACAGGTTTTATGGTTCTGCTGTGTACTTTATATATTGGTTATCTTTCTGTAAAAAAACGGTGGCACAAAAAAGAGACTGCCTAATCAGTTAGGACAGTCTCTTTTTTATGGGTACGCAGATTAGAAATTATCTACATGCAATTCGAAATAAGATTGCGGATGAGCGCAAGTAGGACAAACTTCCGGTGCCTTTGTGCCAACCACAATATGACCGCAGTTGCGACATTCCCATACCTTCACTTCACTTTTCTCAAAAACGGTAGCGGTTTCAATGTTCTTCAATAACGCACGATAACGCTCCTCATGGTGTTTTTCGATAGCGGCCACCAGACGGAATTTGTGTGCTAAGTCGGTAAATCCCTCTTCCTCGGCTGTTTTTGCAAAGCCATCATACATATCTGTCCATTCATAGTTTTCACTCTCGGCTGCGTCTTTTAGGTTTTCTGCCGTTGAGCCGATGCCATCGTGGAGTTCTTTGTACCACAACTTAGCATGCTCTTTCTCGTTGTCTGCCGTCTTGAGAAATAACTCTGCTATTTGCTCAAAACCATCTTTTTTGGCTTTTGATGCAAAATAGGTGTATTTATTACGTGCTTGACTTTCACCAGCAAATGCTGCTTCCAAATTTTTCTCGGTTTGGGTACCGGTGTACTTGTTTGCCATAGTTTTATTATATTAGATTTGTTAAATAAGCCCTGCAAAAGTACTACATATTTTTTATATTTGCAAGCAAAAAAGAAAGAAGTATATTTTATTTGTTTTGCAGGGCATTGACGAGCATACCGCAGGCGGCGAGGATGTCTTCGCCGCGGGAGCGGCGGATGGTGGTGGTGATGCCGTGGTCAGTCAGGTAGTCGCGGAACCACTCCATTTGTTTCTCATCGCTGGCGGGGAAGCGGGGTGCTTGTCCTGTGCGCTGTGTTTCTCGTTCTTTGTCCTCTTTTCGGATTTCTTCCACGCCGGCATGGAAACGAATGAGATTGATGCGGCAGTTGAGACCACGGAGGAGACGTAGAAGTTCGTTGGCGTGCTTGGGGGTATCATTGATTCCATCCCAACAGATATATTCAAACGACACGCGGCGTTGGTGCTCCCAATCGTATTGCTTGAGCAGAGACACCACATCGGTCAGATGACAGAGTCTCTCAGCGGGCATAACCCCTTGCCTCTCGATGGCAAACGGGTTGTGCAGAGAAATAGCCAAATGGCACTCACTCTCGTCCAAGAAACGTTTGAGCCCGGGAAGGATACCTACCGAAGAAACCGTGATACGGCGCGGCGACCACGCACAGCCCCACGAGGCAGTCATAACCTCCAAAGAACGGAGTACGTTGTCGATATTATCCATCGGTTCGCCCTCTCCCATATAGACCACATTGGTCAGCGGGACAAACCCGCTCTCAGCACTTTGTGTTTTGCAGAGGGTCTCTGAGGTCAGCGG
>JBNMHB010000158.1:0-1952 GCA_050872525.1 Bacteroidales bacterium | reverse complement strand
GCCAATTGCCCTATATCTTGAAAATCAAACTCGGTGGTTTTTACTTCAATCACACAATAGCGATGTAGGGGAATGATATAAAACAATAAATCGATAAACTTGTCCTTGCCGCCTGCCGAAAGCCGATATTCGCGCCCGACAAAAGAAAATCCTTTTCCCAACTCAAGCAAAAATTGCGACAACTTACTCATCAATTCATCTTTCAAATCAGTCTCGGTATATTTTTCATTTAGTTGTACAAATTCAAAACAATATGGGTCTTTGAGCAATTGCTGTGCAAAATCGCTTTCTATGGCAGGCAAAGTACTACTAAAATTCGAAAGCACTTGTCCTTGCCGTTCATACAAATCTGTGTCTAAGAAATTGAGCAACATACCTCGCCCCCATTGATTTTCCCATGTCTTACGCACGAAAAACAAGGCTTTTCTACTATCGCCTTGCACCTTGTCTATTATCTTTTGATGATGCGTCCAAGGAATACTAAACAGCAACTCCATATCTTCGGCAGGTTGCCGACAGATTGTGCTTTCTAATTCATCGGCAGATTGCCGACAATTTTCAAAAATAGGAGAATAAAGTTGATAGAAATACTTTGTATATCTGAGACTTGTTGGCGCAAAACCTTTCTTCACATTGAGTACAGCAATCAGATCGCGGCTTAAATTCTCATAAAAATGTGAACCATATTTATTATCCATTTGCCTATTGGATATATCCTTGCCCAAAGACCAATAGAAACGTAACATTTCTTGATTAACACGCACAGATGCTTTCACTTGGCTCTGTCTAAAACGCTTGCTCAACTCGGAAATCCAATCAAGATATTCTTTGTCTTGGATAAGTTCGCTTGATTTACTTTGTAATTGACTCATATTGTTTCTATATAATCGTAAAGTATTTCTTGTCAGAAAACGTTGCTCTTTCTTGTCCGAAAACCGCCTGTCAGATTACTCAAACAGGCGGTTTTTATATAACAAGCGGATATTTATCACATACGATTGGGGACCTCAATGCCGAGGAGTGCCATTGCACTGCGAATCACTTTCGCCACCGTGGCAGACAACGTCAGACGCAACGCGCGGACATTCGCATCCGTTTCATTGAGGATACTGTAGTCGTGATAGAACGAGTTGAAGTCGCACGCCAACGAATATGCGTAGTTGGCAATCACTGCCGGCGAGAAGTCGTTGCCCGCCTGACGCACAGCAGCGGGGAAATCCGCCAAACGCTGGATAAGGGCTAACTCCTTGTCGTTGAGCGTCTTAACACCACCAAAGTCTTGTGCGGCATGGTTAGCCTCAGCCTTGCGCAACACACTCTGAATACGCGCATAGGTGTATTGGATAAACGGACCCGTGTTACCATTGAAGTCGATACTCTCTTCGGGGTTGAAGAGCATATTCTTACGCGGGTCCACCTTGAGGATAAAGTATTTCAGTGCGCCCAAACCTACGATACGTGCTATCTCATTTGCCTCACCGGCAGTGATATCCGGCAGGGTATTCACCTTGTCTTTCGATATCTCGCGTGCGTCGTCAATCATTTGCGCCATCAGGTCATCGGCATCCACCACCGTTCCTTCGCGACTCTTCATCTTGCCGTTGGGCAGTTCCACCATTCCGTAACTGAAATGCACCAACTCTTTGCCAAACGGGAAACCCAAACGGTCGAGGAGGATAGACAGCACTTTGAAGTGATACTCCTGTTCGTTTCCCACCACGTACACCATCTTATCTATCGGATAGTCTTGGAAACGCAGTTTGGCAGTACCTATATCCTGCGTCATATACACCGATGTGCCATCGGCGCGGAGCAGCAGTTTCTCGTCCAAACCGTTCTGCGTAAGGTCAGCCCATACCGAACCGTCTTCGCGGCGATAGAACAGACCTTCCTTCAACCCGCGTTCGACCTCTTTCTTTCCCTCCAGATAAGTATTCGACTCATAGTAAATC
>JBNMHB010000157.1:0-2037 GCA_050872525.1 Bacteroidales bacterium | reverse complement strand
GGCAGAGGACCTTGAGGCGCAGTATAAAGTGAGGGCTATCCCCCACTATGCCGACCTCAGCAAACAGGACGCTGCCGAAGATTTGTACGACTATTGCCATGCCAACAACCTCGTGGTGGATATCCTCATCAACGATGCGGGGGTATTTTTCTTCAACCCGTATTGCGAGACATCTATGAAACGTATCTCGCTGATGCTCAACCTCCATATGGTAACGGTGGCAAAACTCTGCCGTCTCTTTGGCGAGGATATGATTGCCCGCCAACTGACCGACGAGGAGCAAGCGCAGACTATCTGTGGCAAGCCCCGTTGCAAAGGCTATATCCTCAATATGTCGTCTATGTCAGCGTGGATGGCTATGCCGGGTATCCAGACCTACAACGCCACCAAGGCATTTATCTACAATTTCTCCAAGTCGCTGTGGTACGAACTGAAACCTAAAGGCGTGAACATCACAGTAATGACTCCGGGGGCAGTAGATACGGCTTTGTTCGGTTTGGCACCCAACCTGCGCAAGTTGGCAGTGAATCTAAGTGTGTCTATTCCGCCCGAAAAATTGGTGAAACGTGCCTTACGCTCTATGTTCCGAGGCAAGAAAGCCGACATGCCGGGTGTTATCAACCACCTCTTCACCCCCATTCTCAAACATACGCCCGATTGGCTGGTTTTCTTTGTAATAAAGCACATCGGAAAATATCAGAAATAAAATAATCCCCTGTAAGTGGTTGTCTTACAGGGGATTATTGTTTATTGTATTATCACTTCTATCGTGTCTGCGCCCAATCGTATGCGCAGCCATTCTTGCAATTTATCCCGCTCCGCACGCGCAAGAGGTTTCTTGGGAGATAAGTGAATGGAAACCAACGTGATAGGTTCCACTTGTGTTCCACCGTCCACCTTCGCTAAATGTTCTCCCACCGCAAATGTAACTGTTTCCACAGCAGGATATTGAGTCCGAATCTCTTGCGTCAGTTGCTCGGTTTGGAAATTCATACGCTCTGCTGCCGCCAACTGACTGCGTAACTCGCTGATTTGCTGCTGATAAGCCTGTATCTGCTCATCTTTTGTGGCAAATAGGTCTTTTATCAGTTGTTCCTGACGCAGGTCGGTATCATCAGCCGTCAGCGCGTCTTCGTGCAACACAATAGCAGTGGAGTCAAAGCCCGCTTGCATAGCGTCGGCAAGAAAGAGTTTGCGGTCGGCGTCTGTCAGTGTCTCTCCAGCGAGGAAAAACTCGATAGTGGAAGCACCGGCATTCACTTGCGTCTGATAGACATAACTGGTACCGATCATCTTGTGTTGCGCCACAAACGTGTTGGCGCGGCGACTGAAATTATTCTCGCGCACAACCGATATGGCAGACATAATACTCGGCACAACCAACACCAACACCACCAGCGTGATAGACACGGCGCGGCGGCGTTTGTTGGAGGTCTGCTCCTGTACCGCCGGATAGCGCAGGTACTTGACTGCCACGAAGGTAGCCAATGCGATAAGAATACTGTTTATCAGGAAAAGATACAACGCGCCCAATATATACTGCCAATGCCATGTCGCGATACCGAATCCGGCGGTGCAGAGAGGGGGCATCAAGGCGGTAGCAATTGCCACGCCCGACATCACCGTGCCGCGCTCTTTGCGTGAAGTCTCCAAGATACCCGCAAATCCACCAAAGAGAGCAATGAACACATCATAGATAGTAGGTTTCGTGCGCGCGAGCAACTCGGTGGGGTTCTCCATAGAGAGTGGCGAAATCAGGAAATAGAGCGTCGAAGCCAAAATACTGATACTCACCATCACGCCGAGGTTTTTCAGCGAGGTACGCACCAAGTCGGTGTCGTTGGTGCCCAATCCCATACCGAAGCCCATGATAGGTCCCATCAACGGCGAAACCAACATCGCACCGATAATCACGGGTATCGAATTGACATTCAGTCCCACCGAGGCAATGATAATCGCGCAGAAGAGAATAAACACATTCGGACCACGGAAATACACATTTTGTCGTATGGTTACACTCGCCGCCTCGGTATCCAT
>JBNMHB010000156.1:0-2294 GCA_050872525.1 Bacteroidales bacterium | reverse complement strand
TGGCTCCAAGAAGTGCAATGCCTGCGTCTATGGTTCCAAACTCGAAAACGTAGCCATCACGGGCAACGGAACACTCGACGGACAAGGTATCTACTGGCGTCCTATCAAGGAGAAGAAAATCAAAAAGACCGACCCGCAAGTTTGGGACGAAGTGTTGGCTATGGGCGGAACACTCCGACCCGACGACAAGAAATACTCCATCTGGTATCCTTTCAACCTCAATAAGGAACTCGGGGTGCCAAATATCGCCAAAGATGTTATCGCACAAGAGAAGATGCGCCCGCATTTGGTGAATATCACAGACTCGAAAAGCGTTCTTATTCAGGGTGTTACGTTGCTCAACTCGCCTAAGTTCCACCTCGTTCCCACGCGTGTGCAGAACCTCATCATCGATGGTATCACTATCCGCTGCCCGTGGTGGGCACAGAATGGCGACGCCATGGACCCGGGAAACATACAGACCGGACTTATTGTCAATTGCAACATCAGTTGTGGAGACGACGGTATATGTATGAAAGGTGGAGTAGGTCAGAAGGGTGTGGACGCAGGTCCCCAATCCGACATTCTCATTATGAACGACACCGTCTATCGCGCTCACGGTGGGTTTGTTATCGGCTCTGAGTTCTCCGGCGGTATGCAACGCATTGTTGTTCGCAACTGTGTCTTCGACGGTACCGACATTGGCTTCCGCTTCAAGTCTGCTCCGGGACGAGGAGGATGGTGCAAGGATATCTATTGTGTGGACAATGTGGTGCGTAATATCCGCGAAGATGTCATACATATCGAATCCGGATATGCCGACCGTGGCGCAGGAGTCAGTGCCACCGACAAAGATAAAAAGGACGCGTTCTTCCCCAATTGGAGCAATATCACTTTCCGCAATATCAATGGCGCAGTGGCAGAAAACGTGGTCAATATACAGGGACTGAAAGGTATGCCCGTACACGACTTGGTCTTCGAGGGCATAACCATCTACGGAGTAACCGGCACGGGTGTCAAGTTGGACTATGCCGAGAACCTCTTATTCAAAAATTGTAACTTCCGCACACGTGCAGGCTACGAGTTTGATATAAAGCACGCCGGCAATATCATCTACAACGGCAAAAATCCATTGGCGGAATAAAAAACACCACTTTCTTGTAATTCTCCCCCCCCCCCCTTAATTCCTTTTTTTTTGTAATTCTATCCCCTTATTTCCCCTCTTCGGAGAGAAATAAGGGGTATTTGCGAAAAATTACACACCTTGTGTCAATATGTCTTTGTCTATATGATATATTTCCCCTACTTTTGCACCGTCTTTTCGGAGGACACTATACAATAGGATAATTTTACATTAACCACATAAAAAACAAAACAAGTTATGAAGAAATTTTTCTTTTTCGCCGCTGCCCTCGTTGCAGCAGCAACCATCAACGCACAAACCTATGGTTTCGATGGTCGTGACGGTTCTCTCGGAACTCAGATATACGCAGAAGGCGTTGAGGCTAATAGTTTGATTCAAAACCGTGACAATATCACCCTCAATGAGACAGATGCTACTGCACATAAGTATGAGGTAAAAATTACTACAGGTGGTGAATGTTCATTCACTATGGGAGGAGTGTCTTTTTGGTATAAAAACAGTACCGATGGCACCGTTGCTTACAAAACCTATGGTACCTACATTCAGCCGAATGGCAACAAACGCAAAATAACCATCCCTGTTATTGCAGGTGCAACTATCAAAATTGGTGTACCGGATGCAATAACCGTTGCTGCAGAAGGTGCAAGTGAGGCTACAATCGCTTTGGAAGCATGGGGTACAGACAAAGAAGTACTCAACACTATCACTCCAGCCGCAGGTGCTACTGAAATCGTTCTTTGGTCTGACCTTCGTGATAATGAATCCAAACCGACCGTAGCAAAAATCAAATTAGGCGCAGTGATTTACGAAACATCAGAAACCGCAATCAACAACACCGTTGTAGAGACAAAGGCTACCAAATACATGGAGAATGGTGCTCTCGTTATCGTTAAGAACGGCGTTAAATACAACGCACTCGGCGCAGTAATCGAATAATTACACATACACAACACAATATAGTTATATAAGTTATATAAGGAATCGCTCAACCGGGAGGATGGGCGATTCCTGCGTTTAGAAGAATATAGAAGCCACATTTACCATACATTTCATATTCAGGGCAACCGCATCAAAAGTTAGCATTTTTTATGATTTGCAGTAAATAGTCCGGATTCATTGCCGCCATAAAAAGTTTTTTCTTAAGACTTCGTTTCTTTTTCCCGCTTTCTTC
>JBNMHB010000155.1:0-2367 GCA_050872525.1 Bacteroidales bacterium | reverse complement strand
GGTAAGAACCATACGGTAGTGAAGATATTGGTAATGAACTAACGATAGATTAGCCACACATACAAAAAAGAGGGACGACCATCGTCCCTCTTTTTTGTATGTGTATCATCTCCAGGAAGTTATCCGCGGATGAGGCGGAGAAATTCATCGCGTGTCTCCTGACGGGTGAAAGCACCGGTGAAATCAGATGTGGTAGTGGTGCTATGCGGTTTTTGTACTCCCCGCATCTGCATACAGAGGTGTTCCGCCTCTACAACTACCATCACACCCAACGGGTTGAGTGTGTTTTGGATGCAGTCTTTGATCTGTGTGGTCAACCGCTCTTGTACTTGCAGGCGGCGGGCATATACATCCACTACGCGGGCAATCTTGCTCAAACCGGTAATCCGTCCGTTGGGGATATATGCCACGTGTGCTTTGCCAAAGAAAGGCAGCATGTGGTGCTCGCAGAGAGAATAGAACTCTATGTCTTTTACCACCACCATTTGGCGGTAGTCTTCCTCGAATAGGGCAGAACGAAGTATTGCCTCGGGGTCTTCGTTATATCCTTTGGTTAGAAACTGCAATGCTTCGCCTACACGCTCGGGAGTACGAACCAAGCCCTGTCGGTATGGGTTCTCGCCCAATTGTGTGAGAACAGAGGTTATATCTTTTGCAATGCGTTCTGTTTTTTCGTTATCGGGGGTAAATGTTTGCAGATTCATTGAAGTACTTGTATTTTATCACGCACAACATACGTATCGCCCTGCAATTGCGGGAATTGTGCGAGGAATTGGTTTTTGAATGTGTTGGCCTCATCAAAGGTGCGGAAATTGCCCAAGCGAACTTTCCAAAACGGTGTCATATAGAGGACATAGACCGGCATAGAGACCTTGTCGGTAATTTCTTTTTCTAATTGTAGTGCTTCCGACTTAGCAGTTTGCTGCCGATTAGACGAGAATATCTGTACACGATAACCGTTTATTTCGGCAATTTCCCCCTGTCCGTTGATTTTATGCTCCATCAGGGCACCGACAAGGGAATCCTGGTGCAACTGCACATTGGGCATATCATCAAATATATTCGGGCGGCTCGGTATGGAGTCGTTCGCCCGTACCGAAAAGGCCGCCAACAGGCAGAATATGGATAAAATCAGTTGTTTCATAATGTTGTACTACAATTCACTGGCATCTTGAAAAACTTATTTTATAAAAGTGTTGTGTTTTTTGGAGGCTATTCATCTATTAATTCCATTTGCATTTCATTATTCTTTAATGAGATAATTTCGTAAGTCTTTATTTGGTATATATCAGAGTTATCTTTGAAAATTGCATAGTGTTCACACTTCCCATTATAATAATAGTAGTACACCTTATCTCCTATTTGAAAATAGTAGGTAGTTGCATCTTTGGCTTCATTAAGAACAACTCTTGCTGTTGTCTCATTTATCATATATATTTCTGCAATTGCTGAAGGTGATTGTGATTTCCAATTTAAATATGGGACAGCACCATCATAGTAAGGATTAGGGGAAAAAGCATCATGTGTATGAAATGTTAAAACTTGTCCATTCGTAAAAACACTGATTGTACACAGTAGTAATATTAATAACTTTCTTTGCATAATATAGTATGTTTTATAGATTCGTGTGATTTATTAATGAGATTGTTGTAATATATGCTAATAATGGAACGAACTACCGCCGACGAACTCGCGCAAGAGTGATGTAGGTGGAATCTCCTTCTCTGGAATCGGCTCGAAATACTGCAAGAACTTGATCAGGCGGTGCGCCTCGGTGTATTCGTCGCAGTATTTGGGGACCTCGGCGAGTATCGGTTCCGCGTGACGTTTAAGCACCGCCAACTCGAAAAGCAGGGCAGAGTTGAACATCATATCCGCTTCCTCTTGATAGGGATAAATCCATGTCTGCTCGCCTCGGAGGACGGACGGACAACGGGCGATTGTGTCGCGTGCGGAGTAGTTGCGGTATTTGTAGTCGCGGACAATACGGCGCAGAAGACGAATGTCGGTTGTCGGAATCCAGTTGTGGTTGTCAATATTGATGGTCGTGAGCGCAGAGACGAATATCTTAAACGTAGCCGAGCGCGGGATATTGGGCAACAGCGACGGATTGAGTGCGTGCAATCCCTCAAGAATGATGATGCTGTCCTTTTCGAGACGCAGTTTTTGCCCTTCGTACACACGCTCGCCTTTCTCAAAAGAGTAGGTGGGCAGTTCCACTTCCTTACCCTCCATCAGGTCGCTCATCTGCTGGCGGAAATAGGGTAGGTCGAGGGCATTGATATTCTCAAAGTCCCAATCCCCGTTGGCATCACGCGGTGTATCAACACGGTTGACGAAATAGTTGTCCATCGAGATGATGACAGG
>JBNMHB010000154.1:0-2398 GCA_050872525.1 Bacteroidales bacterium | reverse complement strand
TTGGCAAAGCATTTCTTTGAGGACGATTTTCGGTATAATGCCAACTTGTTCACCAATATCCTGTTGGGCGAGAGTCAGACAACGATTATCGGTAGCGCGAACAACACCAACGAGGTGCGTATGGGGCGCGGACGGGGCGGATTCGGTATGGCAGCCAATTCGGGTATAACGAGGAGTGAGAATCTTGGTGTGAATACCAATATCGATTTTAATGACCGTATTAAAAAGAAAGATAATCAAACGAGTCTGTTGCTTGGGGGTGATGTGGCACTCAACCACTCGAACAACTACACACTTGCCGACACAAAAAAAGAATCCTACGCGGGTGATGTAACGTATCTCAATGGCGATTCACTCACCAAGCAGTCGCGCGTTGGGGATGTGAATGTGCGGCTTGAACTGCAATACCGGATAGATTCGCTTAATAAACTGCTTATTCAGCCGACGTTGAGTTACACGGGGCAGAGTAGTCTGAGTAATGAGAACTATACCTACCACCGCGAAGACAGCCTTATCAATGATGGTTTTCAGACACAGTTGGATTCGACGCGCGAGATTAGCGGCGGACTGAAACTGACCTACAACCACAAGTTTCTCCATCCCGGGCGTGCGCTGACCCTTGTGGGCAAAGTGAACTATGGGAATACAACGGGTTATAATAATACTTATGCCTTTGATAATCTGACGAATAGCGCGACGGTGAACCAATATACCCACAAGAAGAACGACAACTTGAGTTACAGTCTGCGGACATCGTATGTGGAGCCGATCTATCAGCGCAACCACCTGCTTGAGATAGCGGCGGAGTTCTCGGGACGGAATCGTAACTCGCAGAAAGACCAATACTCATTCGACACGAAGACGGGCGAATACGGCTACGACTCGGTATATAGCAATCGGTTGAGCAACCGTTTCTATTCGGAGCAGTTGGAAGTGAACTATCGTTGGATAACGAAGAACAGTGATTTGACCATTGGTGCGCGGGTATTGGCTTCGCAGACGCATACTACCACCTACTACGGGCAGATGTTGTATCAGGATACGTTGATAAATGTGTGGAATTGCTCGCCGACGGTGAATTTCAAATATAAATTCGGCAAGAAAGAGTTTGCGCGGATACGCTATCGGGGTACGGTGAGCCAACCGACGATTACGCAGATGGAGCCTGTGCGCAACAACTCGAATGCGATGAACGAGACGGTGGGTAACCCTGGTTTGCAGCCGGCGTTCAGGCATAATCTGATGGCGATGTATTCGCGATTCAATCAGGACAAGTTCTCCAGTATTATGACGGGTATTCGCGCCACGATGACCAAGGATGCGCTTGTGAACAACTCTATCTATGACGAGACGGGAAAACTCTATCAGCAGACTGTGAATGCCGATGTAATGCCGTGGAACATAGGGGCTGACCTGATGTATAATACGCCTTTTGGAAACAAGATGTTTCAATTCAATACACGTACTGCCATCAGTTATAATCAGCGTGTAGCCTATATATTAAAGGAGCAGAAAGCCGAGGAGATTGCGAAGATGATAGAGGAGGGTAATATGGTGCTTGGCGACCGCTCGCTGACGGGTAACCTGCAGGTGAATGAAGATTTGGGGTTGCGTTTCACGCATAGTATTGTGGATATTGGTTTGCGGGCGAATGGAACGTATAGTCGAACGCACAACAACCTGACGAAGAATAGTGTGAGCAATGTGTGGAACTGGGGAGTAACGGGCGATTTGGAGTTTCATCTGCCCAAGTCGTGGAACATATCCACCGATTGCGGTTATACAGCGCGCTACGGCTACACGGGGCTGAGCGATGTGAACGAGATTATATGGAACGCATCCATCGATAAGACGTGGTCGAATGCCACGCTGTCGCTGGCGGTGTATGATATTCTGCAACAACGAAAAAACGTTGTGCAAGTGGTGGGGGAGAACTATGTGAGTTACGCCAAATATAATACATTGCCGACCTATTTTATGCTCACCTTTACTTATAAACTCAACAAGATGGGCAACCTGAAAGCCACCGGTATGGGCGGGCATATCCAAGAGATGATTGAGGGGGGCAAAAGCGGTTCCAAGAGTGGTCCGCGCGGCGGAATGTCACCGATGGGACCTCCGCCGATGTAACTAAAAAAAGAGGCTGCCCATTTCGGCAGCCTCTTTTTTCTAATTATGAATTACTGAAGTTTCGCAAGTGAAATATGGTGTCAGTTTATTAAACTATTTTATTCAACAAAAAAGGTTTTGAAGTTTGTGTAACTCACAAAAAATGAGTCTCTTTACAGTGCAAAATGAAGACAAAACAAAAACTTCAAAACCATGCGCAAAGATACAACAATTATTTCAGATTTGCAAACTTTTTTCGCAAAAAAAATGATGCTGACCATGCAATTTA
>JBNMHB010000153.1:0-2489 GCA_050872525.1 Bacteroidales bacterium | reverse complement strand
TTGTTTTTATCGCTCCGCCAGGGGAGCGCCATGCGGCAAGGGGGCATGGCTATGCCACCGACGAGCAAAAAAACTACCTATACACAAAAATATACGTTTTTATGATGAAATATTTGGAGATGAACATAAAAAGCAAAATGTTTCTCAAGAAGCAATATGCACTACACTTGGTAACAAATAGACGAAAAATTAAACCAAATATAGACAAATATACAAAGAAACAATATCAATTATCAACAAAAACTATGCGATAAGTACCTTATATCGAACTGACGTTATATTTATAAACTTTTCGCTGCAAAGATACTAAAAAAAACGAATATACGCCAAATTTTTACATAATTTCCAGTAAGCCTTAAAGAATTCTACTCAAGCCCACGTGCGGCGTGAATCGTAGGTGAGGACGTCGTTGGAAGACAAAGGACGTTTGGAGGTAGGGTTGTGGCACTTGATTACATAAGCATGCGTGTGCCCGTTGCGGAGGCGGAAGACGACTTGGTCATCGGAAGAGGTGCGACCGCTGATGGCTGCCAAAGGGTCGCTCAAGAGTATCTTTGCCATTGCTTGAAAGTATTTAGAAAGTATTCATATGTATCGGTTATGTATCGGTTATGTATCGGTTATGTATCGGTTATCCTATACGCAGGTTGCGGGAAAGACGGCACAAAGATACGACAAAATTTCGGGATACATAAAAACTTCCCCACCCTTGCAAAGAGCAAAAGCGGGGAGAGCAGGAGAAGATAAAAACAACCGGTAAAGGCTTGCAGTCGCTAACAGCACCCCGCTGCACGTTGTTTGCGGGGTCCCCGTACGCTCCTAAAAGCAGTGCTTTGCAAGCCTTTACCGGTTGTTTTATCGGGTTTGTTCTATTTGGTTGCTACCTAATCAGATGGTTTTGAGGTAGGCGGAGACGTTGGACTCGATGCGGGCAGCGAGGGCGGCGGGAGTAAGAGAGTCCGATTTGACGAATTTCTCGCCAGTGATATGCTCGTAGAGTTCGATATAACGGTCGGTGATACCATTGACGATGGCGGGTGTCATCTCAGGCACTTGCTGACCTTCTTTTCCTTGGAAACCCTCGGACATCAGCCACTCGCGGACAAACTCCTTAGAGAGTTGACGTTGGGGTTCGCCATTGCGGAAACGCTCCTCGTAGCCTTCGGCGTAGAAATAACGGCTGGAATCGGGCGTATGCACCTCGTCCATGAGCAGAATCTTGCCGTTGTACTTGCCGAACTCATACTTGGTATCCACCAGAATCAAGCCGTGCTTGGCAGCAATCTCCTGACCACGTTGGAAAAGAGCAAGGGCATACTGCTCGATTTGTGCGTACTCGTCGGCAGGCACCAGTCCGCGGGCGATAATCTCCTCGCGCGAGATGTCCTCATCGTGGGTACCGATTTCGGCTTTGGTGGTAGGAGTGATGACAGGCGTAGGGAAAGCCTCGTTCTCACGCATACCCTCCGGCAGACGGACACCACAGATTTCGCGTACACCCGACTTATAGGCACGCCATGCACTCCCGCAGAGGTAGCCGCGGACAATCATCTCCACCGGATATCCCTCACAGCGAAGACCTATCGACACCATCGGGTCGGGCGTAGCCAACAGCCAATTAGGCACAATATCCGCTGTGTCGCGAAGGAACTTAGCGGCTATCTGATTGAGTATCTGCCCCTTATAAGGAATACCCTCCGGCAGGATTACATCGAAAGCCGAGATACGGTCGGTAGCCACCATGCAGAGCAGGTTCTGACCGAGGAAATAGACATCGCGTACCTTACCGTGATACACGCCCGTTTGACCAAGAAACGAGAAAGAAGTTTGAGTTAATGCGTTCATTATATGATTATTTAGAGGACCTCCCCGAACCCCTCCTTCTGAGGAGGGGAATTCAGAGTATCTGAACCCTCCCCCTTTGAAGGGGGAGTCGGAGGGGGTCTTGTTTATTATTTATATTCATCCCACGAGCGGATGTCGAGGTCGTCGAGGCGGATGGTGCAGAAAGCGTTGATAAATGCTGCCGCCAGACGGGGGTTGGTGAGCAGAGGGATATTCAAATCGACTGCCGCACGCCGAACAGGATAAGACTTATCCTGCGACGGGTCGGAAACAATCGCCTTGGGGACAGAGACCACCATATCTATCTCGTGCGCGTGCATGAGGTCGAGTGCCTGAGGCTGCATATCCTTGTCGTGAGGGTGATAGACGAGCGTTACAGGCACACCTATCTCATCAAAGAAACGCTTTGTGCCCGGTGTAGCATAGAGGGTATAACCTTTCTCCACCAACTGACGAGCCGCATCTTGCAGAGCCACTTTGTTCTTCGCGCCGCCGATGGTGAACAACACCGATTTCTTCGGGATACGCTGTCCGACAGAAAGCATCGACTGCAACAGAGCATGGTTGGCATCCTCGCCGAGGCAACCTACCTCACCCGTCGAAGCCATATCCACACCCAGCACGGGGTCAGCATTCTGGAGACG
>JBNMHB010000152.1:0-2525 GCA_050872525.1 Bacteroidales bacterium | reverse complement strand
CATCGCACCGATAATCACGGGTATCGAATTGACATTCAGTCCCACCGAGGCAATGATAATCGCGCAGAAGAGAATAAACACATTCGGACCACGGAAATACACATTTTGTCGTATGGTTACACTCGCCGCCTCGGTATCCATTTCCTCACTCAGCGATACCAACCGCCGTAGATACTGCACTACGGCATTCTTGTTCCAACTCCATTTCATATCTGATAACAAAAATTATCCCATTGGTATGTATTCAGACAAACCAATAAGGTTAGATTATAGTAGATGTGTGTTGTTTAATTGTTTTTCAGGTATTTTTCCCCTACTCTCTTTCGCTCAAAATCCATGCCAAAAACACCACCCTACCCCTATCAACAGACAAAAGAGCATATAAAACAACCACATAAAACAACCATATTTGCATTATCGCGCGTCTATTGCAGATTTATTGCAGATTTATTGCAGATTTATCACATATTTATTCGCCATTCCCAATACCGCTCAATCCCGCACCAAAGACGCCCAAAAGACGGCAACGAGACGGCGAAAAGAGCCGTCCCAAAGCAGATTGTTTTGTCTGCTTTTCTCATACAAGATATGCAGTATTTTATACATATCGTTGCATAATTCAAGAAAATAATGTACTTTTGTACCGGCTTTCACAGATACAACGCCACGGAAGATAACCCCTTGTTGATGATGAATACCCGTACACGCATCATTTTGCTTATTGTCGCGCTGCTATGCTACTATATGTGTTCCATAGCGCAAGTGCAATCCGACACCACCATACAGGCACTTTCCCCTATCGGGGAGACCGAAATCGTGGTATCTGCCCCCATTTCTTTGGACTCTTGCTTGTCTCTCGCGCGCCAAAACAACAAACAACTGCTGCACGCCAAGTTAAACATTGAGAAAGCACAACAAGTTAAGAATCAAGCATTTACAAAATACTTTCCTCAGATAACCGCCTCCGCTTTAGGCTACCATAGCCTGCATCCGATGGTGGAAGTAGGCAGCAACGACATCAACAACACTTCTGTGCGCGATTTGCTCAACACGCTCTATGGCAACTATGGTGCCGCACTCGGTTTGGACAACACCATTTCGCTCTTTCAATATGGATACCAAGTGGGCGTAACTGCCCTACAACCGGTCTATATGGGCGGAAAGATTGTGGCGGGCAACCAATTGGCACAGGTGGGAGTGGAGGCTGCACAGTTGCAAACCGAGATTACCGAACGCGATTTGTTGGAACAGGTGGAAGAAAGTTATTGGTTGGTGGTCGGACTGAGCGAAAAGCAACAGACGCTCAATGCCGTTGCTGACCTGTTAGATTCGGTACATCGTACCGTGCAAGTGGCTGTAAATGCGGGACTGGCACTCCAAACCGACCTTCTGCAGGTGGAACTGCGTCAATCGGAGATTCATCGGACTCGGATACAATTAGAGAACGGACTGGCATTGGCAAAACGCGCCTTGTGGCAATCGGTTTTCCCCTCCTCCAACTCGCCGGATAAAGGGTATGCACGCCTGCAACCGGAGTCAATACACACCGATTCTGCCATGCAAGTCCCCGCTCTGCGAAACATCCAAGAAACCGATACCCCCGAATCCGCTCTCCTTGTACTCCAAGTCCGCGCTGCCGAATTGCAACGCCGGATGATCATCGCAGATGCCTTGCCACAAGTAGCAGTGGGTGCGCACTATGGCTATAGCAATGTGCAAGCCAATTTCCTACGGGGCGGATTAGGCAGCAAAAACGGCAATGGCGCAGTCTTTGTCTCGGTGTCCGTGCCGCTCACCGGTTGGTGGGAAACCGGGCACAAGATTCACGAAAGCAACATCGCTATCGAGCAAGCACGTTTAGAGCAATCACAACTCAACGAAATGCTTGATTTGCGTACCCAACAGATATATGACAAGATGACAGAATCTTATCTATTGGTATCGGAAAACCGGCACGCATTAGACATTGCCCGCGAGAACTATCGCCTTTCGAGAGTTAATTATCACGCCGGCACAAGCAACATCACCGACCTGCTTACCGCCCAAGCCACCCTTCTTCAAGCCCAAAACAACCTCACCGACGCCCTCATCTCCTACCGCCTCCACCTCCACAGATACACCCACCTCACACTGAATTATGAATTACTACTGTTACGATAAATTGTCGCGATACTGTTGTAACTAACTGATATTTATGCAGTTACAAGCGTTCTTTAATTTTTTGATTTGAAAGTGTTTGAGTAATTTTGCCGTCAAAAACAACAAAATATGCATATCGGACGATATATTTTCGCTCAAATTACTGATTTTATTCCTCGTTATATTTTCGACAAGTCGGTAATAAAGTATAAGGGACTGAAGTTTCGCAAGTGAAATATGGTGTCAGTTTATTAAACTATTTTATTCAACAAAAAAGGTTTTGAAGTTTGTGTAACTCACAAAAAATGAGTATCTTTATAGTGCAAAAAGAAGACAAAACAAAAACTTCAAAACCATACGCAAAGATACAACAATTATTTCAGATT
>JBNMHB010000151.1:0-2571 GCA_050872525.1 Bacteroidales bacterium | reverse complement strand
TGTCGGGGATAGACAAACAGACGATAGTGGCTGAGGATATATTCCCAATCGCGCCAGTGGTCGAAGATGGCGAGGTTGTCCTCCCCGATGATTAGGGTGAACACATTGTCGGGATAGGCCCGGCTCAGTGCGCGGAGGGTATCGGCGGTGTAACTCGGACGGGGCAGGTGGAACTCAAAATCCGACACTTTCACGTGCGGAATATCCGCCACGGCATGGCGCACTTGCTCCAACCTGACCTGCTCATCGGCGAGTATATGTCTGTTTTTCAGCGGGTTATTGGGGCTGACCAATATCCACAGTTCGTCCAAGTCGGTATGCTCTGTTACCCACTTTGCCAACCCGACATGCCCGAAATGGACAGGGTTGAACGAACCGCCGTAGACACCAATGTTCAAGTTTGGATATGAATTAAATTGCGCAGATATTCAGCGTATTATCCCAAGAAGGCAGCAATCTCTTTGTCTAATTGGGCTTTGGCAGAGTCGAGGTTGTCGTTCACGATGATACAATCGAAATGCGAGGCGTCTTGCATCTCGGTGGCAGCCTTGGCAACGCGCTCCTCTATCTTCTCCATGCTGTCGGTAGCCCGACCGATAAGGCGTTTGCGCAATTCCTCCACTGAGGGCGGTGCCACAAAAAACGACTTGGCTCTGTCGCCGAAGATACGCTTCAGGTTGATTCCGCCTTTCACGTCCACATCAAAAACGACATGATGTCCGGCGTTCTCAATGCGCTCAATCTCACTCTTGAGCGTGCCATAGTAGGTGCCGGAATAGACTTGCTCCCATTCCACAAGTTTGTTTTCTGCAATCAGTTTCTCAAACTCTTGGTTGGTGATAAAATAGTATTCTTTGCCATTCTGCTCCTGCCCGCGCGGTGCGCGGGTGGTGGCGGAAATAGAGAACTCAAGGTCGTGGCGCTTGCCGAGCAGGTAGTTTACCAATGTCGATTTGCCCGCTCCGCTGGGCGCGCTGAAAATCAATATCATAATCAGGAAAGGTGTGGTATTTTCTCCAATGCGGTTTTTACACGGCGGAGTGTCTCCTCTTTGCCGAGTACGTCGGTGATAGCCCAGATATGCGGACCACGCGCCGCACCCACCAAACAGATACGGAAAGCGTTCATCACGATACCTACGCCATACTCTTTCTCTGCAATCCATGGCATCACAAGGGCGTCCAATGCCTCTGCCGACCAATCGTCTTGTTTCTCCAAGAGTGCCGACAATTCTTGCATATGGCGCGGACTATCCTCTTTCCAGCGTTTTTTGAGCGATTTCTCATCGTACTCCGTGGGGGCAACAAAGAAGAAATTCACCTGCTCCCATAGTTCGGGTACGAAGTTCACACGGTCCTTGGTGAGTCCTATCACTCTGGCTACCTTTTCTTTGAAAGTCTTTGTCGACTCTGCATTCCCCTCCTCTGAAGAGGGGTCAGGGGAGGTCTCACGCCATGTTGCTCCAATACGGGCATAAACAGGTCTGCCAACTCTTCGTCGCTTTTCAGTTGCAGGTATTGGTGGTTGAACCATTTGCCTTTCTCGTAGTCGAATTTCGCCCCCGACTTGCTGACACGGTCGAGCGAGAATTGCTGAATCAGTTCGTCCATCGTAAACATCTCTTGGTCGCCGGTGTTGTGCCAGCCCAATAGTGCCAAGAAGTTGATAACCGCCTCGGGGAAGTATCCGCTCTCGCGGTAGCCCGACGAGACAGTGCCGTCTTTCCGGTTGTGAAACTCTAACGGGAAGACAGGGAAACCGAGTCGGTCTCCGTCGCGTTTGCTGAGTTTGCCGTTGCCGTCGGGCTTGAGCAGCAGGGGCAGGTGCGCAAACTGTGGCATGGTGTCTGCCCAACCGAAAGCACGATAGAGCAACACGTGCAGCGGAGCGGACGGCAACCACTCCTCGCCACGAATGACGTGCGTGATTTCCATCAGGTGGTCGTCCACAATGTTTGCCAAGTGGTAGGTAGGCAGGTCATCGGCTGACTTGTACAGCACTTTGTCGTCCAAGATATTCGAGTTGATAACCACCTCGCCGCGTATCAGGTCGTGAACGTGTATATCCTCGTTGGGCTCTACTAAAAAACGCACCACATACTTTTCGCCATGGGCAATACGCGCGTCCACCTCCTCTTTGGCGAGTGTGAGCGAATTGACCATCTGCGTACGTGTGCGTGCATCGTACTGAAAATTAGGTATTTCCGCACGCTTGGCGTCTAACTCTTCGGGCGTGTCAAAAGCAATATAGGCATGCCCCGAATCAAGCAGTTGTTTCACGTACTGATGATAAATCTCGCGTCGCTCGCTCTGACGATACGGACCATGCGCACCCTTTCCGTTGGGCGCATCTTTGCAGATTCCTTCATCTATCTTGATGCCGAGCCAGTCGAGTGCCTCGATGAGATATTCCTCTGCCCCGGGCACGAAACGTGTGGAGTCGGTATCTTCTATACGTAGCAACATCTCCCCTCCGTGCTGACGCGCAAAAAGGTAGTTGTACAAAGCGGTACGCACACCGCCGATATGCAATGCCCCCGTGGGACTGGGAGCGAAACGAACACGAACCATA
>JBNMHB010000150.1:0-2727 GCA_050872525.1 Bacteroidales bacterium | reverse complement strand
ACCCAATTCGGCATCGGCATTCACCTCCATCACCGAGTGGACATACACGATATTTATCACGAGGCACCCCACCGCAATACTCATACAAAGCATTGGTAATGAGAATATTACACCAGTCATAGCCGCCTGCACACCCAACATATTGAGCGGGCCGAACATCACACCGATAACCAATTCGCCTAAGCCGTGAAACCCCAATTCAAAAGGTTTGCCCGAATAGTTCACGCCCACAATCAACCCCAACACCGCATACAACATAACGCCCAAAGCAGCCACCCAACCATGCAACCACCATTGTACCGGCACGATAATCAACCCCATCAACGCGGCAAAGCCCAAGAAACCGACTACCGCCCTGCCCAACGACTCCACTGTAGCCTCCCCGCTGCGGATATAGTGGCACTTTTCCATACGCGCACGGATACTGGTGGAAGACAACTCTGAACGGATACGGGAGTCGTGTTTATAATCAAAATAGTCGTCCGCGAGGTTCATACCCAGATGAGCGGCACACACACCCAACAGGACAGGCAACGCGAGCCACCAGACAAAACCGTCTTGTCCGATACAAAGTACTATCGCCGTCAAACAAGGCAATGCCGACTGCGGCAAAGCGATATTGCGACTATTTTTCCACCAAAAACGAAAAGAGTTTTTTCCCATCAAATACACATATTTAGTTATACATCTTAATTACGACAATCATCACCACATAATAGTTATACCTACCGATTATAAATTCGTGGCAAAAGTACTATTTTTTTGGAAACTACGCAAATATTTTATACAACGTTTATTAGGGAGGGGCAGACTATGTGTTGATAGAGGAAAATAAGAAAAAGCGCGCTCGCTGACGTTCACAAAGCAGTGCTTTGCGCTTTTTCTTATTTTTGTGGGATGGTAATATATGGGCAGGGGGAACATTGTGTATCCCTTGCTTATCCCTTGCTTATCTCTTTCTGAATCACCTACTAATAACCCGATAATCACCCGATAACGACCCGATACGGACTGCTTTGTGCAAAAAAGAACTACGACGGATAGAAATCACATCGTAGTTCTCGCAAATACGTAGTACCTATAAGTGGTACCGGTTAATGATACGGGTTAGTAATACTTGTGGGTTGTATAGGTCTATAAATCTCGTAAGTACTACTCGTTTGCAAAAAAGGATTTGGTTATTTTACTCGCTGACCATTGATGTCATACATCTTATCGCCGCGCTCTATATAGAGGTGTCCGTCAATAAGCACTTTACGGACAGTATTCGGATAGCCTGCAACTTGTTGGCAACCGGTGCCTGTACTTTGTTCGGTGATGTTCACCACTACCGTGTTATCCACCAAAGTGGTCTCATTGAGAACAACACCTTCGTGCACTTTGACGCCATCCAAGTACAAATCGTAGGTAAGTGCGTCTTGCATGATGGCAACGCTATAGGTGCCTTCTGCGGTGGTGGTAGTGGTATAAATCACGTTTCCGCTCTTTGCTTCAATCTTCCTACCTGCACCTGCTTTATCGCCGTTTGCCAATATCACCTCACCGGAGATAGTAGGTACTTCCTTCGCAAAGCCGATTTTGGCGATAGGAAGTGTCTTTATTCCGCTACCCGTAGTCTTGGAATTGTAGGTATCATACGTATCATTGCTCTTGTATATAACCGAATTTTCCGTTGTCGTTTCACAACCCCAAGCCGTACCACCATATACATTTTGTTTCTCACATGCCATCATAACGCGCAGATTTTTACCTGTATAGACAAATGGTTTATCAAACACAAAGGTCAATTCTACAAAAGTATTGGAAGTTGCTGCCATTTTCAAAACATAGTCAGATATATTAATCACCGTTTCCATTGCAGCCTCTTGGGTAAACGTCAAATCGGTTGCTATGGTTGCATCTTCTGTATTCTGCAACAAAATTCGCACATTCTCAGCAGTTATATCCTTGCTCGTATTGCGATAGAAGGGTCCACTGATTGAACAGGCACAGAAAGGTCGAATGTTTTTTCTTCTCCGACAGCAATTGCCTCCGGAATTATGAACTCCATCATTGTGGTGGTAATATCCTTTGACGCAGATTCTATTATGAGTTTTTCCACATTGGCAGCAATCGCATCATCACCTTCGTTCTTTACAGTAACCTTCCCCGCCCAAGTTGCCTTGCCTTCTGCGTCTCCATAGAGAGGATTATCATCCGTATAGTCGCTGGTAACTTTGGTAGGTTTCATCACTTTTTTGATTAGCATATAGTGGTTCTCCGCCGTCAGTTCGTCGAAGCAGGCATCGACACCGTCGGGTTCGGTGGTAGGATTCACCGCCGCGCCGGACGACTCTTTTTTTTGAGCGTCATACCATTTCCCCAGAAGAAAGAGAGTTGCATCTCATCGTCGGCGGGAGAACGATGTCGTCCAAATAGAGGACACTATATATGTGAAACGGACACGCTCGTTGTATTTCTGCTTTTTATCCTGGTCATATACAGTAACCCATTCGCGTCCGTTCTCGGAGAACTCAACGATAAATCCGTGTCGGGATATTGTGATTCTCCTTCTCCGAGTTGGCTCCAAGCCTCAAAGAAATCGAAATATCACTACTGTCCCATTAAAATCAGGAATTGTTCTTTGAAATATTTGTAGATTAGTCAGTTACGCAGATTTTTCGAGTCAACGGATTGATTTTTGCAGTCACTTTACAAACGTAAAGATATGCAAAATTCATATATTTT
>JBNMHB010000149.1:0-2802 GCA_050872525.1 Bacteroidales bacterium | reverse complement strand
TCCGCCATCAGACGCAAGTTCTTGTCTTCCAACTCCACGATACGCGCCTTCAGGGCAGCCACATCTTCCTGCGGTGCCTGTTCGGTTTGTTCGTTTTCTGCCTGTGCCTGTGTTTCCTCTTTTTCCACCTCGGGTTGCTCTGTCTGAGGTTGTTCCATCTTATTTTCTTCCATATCCGGTTGCTCGTGTTTATGTTTCTTACTCATAGTTCTCCTTATTTATATATGGGCAATATCGCCGCTTTACTATACGCAATAGGTATGCCAAACGGCGTTCTGTCTGCCAAATTGTCATAGAATAGTCATCACATCGCGCAGATGTGGCACAATATAGGTGGCGTCTTTGCGTTGTTCATCGGTCGCCTCGCCAGCCAATACCCATATCGAATCTATCCCCGCCGCCTTTGCTCCGGCAATATCGCTGGTGTAACTATCGCCTATCATTACCACTTCATCCTTCTGTAAATCAGGCATTTCCGTGCGGTTCATCGCCATCGCTTTCTCAAAAATCTGCGGATTGGGCTTTTGGATATTCACCTCCTCGCTCAGCACGATATGTTTGAAGTATGGCAGCAGCCCGGTGTGTTCCATTTTGTGATACTGACATTCCACAAACCCGTTGCTCACCACCGTCAGCGGATATTTGTTTGCCAGATAGCGCACCACTTCCTCGGCGTCGGTCATCAGCCGGCAATAGGTGTTGGTCAGATAGACATATTCGTCTGCCATCTTCTTCGCCATCTCGCGTAAACGCTGCGGTGCCATGTCGGTCTTGATACCTATCTGTTGGCAGAGCGGAAACAGAAAATGGTCGAGATACAGATAGTCTTTGGTAATCTCGTTTTTGCCATAGCGCACCCACAACTCGGTGTTGTGCGTGTTGTATTTTTCAAACCACTCTTCGGGGGTCTCAAACCACTCCGCCAGATGATATTTGTTGTATAATTCCCGCTGCGACTTCCGCGCAACCTGTCCCCAATCGCCTATGGTGTCGTCCCAATCTATAAAAACAGCGCGATACAGATACATAAGTTCCATTTGTAAATTTTCATCAGACATCAGAACAATGTCTGTTGGTTGTCCCGTTGGTACGGTGTTTTATGCAAATGCTTGTATGCCAATTCGGTAACTTCCCGTCCTCGTGGCGTGCGTTTGATGAATCCCTCTTTTATCAGATACGGCTCATACACATCTTCTATCGTCCCTGCGTCCTCGCCCATGGCAGTGGCAATCGTATTAAGTCCCACAGGTCCGCCTTGGAACTTGTCAATAATCGTGCAGAGCAATTTATTATCTATCTGGTCGAGTCCGAAAGTATCGATGTTCAGTGCCTCCAACGCATATTGCGCAATATCCAAATCGATGGCACCATTGCCTTTCACTTGCGCAAAGTCGCGCACACGCCTCAGCAGCGCATTGGCGATACGGGGCGTACCACGGCTACGGCGGGCTATCTCGCCGGCTGCCAGACTGTCGATATGTACGCCGAGCAGTCCTGCACTACGCGCCACAATTCCAGACAAGATGTCGGCATCGTAATACTCAAGGTGGCAGTTGATACCGAAACGCGCACGCAACGGCGAGGTCAGCAAGCCCGACCGTGTCGTGGCACCGATGAGCGTAAAGCGGTTCAAATCAATCTGTATCGTGCGTGCCGAAGGCCCCTTATCTATCATAATATCAATACGATAGTCCTCCATTGCCGAGTATAGATATTCTTCCACCACCGGTGACAAACGGTGTATCTCGTCTATAAAAAGCACATCGTTGGGTTCTAAACTGGTCAGCAATCCCGCCGAGTCGCCGGGCTTGTCCAGCACAGGTCCGGAGGTAACCTTAAAGCCCACACCCAACTCGTTGGCAATGATATTGCTCAGCGTGGTCTTGCCTAATCCCGGAGGACCGAAAAGCAGCACATGGTCCAAACTCTCGCCACGCATTTTCGCCGCTTCCACAAAGATACGCAGGTTGCTCACCACCTTGCTTTGTCCCGCGAAATCGGCAAAGCGCAACGGACGCAAGGCATTGTCCTGCTCTTTCTCCGTCATCTGTTGTCGTATATCAAATTCGCTCACTTGTTCTGCAATTAAAATGTTCTGTCATCGTTTCCGCCGCGAGGTCATTACTGCCCTATTGTCTTGTCGTGGAATAGTTTTTCCAAGTCGTCTATCTCGCTTATCGGCATATCGGTTTTTATCTGTCCGTGGTCGAGTATCACCACGCGGTCGCACATCTCCCGCACTTCCTGCATGATATGTGTCGAGAGTATCACCGTGCGGTCTTTCCCCAATTCGCGTATCAGACTGCGTATCTCTGTCAGTTGGTTGGGGTCCAAACCTGTTGTCGGCTCGTCCAATATCAGCAGGTCGGGGTCGCCCAACAGGGCTTGTGCCAAGCCTACACGTTGTTTGTATCCTTTGCTCAACTGTCCTATTTTCTTATGCCGCTCCGGTGTCAGTCCCACGCGCTCAATCAGCACCTCCACCCGTTCTTTGCTTTTCGTCTTTTGTTCTTTGTTCAACTGAGCCATAAACAGCAGATACTCTGCCACATACATCTCCTCGTATAGCGGATTCTGTTCCGGCAGATACCCAATCTCTTTCGGCACTTCGATGACGCACTGTTCTTTATTCTTTGTTCTTTGTTCTTTGTTCTCTTCCCATAGCCCCACAAGTATCTTCATCAGTGTGGACTTGCCCGCGCCGTTGGGACCGAGCAATCCGACCACCTCGCCATCGTTGATTGACAGCGATATATCCCGCAACACTTGTTGCTTGCCGATGGTCTTGTTCAGATGTTCTAT
>JBNMHB010000148.1:0-2837 GCA_050872525.1 Bacteroidales bacterium | reverse complement strand
GCCCATAAATGTGCGATGCTCGTCAGGGATAGATAGCACTACCTCTTTCGGGTGGTATTCGTAAGACAGCAAGCCGGCAAGGTTGGTCTTGATATTGTGTTCGTTCATCCACGAGCCGGCGGGTTGGTCTTCTTTGGCGTGCCCGATAGGGAAACCGTATTTGATGACATTCTCGCCTGCTTTCAAATCTTTGATAGCAATCTTGTGTCCGGCAGGGACGTCCTCAAGGAGGCTTATCCGCTGTCCGTCCACCTCAATGCAGTCGCCTTTCTTTTGCGGAAGGATAGCCACGACTACATTGTCGGCGGGGTTGATTTTCAGTATGTTCGTCATTTGTAGTTGAGTGTTGAGAGTTGGGTGTTTAGTGCAGTTGAGATAGTTGATAGTTAAAGGGAAGAGTGATTGGCTCCTCCCTTTTTCCGTACTCCTTATTATATATTAGAGAATCGATTTAACGGTCTCTACCATGCCCTTCGACTGAATATCGTTGAGGAAACCCTCTACCATATCGGTCAAGCCGGGTATTTCGTTGAGGTTCTGCTTGCTCTCTTTCCAGATGATGTCGGTTGCGCCGAGTACACCTTCTGCCACTTTGCGCGTGTTACCGGTAGCCCAGAGTTGAGTAAGCAGATCCATAATCTCCTGAGCGTCGTTGGGTTGGATAGGTGCACCGTCAGCACGCGTGCCGCCTTTGTAGTAGGTGATGATAGCCGCCAAACCGAGAACCAAACCCTTAGGCAACTGACCTTTGCGCTCCAAGTAAGTCTTCAAACCGGGCAGGTCGCGGGTCTCGAATTTCGGGAACGAGTTGAGCATAATCGATGTAACCTGATGGTCCACATACGGGTTGTTGAAACGCTCCAACACATCGCTTGCGAACTGGCGCAACTCGTCCATAGGCAGATTGAGGGTCTCCATCAACTCCTCGAACTGCACTTTGTGGATATATTTTCCGATAACGGGGTCGTTGCAAGCATCGCGCACAATGTTGATACCGCTCAGGTATGCCACCGGCGACAGCACCGTGTGAGGACCATTGAGCAACGTAACTTTGCGCTCGTGGTAGGGCTTTTCGCTCTCGGCAATCAGCACATGCAGACCGGCTTTCTCGGCTGGGAACTCCTCGCGCAGTTCGTCGATAGACATATTTTCCGGTTTCTCAATTACCCAGAGGTGGAAAATCTCGGCTTGCACAACGAGGTTGTCGGTATAGCCCACTTTCTCTTGGATAGCCGCAATGTCTTTGCGCGGGAAGCCCGGCACAATACGGTCCACGAGAGTGGCGCAGACATAGTTGTATTTAGTGAACCACTCCTTGAATCCCTCGTAGTCGGCCCCGAGGTCTTCTTTCCACAACTCGATGTATTGATAGATGCACTCTTTGAGGTGGTGTCCGTTCAGGAAAATCAACTCGCAAGGCATCAGGATAAGACCTTTTTTCGGGTCGCCGTTGAAAGTCTTGTAACGGCGATAGAGCAGTTGAACCAACTTACCGGGGTAACTGCTTGCCGGAGCATCCGTGAACTTGCAAGCGGGGTCGAAGGTGATACCCGCCTCGGTGGTATTGGAGATGACAAAACGAATCTCCGGTTGGTCTGCCAATGCCATAAAAGCGGCATTTTGTGAATAGGGGTTCAGTGCGCGAGAAATAACATCAATACGCTCCAGCGAATTGACTGCTTCGCCATTCAGACGCCCTTGCAGATTGACGTGATACAAACAATCCTGCCCGTTCAACCAATCTACCATACCGCGTTCGATAGGTTGTACTACAACCACAGAGCCGTTGAAATTGGTCTTTGCGTCCATATTCCAGATAATCCAATCTACAAAAGCGCGGAGGAAGTTTCCTTCGCCGAATTGGATAATTCTCTCGGGAGCAACGCTCTTGGGAGCAGTCAGTTTGTTAAGTGCTTTTTTCATAATGATTATATGTTAGTAGTTTATTTGCCTTGTTTGTTATAGGATCGTTATAGGTTGGTTATAGGATGGTTATAGGTTAGACGGCTTATCCACCCGATATCCACCCGATATCCACCCGATATTTTGTGCATATATGCATACGCAACTATAACGCTGCAAAGTTACAGCGTTTCCTTTGTTTGCACAAGCATAAAATGCCGCAATATGTAGAAAAATTGGTGTGTGGGTCAGTGTGAGTTTCTAAAGAAATGTCAGATTGAGACAGTTGCAAGAGGCGGTATTCTCCTGCTGCGGTGTGGCGGGAGCGATGGTTATCTGTGCATTGAGGCTGTTGTAGCCTGTGGCGGGATCCCAGATATCGGTGTTTGCCATACGCACGGCGTAGGCGGGATTGGCGGCAATGCGGCTGTCGGCATCGGGCAGATGAAGATACAGATCATAGGTGCCTGCCACCATATCTGCGGGCAGCGATAGGTCTTCCGTGATGGCTGTCGTTTGGTCGGGTCGCCAACTGCGCGGGTCGGATAGCAATTGAACCGAGTAGGTTTTGGTGGTGTTTTTCAGGACAATGTAGGCGTGTCGCTCGTTGTAGAGAGGTGCGTAGCCTGTATTGTTGATTTTGAGCGATATATGCATGTTTTTGCCTGCGGTGGCTTGGGTGGGGTAGGTGCCGTCGGTGAGGACAAAGCGGTAACCCATTTGGCGTGCCATTATGTCGTAGTACGAACTGCCGGAAGAAGCGTCTTTTTCTGCTTTCCATTTGTCGGTGGCATGCGTACTATATGAATGGTTGAGATACGAATAACGGAGCAACTTCATTTCGGCTGCAGCTTTTTCGCCTGTGCCATATTTGGTGTAGGTATTGTCATCTGTGATGTTGGTTTCGCCGCCATTGGGCACATAGAGACACTCCT
>JBNMHB010000147.1:0-2857 GCA_050872525.1 Bacteroidales bacterium | reverse complement strand
TGTTTTGGGCGGCTTAAAAATCTTGCAGGATTCAGGACACCAAAACAAGCGTCAATAAACGCCTTTTGTATTTTTACCTCGCAAAGGTACAACAATTTTTGCATATTGCCAAATACAAGTTGCATTTTGTTGATAAAAATTGAATGGACTATGATTGCTTATTCTTGCAACAAGGACATCATCAACGCGCAATACACCAGGTGTAATGCACAAGATTTTTCTCTTTTGCGCTGCAAAATTATGCTTTCATAATGCCATATTACGGCAGAGAAAGAAGAAAAATGTAAAAACTCACTCGTGGTGATAGGGTTCTCCTCTCAGTATAGTCATTGCGCGATACACTTGCTCAACCAACAGCAGGCGTATCATTTGGTGGCTAAAGGTCATCTTGCTGAGCGATATTTTCCCGTTGGCACGGGCATAGACGGCAGGCGCAAAGCCATATGGACCGCCTACCACCAAGACCACATCGCGCCCTGCAGTCATCTTTTTTTGCAACCATTGCGCAAACTCCATCGAACGGTATTCACTGCCGTGTTCATCGAGCAGAATCAGTTCGGTAGCGGGATTGACATTTTTTAGAATCAGTTCGCCCTCGGCTTGTTTCTGTTGGTCTTGGGTGAGGGATTTGGCATTTTTGAGTTCGGGAACAACCACTATCTCAAAAGGGAGATAGTGTTTGAGACGTTGCAGATAGTCGTCTATCATCGTTTGAAGTCGGCTGTCGGTGGTTTTACCCACCACAAGAAGCGTGATTTTCATCTTTATTTTCCATTTTACACCGCAAAAGTACTATATTTTTCCTGTGATAGCAAATTTTTTGAAGAAAAATGCGTTTAATGTTTGCGTATATCAAAAAAATGCAGTACCTTTGCACCCGCTTTTGTCAGAGAGATGTTTTTAACACTGCTTTTTGGCGGTAAGCAATGCCCAGATGGCGGAATCGGTAGACGCGCTGGTCTCAAACACCAGTGGTGCAAACCGTGCCGGTTCGACCCCGGCTCTGGGTACTAATAGAAAACTAATTAAAGGTCAGGCGGGAGACTTAAACATCCGCTACAAAGGAACAACTGGGCAACCTCATCCGTTGCGGGGAGAGTTCCGACGAAAAGGAGGTGTATGCAATGATAGTAGTACCGGTAAAAGAAGGTGAGAACATCGAGCGCGCGATTAAGAAATTCAAACGCAAATTCGACAAGACAGGTGTGGTGAAAGAACTGCGTCGTCGCCAACAATTCGACAAACCTTCCGTGGTGAAACGTGCGAAAATGGAAAAAGCAAAGTATGTACAACAATTGCATGCTCATGACGATATGTAATTCGTCGAATATCTAAAAAGACAGGGGTTGTTTAACGGTGCGTTAGACGACCTCTTTTTGTATATATAAACGACCTTAAATAATTTATTTATATGAAAAAAATTCTTTTCTCTGCCGCGCTTGCGGCTATGGCATTGAGTGTTTCGGCGCAGACCGAACCCGCAGCCAAAGCGGATAGCATAGAAGGCTTCCGTTTTACGACCATTGACAGCGTAGGTATCACTCCCGTTAAAAACCAACACCGCAGCAGCACTTGTTGGGCATTTTCCACTATTGGTTTTCTTGAAAGCGAATTGCTCCGTATGGGCAAAGGTGAGCATGACCTGAGCGAGATGTATGTGGTGAGCCGCACGATGATGGATAGGGCAGAGTATGTGGTGCGTATGTATGGCAACGCGGAGTTTGCACCCGGCGGTTCGGCGTATGATGTTATCTATTGCCTGAAAAATTATGGTATGGTTCCGCAGTCGGTGATGCCCGGTATTAAGTATGGTAGCACCCCCGCTGATACCCTCCCCGTACACTCAGAGTTGGACGCTGTGGCAGCAGGATACGTGAATGCGCTTACCTCAAGTCGCCTCAAAAAACTCTCCCCCGTCTGGAAACAAGGCTTGCAATCTATCTATGACACCTATCTGGGCGAATGTCCCGAGAAATTCACTTACAACGGCAAGGAATATACACCGCAGTCGTTTGTGCAATCGCTTGGGCTGAACGCCGATGATTATGTGAGCCTTACCTCATATACCCACCACCCGTTCTACACCACTTTCGCCCTCGAAGTGCCCGACAACTGGCGCATGGACCGGATGTACAACGTGCCTATCGACGAACTGATGCGTATCATCGACAACGCTTTGTCGAAGGGCTACACTTTGGCGTGGGCAGCAGATGTGAGCGAGACTGGTTTCACACGCAAAGGTATTGGTGTTGTGCCTGATGCCGACAAGGGTGCAGACCTGATGGGAAGTGATGCTGCCCACTGGCTCGGACTGACGGAGCAGGACAAAAAAGAGGAACTCACCAAGAGACCTTTGCCCGAGATGGAGATTACGCAAGAGATGCGCCAGCAGGCATACGACAGTTGGGAGACTACCGACGACCACGGAATGCAAATCTTCGGTACGGCGCAAGACCAAAACGGCAAACGCTACTATATGATTAAGAATTCGTGGGGAACGCAAAAGAGTGATTACAAAGGTATTTGGTATATCTCGGAGGCGTTTATGAAGTACAAAACCAACGATATCTTGGTGCATAAAGATGCCATTCCAAAGGATATTCGCAAGAAACTGGGTATCTGATAAATAGGGTAGTATTACCTCATAGAGCGGGATTGTCTTTGGGCAGTCCCGCTTTTTGTTTGTGCCTACTCTGCATATATTAAACCTTAATTTGCAGGGCAACCGCATCAAAATAGGACAAAATAGGACGATAGTATGGCTGACGAGTTTTGGCGAATACTTCCGGTTTTGTGATTCGTTTTCGTATTCGCCGGGAATGAACGATTATACCATATAAATAGGTGATTTTCAATG
>JBNMHB010000146.1:0-2895 GCA_050872525.1 Bacteroidales bacterium | reverse complement strand
GCCTATATCACTGCCGATGGCAGTATCTCCATCGGCACCAACATCATTTTGCAGAAGATTGACTTCGGTGGTTTGGAACTCAAAGCCGTCCGTGCTTCGGTGGTCGGCAACCAACGCGCCCCCTTGCTCCTCGGGCAGTCCGTACTGCAACGCCTCGGCAAAATCGAAATCGACAACCAACGACAAGTACTCAAGATAACCACAAAAGTCAAATGAATCAAGTACGAAATCAATCACCGAATAACCTCCGTATCAAGAGTGGGTGATTAGTAGGTGATTAGTGGGTGATTAGTAGGTGATTCAGCATAGGATGCTGGGCTATCGGGTGGTTCTGCAATTTCAGGATACTTGTAGCGTGTAGTTTTTGTTGATTACTACTGATGTGTGTCTTACACGGAAAAAGGTTGCTCATAGAATGTAAAAAAATAAATAAAGATTTTATGGTACAAAACGTAGAACATTCATAATTCATAACATGTCCTCCATTGTCTGCATGTTTACCCCTTTTTGCATTCTGATTTATATATCGAAATCTATATTCTTTCTTTGGGGGTTGCATAATTCAGAAATTATTCGTAATTTTGCCCCCTGAAGAGAAAAATCAATTTGCAATGCAGAACAATACATTCAGAAAAGCAGGCCAAAAGATTGTGTCTTGTATGATAATAGGGGTGTTCTTGTTGGTTCCGATAGTTGGTTTCGGAAAGACCTATACGCCCCGCGAAGTGCCGAATCCGAAAACAATTGGACAAGGAGAGTATGTGAGCAATCCGGATAACATCATCGGCAGCGAGGACGTTGCCTATCTCAATAAGTGCGCCGCGATGATAGAGAGCAACACCTTGGCGGAACTGGCAGTAGTGGCGATAGAGAGTATCGGCGAGCAGGATATGTTTGAGTTTACCCGCCAATTATTCCAACTCTGGGGGATTGGCAAAGAGGGAAAGAACACCGGCGTCTTGATATGCTTTGTGCTTGATTCTCACGACATCAGGATAATGACGGGGCAAGGTATCGAAGGGGTATTGCCCGACGCTGTCTGCAAGCGTATCATCAGTGAAGATATGATTCCCTCTTTCCGCGAAGAGAAATACGGCGAGGGATTGTGTCTTGGCGCGTTGCGTATCTATGAGACCTGCTCCGAAGGCGATGCGCCGGAAGAATTGCTGAATATGAAGTCGGTAACTCGCCGTCAGACACAGAGCGGCGAAGATGATGACAGTTTTTTCTGGTGGTTTTTGCTTGCCGCTGTCGTTGGGATTTTCGGAGTGGCTTCTGTACGGGCATATCGCGCCACTAAATGCCCCAAGTGTGGCAAACATACACTCAGCACACGCAAACAGACATTGGTAGCCGCCTCCTATGCTGCTACAGGTGTGGGACTTGCCACCAAGCGTTGCAAGCATTGCGGATACAAGAGTGAAAAGAAATTCACCATCCCACGACTGACGCACAGCACCGGTTCCGTTTCTGGTGGCGGATTCAGCGGCGGCAGTAGCGGTGGCAGTTGGGGCGGCGGAAGCACGATGGGCGGAGGTGCCGGAGGCAAATGGTAAGCCCGCGAAATATATAAAAACACATAGCAACACAGAAAAAATACAAAAAAGAGCAAAGAGTACCAATAAATATAGAAAAAATGTGTATCTTTGCATCGGATTTTTATCAGTGTACAACAAACGATGTACAATTTAACAACTAAAACAGATAGATTATGAAAAAATTTATGCCGTGGATTGTGGTGCTGGCTGTAGTGGCAGTACTGGCTACTTGGAGTGTGGGTTGCTACAACGAGATGGTAACCAAAGAAGAGACTGTAGAGACCGTTTGGGGCGATGTGCAGACCTACTATCAACGTCGTGCTGACCTGATTCCGAATTTGGTTAATACGGTGAAAGGTTATGCTGCACACGAGAGTTCTACCTTGCAGGAGGTGATTGAAGCCCGCGCAAAAGCCACACAGATAACTATCGACCCCACCAATGCCACGCCCGAACAGTTGGAGGCTTTCCGCTCGGCGCAAGGCGAATTAAGTTCGGCATTAGGGCGACTGATGGCAGTGGCTGAGGCTTATCCGGACCTCAAAGCAAACGAGAACTTCCGTGATTTGCAAGCACAGTTGGAGGGAACGGAAAACCGTATTGCTGTGGCACGACAGAACTACAACGAGGGGGTACGCGACTTCAATACCTATATCCGTCGTTTCCCTAAAAACATTATTGCGTCGATGTTCGGCTTCGAGAAAAGAGCCTATTTCGAGGCAGATGCAACAGCGGCACAAGCACCTGATGTTCAGTTCTGACAGAACATAGAACAAGGGGCACATAAGCAGACCAATACACAATAAGACGAGGAACGATCCGTGATGTGAAGCGTTCCTTTGTCTTTTGTTTTTATTGTTATAGAAGGGTTCCTTTGTGTGGAGGAACAAAGTGAAGTGGTAACAAACACATGATTGAGATAAAAGAAGAAACAGTCTATGCAGTGTTGGTGGGGTTGATTACCCCCGAACAATCGGAAGAGCGCACCAAAGAGTATTTGGATGAGTTGGCTTTCTTGGCGGATACAAACCATATTGTACCCGTCAAGCGTTTTGTACAGAGGCTTGAGCAACCCAATACAAGTACCTATGTGGGCGAAGGTAAGTTGCAGGAGATAAAGGAGTATATTACCAAGACCTCTCCTGCTCCCTCCTCTGAAGGAGAGGTTGGGGAGGTTAGCGTCGTTATTTTCGATGACGAGTTGTCGCCCCGCCAGTTGCGCAATATAGAGCGAGAACTAAATACATTGTCTAACGGCAAGCAGGGACATGTGCGGGTGATGGATAGGACTATCCTTATCTTGGAGATTTTCCTGCAGCGGGCGCAGACCAGTTATGCCAAGACTCAGGTAGAGATG
>JBNMHB010000145.1:0-3071 GCA_050872525.1 Bacteroidales bacterium | reverse complement strand
GGCTTTACAAATTATCAAAAACCACGAAGAAAGCGGGAAAAAGAAACGAAGTCTTAAGAAAAAACTTTTTATGGCGGCAATGAATCCGGACTATTTACTGCAAATCATAAAAAATGCTAACTTTTGATGCGGTTGCCCTGCGCAAAAAGTGAAATGGAAAACACCCCCAAAAAAGAGAAAAGGCAAATGAGTTTTTTCATTCGTAGTATATTTTTAAGAATATGATACATATCACAAAAGGCAGATTGACAAGTCTTATCCATATTATACAAAAAGAACGTCTCTACCTAATTAGATATATCTATCCGTTTCCAACGGAAATGTCATCTCCGTCCGCATTATTCGGGCGGAGATGACTGAAAAGATATTTATTCCGTAACCTGCCCCATAGCATTGTAACGGATACCGTCGCGAACGATGATGAGTTGTCCATTCTCTATTTTTTTAGAGGCAGATGCTGCGGATTGAACATGTTCAATCGCTGTTTTCTCACAATCCTGCCCGACAACATAATGAACACGCTCCGTAAAGAGCACATGCAATTCATAAGAAAGTTTTACCAAGAAACATAGTGCCGTTCCGTTTGGTTTGTCCTCAAGCGTATAATATGCCTTTGCCCCCAACCAACGCATCGGGACAGGGTCTCCTACAAGTACGCCGTTCGCATCAAAAAGAAACAAATTCGGGGCTGTCATTCCCGGCAAATAATCATGGAAGACCACCTCAATATTGACCTTACCCGATTGAGTAGTAGATGCCTTCCATGTATATCCTTGAGTGAACACCTGCCCCTGTGCCGCAGCAGGGTCGTTCTTGGTATAATACTCATCGACCTCTTTACTTGTGTCGGAACAACTCCCGACTATCGGATCTGCCATATCTTCCTCTTCACACGAACTCCCCACTACATACATAAAACGCTCGGTAAACAGGACTTTCCCGCCTTCCAATGCCATTTTTACGAGGAAGGTCAGTTCAGTGCCATCAGAAACACCCGTAATCGTATGATTGACGGTTCGCATCCCCTCATTCCACCCTGCCATAGGAATGGGATTGCCGATAAGAACACCATTCTCGTCGAACATAAACAACTCCGGTGCAGTCATTCCCGGAAGGGCATCCAAAAAACGAATTTGGACCTTCACTCCTTCCGCCGTCGTTTCAAAATGCCAATCATAGCCTTTGTCAAGCGACGCAACTGCATGTTCCTTGTCGGCGTTTGTGTAAAACGGGTCCACGCCTTTACTCGTACCAGAACAAGAGGCTTCTGCAGAAATCCGCATAGAGAAAATCAATGCAGAAACAAGCAACACAACACATTGTAATTTTGTTTTCATATTTTTTTTATTTTATAGGTTAAATACATTTATTGTAAGACCAAACGAGCAGGTGTGCCTTCGGCTGAAGAGGGGGAAATCCAGAGGAGGAAATCGCCCGGTTCGGCGGTATGCTCGTATTTGCCGTCTGCCCCCAAGGTGATGCCCTTTGCCAGATGCCAATAGGCGAGATCGGATTCAGTGAGCGAGAACGACACTTCGCGACTTTCCCCTGCGGGAATGGAGACGCGCTCAAAACCTTTAAGTTCGCGAATGGGGCGCGTAAGACTCCCTACCAAGTCGCGAAGGTAGAGTTGCGGCACTGCGACTGCCTCAATGTTGCCAGTGTTTGTAATCGTACAAGTGGCGGTAATCGTGTTTCCGCTACCCATCGTCAGGACTGAATCCGAAAGTACGACAGGACTATAGTTGAACGTGGTGTAAGTGAGTCCGTAGCCAAATGGGAAGAGAGGTTTGTCGCCATACTCAAGCCAATAACTGGACTCGCCGAGCGAGAACTGGGGTGCGCCAACGGGTATTTGATTGATGAGAACGGGGTGGTCAGTGGGACGACCGGTGTTCTTCTTGTTGTAGTACATCGGGATTTGCCCTACGGCTTGCGGGAAAGTCATCGGCAGACGCCCAGACGGTGCGACCACGCCTGTGAGGATGTTTGCCAACGCAGGACCTTGCATCGTGCCACCATGGAAAGCATAGAGAACTGCGTCCACGAGGTCGGTTTCTGCACCTATACAGAGCGGACGCCCTGCCATAACAATCAGGACAACGGGTTTACCTGTGGCCTTGAGAGCGCGGAGTTGGACAGATTGGTCCCCCGGAAGGTCGAGGTGCGCACGGCAGCGTGCTTCGCCCGAAAGGATACTCTCCTCGCCACCAAAATAGAGCACGACATCGGCTTGTTTCGCCTTTCGGGTCAGTTCGGCGAGATTGGCGGGATTGACCTCGCGCGACCAATGCTTGCCCGTCTGCTCGATAAGGCGGATTTTGCCCTCTTTTGCCAATGTTCGGAATGCCATCAGAGGCGTTACGGTCATAGAATCGACTTTGTCGAAACACCAAGTGCCGTTTTGGTCGTGCTGAGAGTTGGCGAGAGGACCGCAGATGAATATAGAGACTCCCCCAACCCCCTCAGAGAGGGGGCTAATCGGTAAAATGCCGTTGTTTTTCAAGAGGACAGCGGATTCTTCGGCAGCACGTTGAGCCGCAGCGAGGGCTTCGGGCGTAAAGAACTCAGCACTATCGATGGCACAATATGGGTTGTCGAACAGCCCCAAACGGAACTTCAGACGCAAGATGTCTCGCACGCAAGCATCGATTTGTTTCTCTGTGATTTTCCCCTCGGCAAGCAGGTCTTTTAGGTAACGCGGATAACCGTGTCCCTCCATATCCATCTCCATCTGTGCATTGATACTGAGCAATGTAGCCTCTTTAAGGTCGGCACAATTACCATGAGCAATCATGTTTGCCGATGAAGCCCAATCGGACACCAGCATACCATTGTAGCCCCACTCGTTGCGGAGAATATCAACATTAAGATGGCGATTAGCCGATGCAGGTACACCATTCAAATCGTTGAATGCACACATGATAGTAGCACTGCCAGCATCAATAGCCGCCTTGAACGGCGGGAGATAGACCTCACGGAGTTGCACCTCGGGAATCCAAGTGGTGTTATAATCGCGTCCGCCTTCAGACGCGCCATAGCCTGCGAAATGCTTGACACAGGCAGCAAGG
>JBNMHB010000144.1:0-3120 GCA_050872525.1 Bacteroidales bacterium | reverse complement strand
GAATATCGCTAACGGACAACTCCCATTTGACAGACCTGCTCAACCGAGTTAATCTACAATATGTCAAAGAACAAAATGACCCTAATGGGCAATTATTTATTAATTTTTAATACAGCCTTTTTTAATGGGACACTAATGATAGGTTATAGTTATTTATAGTTGCTATAGTTTTTGTAGTTATTTGTTGTTACAGAGTTTGTGGTTATTTATAGTTGTTGTGGAGATGTTGATTGTAGAGTTGCACAAAGATAATAGTACAAATATAGTGCCATTTGATGTTTTATCTCTGCTTTTGTATCGGTTCTTGCGCGTTCCGTTTGTCTTAAACAATACTCCGTTTGTTAAATGGTATATTCTCTATTCTTAGATGACGCTCACTTCTGTTCTATTATCTGCCTCAGGTTTGCCTATTGGCTAATCTCTAATTAGCGAATAGATAGAAATTAATGGAGAAGAAAAAAGTCCACTAAAGTGAAAATCTGTTGTTGTGTATATGCACAAAAAACACTACCTTTGCGGCAGAATTTAGAATAGGTGTATATGACAGAAAAAGAAAAAATGCTTGCGGGACAAGTGTATGATGCTTGCGAATCATTGTTGTTGGCAGAACTTAATCGGTGCAAAGATGTTATTTGGGAATACAATAATCTCCGTCCGACCGATTTGGAGGGGCGCCGTCGTATGTTGCGGAATTTATTGGGTGCCTGCGATGACCAAGTGTTTATCAATCAACCATTTTATTGCGACTATGGCAAGCATATTCGTGTTGGCAAACGTTTCTTTGCCAACTTCCATTTTACGGTGCTTGACGAAGCGTTTGTTACTATCGGCGATGACGCCTTTATCGGTCCAAACGTGTCAATTTACACGGCCTGCCATAGCACAGACCCCACCGAACGCAATTCGCGTTGCGAATGGGCGGAACCGGTTACGATTGGTAATAACTGTTGGATAGGCGGGTCGGTTACTATTCTGCCGGGGGTAACCATCGGAGACAATTGTACCATTGGTGCCGGCTCGGTTGTTACGCACAACATACCGGCAAACAGCATAGCCGTCGGCAATCCCTGCAAAGTAATAAAAACAATTTTGTAAGATTTATTCGGTGGATTTGACTACCTGATAACCTACCAATTGGTCGTATCGCCCGCCAAACGGACGATAGTACACACAGACAGTGTACTCGTTTTCGGTTTGCCAATGAGACCCCTCTGTGCGTTGAAGCGTTGCCGACACATTGCCTTTCTCCACAAACCAATACTGATAGTCGTAGCCACCCTGTTTCACCAATTGTGTGAGGTAGTAGCAACGATGGTCGTTGTCGTATTGCATACGATTGTCGGCACCTAAATGGTTTTGGAATAGTTCCCCGCCCACATACACCGTGCCGTCAAACCACGGATTGGGGGCAGGCAGAGTCCAATGCACCCACATATATTCTGCTTCAGTATCTGCGTTATATGTGCGTTCTGCGTTCACCAAATACTGACCATCGGCATCGTATTCGTGCATATATGGCGTACCACATTTGTCGGTAACCACATCGCCCGACCATTCAGCCCCCACACCACGCAACGCGTCCGCAAAGAGGAAAGTATGGTAGTCGCGATGGTCAAAGTGTATTTGGTCTATGCCCGCACCCGCGAAGTACACCGAATAGGCGTCAAAATGGCGGTACTCATTTCCCCCTTCGAAGATAAGCGCACGCTGATTCTGATAGCGCAGTCGCTGCCCCTCTATATAGGTCGGATTACTCGGAACGGCTTGATTATCAATGCGTCCGTTCTGTCGTACCACCACCTTTATCTCGTTTGGGTCGCGCAGTTGCAGAGCCGAAGTATTGATGTCCAAATCCAATTGTTGATAGCGTCCGTTCAGTTCGATGGATGTGTTAGCGCGCACTTCCACCCCAATGCCCACACGCGGTTCCACCACCGAGAAACATACATACGCCACCACTTGGTCGGGGTTGCCGTCTTCGTATATCTTCAGCGCGTAGTTGCCGCTTGCACGCACTTGCATATCCTCGTTGGGGAACAAAAAACGATAGTGCGTATAGGCGCGTTGGGTGTTGAGCGAGTGTTCATAGTCGGTGATATCCTGTGTGGTAAAACCACTCAGATACTCGGTGCTGCTGAGATTGCTCTCTGTCCAATCGGCGTTCAGATGGAGAAGTGTGTAGGTGTAGAAATGCACGTCGTGGCTCATCTCATCGAACGAGATATCCAACGTGTTCTGCATATCCGTGCCGTCAACCACTCCGTTTTGCAACACCAAAAACGGTCGCTGCACGGTGCCCGACTCGGCATATTGCGTCCGCAATGTGCGGATATTGCTGTCCATAGTCTTGGTGCGATACTGTGCATACACACCGGTTGTCAACAGGAGACAACAACCTATAAATATGTACTTTTTGAGCAACATCATAGTCTAATCTTTGGCAAAAGTACAAAAATAATTCCAAATATGCAAAAAAAAGCCCAATCGCTTGTTTATTTCCGAAAAAAGCATTACCTTTGCACCCGCTTTCGTCAATGGCAGTATGCTTGCTTGTGATACTTGCTTGTGATAATATGCTTGTCAGAAGTGTTTGCTTGTTTGTTTGCTTGTCAGGAGTGTTTGCTTGTCATTCGCACGATAGCCATATTTCAAATGCAAAATTGCCACTGTGGCTCAGTTGGTAGAGCAACGCATTCGTAATGCGTGGGTCGGCGGTTCGAGTCCGCCCAGTGGCTCCACAAATGAGGCTGTCTAACAATGTAAAGTTGTTAGGCAGTTTTTTGTTTTGTTGTAGTGCTAATCAATGTTGGTGTTGTGCCATATTAGTACTCAGTGATTATTACAGCAACGGTTGCAATACTCGTGCGACCGCACGCAAATGGGGTATCGTCCACCAAAACATTCAGCAGTGGCTGAAAGCCTCTTGCGAGAATCAAAACAAAGATGTATCTTTGCCGCAAAAAGAACCCAAAACCGACATGAGGACAGAGGAAAAACAGAACATTTTGGCACTTCAAGAGCGCATTTCCCAACTCGAAAAAAGTCTGGAATATGAGCGTTTGCGCGTCGCGGCTTACGAGCGTCTCATCGAAATTGTCAAACAAGAAGACGGCATTGATG
>JBNMHB010000143.1:0-3269 GCA_050872525.1 Bacteroidales bacterium | reverse complement strand
ATATAGTCAGTTTTGAACAGCGGTGTACGCAGTTGCACACAGCGGTTGGCAGGTACGGCATCCAATAGTGCGTTAATGAGGGCGGTACGGGTAGCAGCGGGAATCTTGTATCCGATACCCTGATTCGAGTAGTACCATTCTCCCCAGACACCTAAAAATCCGGCTTGCACGACATAGATAACATCCGAATTTTGTTGTAGTACAGGTTTGAGTTGTTCAAGATGTTTCTTCCAAATAGCAGGGGAAGCGTCTTGGTAAGGTTTTTTAGAACTATCCGTATAGGCAAAGCGGAGAATACACTTAAATCCTTTTTGGCGGAATTTCGCCATATCATTGCCGATTTGTGTCAGTACGCTTTGCGGCAGGTCGGTTGTACGATAGTTTTCGAAGTAATACAACCGCATAAGAAGCGATCGCCCTTTTTGGGTCCCTTCTTCAAAATAGTAATCATCCAAGTTGTCTGTGCCTCTCCATTCCACCTCTTCGTAGAATCCTCTTTCGGGGTTTGGGAAAATCGAAGTGTTGTCAGCGGTGTAAGTTACCGTTCTGACGGATTGTGCGGTTTGCTCGCTTGCAACTGCGTTGAAACTCAGCAGATTTAGCAGCATACCGAGAATAAGGAAAGAATTTCTTTTCATGGTCAGTTTATGTTTGGTTTGATTATATTTCTCTATTCTGGTGGCTTGGGGTTTATTCCATGGAAAATAACCTGCCTTACATTTCACGTTTTTCCCTATGGCAATGCGCCTGCGTTTCCCTACGAAGGGCATCAACTTCCCTGCAACTACTGGTATCCTATGCAGAATCACCTACTAATCACCTACTCTTGATACGGAGATATTACCTTAATGATTAAACTCGTAGGCGAGAATGATGAGGTGGTTGTATTCGCGGATGTGGGTCAGTTCGAGATTGCCCGACTTGCGCTTGATGTTCAGGTCGCGTTTGTACCCATAATCGAAACGATAGGAGAGGGAGAGGCTATTGCACTTATCGATACGCCAACGCATACCTATCTCGGGACGGATATGGGTCAGATACTGACCATAATGCGTTGTGCCACAAGCATTTAGATAGTCGGTTGGGGCATTGAGTGTGTTGGCCAACTCCAAACAGGCGTGAAACTTGATGGGCTTGGAGAACATCGAATAGATCGCCTGCACGCGATGGCGCATGGTGAAGTCGATGGCGTTCTTCTCATCGGGATTGACGGAGTCAGTGCGGCAGTCCATCAGCAGACGTTCACGCAAAGAGAGTTTCCAACGGTTGATTTTCACCTGCCCCGTAAGGTTGAGAAACACACGGTGGCGGAGAAACTCGTTAGGGTCGGACCAGTCCTTGTTGCCATAGAGTTTCAGCGTGTAGCCGAGTGCGATATTCAGATACGGAATAGGCTCATAATCAATGGCTAATGAGGTATGCGAGCGTGTGAAAGCAGCAGGCGACGTACCCCCCAAGCGGGCGCGTATCTCCTCCTCCAACGAAAGCCCCAAACCATAATTGAAGGCATGGCTGTAGGCGGCAGACAGACGCAGTTCGGCGTTCTGCTCTGTGAGGTCGGTATTGCTGACAATCTCTTGCGCAGAGAGGGGTGCCTGCAGAAGCAGCAAGCAGGCTAACGGTATGAAAATCAGTCGTTTCATCGTGGTTTTACTTGAGAGTCAATCGTATTGGTTTCGCCCTTGCGGAGCATGTAATAGACCTTGATATAGGCTACATCGCGGAGGAAATCGACATGCCCAATCTCAACGGATTCGATGGGTCTTCCGAGACGTTTTTCGAGGTCTGCTTTGAGTTCAGCCTGCCTCTCGGGGACGATATTTTCGATTTTCTCGTAGAGGACAATCTTCTGCGAGCGATGTGCCAATCCGCCCCAATTCTCGAAAAACACAGCCACGCCGAGCAGGAGAATATTGACCAAGAAAAGGTCTGACCAACTGACGGACATCGCCAAACCATTGATGACGCTCAGCCCGATAAGCACAAAGAGATAGGTCATCTCGCGGATAGGCACAGTCTCTGTCCGGTAGCGAATCATGCCGAAAATGGCAAACAACCCCAAAGCAAAACCGATTTGCAGTTTTACGTTGTCGAGCATACACAGGAGCAGGAACATCGTTGCCGAGAAGAGCATGAACGTAACGTAGTAGTCCATGCGCTTCGACTTTTTGTAGTAGAGGAAATGCACAAGAATCCACGCCACAACAAAATTGAAAAGGAAACGCACCAGGATATTGAGAATACTGCTCCCGTCGAAAAGCGGCACTCCCAAAAACGTGGTTACCGACTGCAACGGAACCTGAAATTCCGCTGCGATAGAGGGGTCGAACTCCGGCGCATTGACCAGAGTATCAGTGATTTGACCCACTGTGCTTGTATCTAATAGACCATCCATAATTCACAATAATATATATAGGTGTTTTATCTGTCAGCCCCTTGCCGCCAATTTTGCCAACTGCCTGAGTTTGGGGCGAAAACGGTTGTTTTTTACTGTGGCGTTAGTGAGAGCAGTGCCAATACAATACTTGCTGATTTTCATCGGATTAACACGCAAAGAACGAAGTATTTCCACCATCTCGGAGGGCTGATAGCCGTCGCGCTTCAGTTCGATGATGATTACATCGCCGAGAGCGGCGTTTTGCCCTGTTTGGACATTCTCCCACCGGAGACGGGTGTCGATAGTGAGTCGTTCCGTCTTGGCGCGATTGACGAGGGTAATTCGCTCAAAGCGGGTGTGCAACTGGGGTTGCAACGCCGAGAGAGAATACCACGATTTCTCGCGGAGCCAGTCGGTTTGGTCAGGGGCGAGCGTCCGTAAATCATTGGTTTCCACCTCGATACGCTTTTTCTTGGTGCGCCCCTTATTGCTCTTGTTCTTCACTTCGAGAAACGTGAGTTGCGAATCGACATAGGTGCGTACACGAATCTTCTGCCGACGGAGTTGTCGGTCGTGGTGGCGCAAATACATCTGCAAATCGGGAGTGTCGTAGTAGAGTGTGTCGTAGGCTGTAAGTCGCTGACCATCAATCTCTTGCACATAGTAGTCCTGTTGCGCGAGACGCAATATCTCAGGCAAAAGACACGCGGGGGCGACAAACTTGGTGTCGATACGATTCATCAGTTTGACGCCCGCCATCTCTGCAAGCGAGATGGGAGTCATATCAGTCATCGCTGAAAGCATACTCAAAGACTTTGACGGAATAGAGTTTGCCGTTGGGCAGATAGTTGTATTGCTTTTTCTTTGTGCCGTTGTCGTTGTATTCGTATTT
>JBNMHB010000142.1:0-3580 GCA_050872525.1 Bacteroidales bacterium | reverse complement strand
TTATCAGCCAATAAGACCAACTCGTTGTCGGGATCTATGAAACTCGCCAAACGGGGACGAAACAATTCTTGTTCGGACGGATGGGATAAATTACCTATCATAATATCGCTTTTTTATTGTACTTTTCTGCAAGGTTTTGCATTGTAAAGGTACAAAATTTTGCGGAATTATGCAAGTAAAATCACAACTATTTTTCTGATTATCAATACAATAGCGCATTCTTAAGGAACGACTAAATAATGCTTATCCATAAATCCTCGCCTATTCCCTCACTTTCGTATGTGCCACCACACGGATACTCACTTCGTACAACAAGTACAGCGGCACCGTAACCAGTAACAGCGTGAACACATCTGCGGTCGGCGTGATGATGGCTGCCAAGATACACAGCACCACAAATGCGTGCTTGCGATAGTGGCGAAGCAACGGAGCGTCTATCAGTCCGAGTTTGGCAAGAAAATACCCTACAATAGGTATCTCAAACAGAATCCCCATCAGTAGCGACAGCACCAGAAGCGTGGACATATACGACTTCAGCGCAATCTGATTCACCACCGCCTCTTGCACCTGATAGGTACTCAAAAAACGGAACGCGAAGGGAAATATCACAAAATAGTTGAGCAACACTCCGAGCGCAAACAACACAACGCCAAAACCAATCAGCATCACCGAATATCGCCGTTCCTGTTTGTACAACGCAGGCGCAATAAAACCATAGAGTTGAATTATCAAATACGGACACGCCACCACACATCCGAACACCAACGCGGCCTCAAGGTGCACCATAAACTGCGATGCCAATTCGGTATTGATAAACTGCGTCTGAAAATCCCCCAAGCAAAGCGATTTCCATCCCGTCCATTCCGACAAACGGCACAAACCGCGATACAATGCAAAGTCCGACCGCGACGGCGCAAACAGCACGTCAAACAGCGCGTCCTTGAAGCAGAATGCCCCCACAGCGCACACTGCCCATACAATCAGACAACGAAAAATCACCTTTCGGAACACTTCCACATGCTCCCAAAAGGTCATCTTTTCCTCATTGTTGGGCTTGCTCATCGTGGGTGTCTTTTGCCGGTTGTTCCGTCTTGTTGTTCTCTTTGTCAAGCGGTTTCTTTATCTCTTCCTCCACATCGCTCATACCCTCTTTGAACGAGCGCACACCTTTTCCGATCCCGCGCATCAGTTCGGGAATCTTTTTGCCGCCGAACAGCAGCAACACTATCAGCACGATGAAAATAATTTCCGGTGCTCCAATCATAAGTAATGTCATAATTTACACAAATAAATGGTATATTGGAATTAACGTTCTTCTTTATTTCGGGCGGTTAAGGAATATCTCGCACGTCTCGAAATTGATTTCCCAGTTGCCGCCCTCGCAGGACTCCCAATGGTATTTCTGTGCCATCGCATCCCACCAATGCTGGAATTTTGTGCCTGTCTCACCCATGTCGCGGACGAGTTTCTCATACAGTTCACCATTGTCGGCAGTCAGTATCTTTGCCAACTCGTTGAGTCCGTTCCTGCGCTCAAACAGCGTCTGAATCTCATTCTTTTCTTCAGGTGTCACCTGACCTACTAATTTCTTCATATTTCTATATAATTTATTGTTCGTATTCGCCATTAAAGCCCTGACTACAAATCTGTTTTTAACACAAATAAGATTTTTCTTCCTCTGTCATTTTACTTGTCAATTTAAAGAAATCAAATTGTGATGTGATACTATTAATATAATCTGCCAAAGACATATCAGCAGCGGGTGCATAATCAAACCAAATAAGGACAAGACCATAATAGTCACCATTTCCTACGCCATAAGGCGGATTCTTTTCCACGTGATGTAGGAATTCCATCTCGTATCGGAAAGGCGGGATTCTTATTATACCATCTCTCCATTGAGGATAAATAACTTTTACTGACCTTCCATACTGGCGGGGGGATTGCCGAATTTCTTGTTCAAATAAATAAAACGATATAAACGGAGGATTGCCTTCCAATACACCCTCCATGGACCTAGTTATTGTCATTTTGTTTACTCTAACTTCACAAGTCATAAATTTAGCGGTCAATATGTGTGGCGATGCCTGCAACCGAGCATAGATAACCATATCCGAGTTTCCGCCTTTCATTTCAACGTACTCATCTCCAAAGTACTTTTCATATTCATCTCCTGTCATGTTTTTTCATTATTGTTTTTATTTTTATATTGCTCTTTGACATATACAACTTTCTCCATTAAAAACGCCATCATAGTTACTTTTTAGTCGTTATTTTGAGTACTTGGCGTTGGTTGTCAATTTCGATTTTGCCGAGGCGTTGGAGGACAGACTGCCCGAGGAGCAAGGGGGCACGCTGGTTGCCCACCACCGAGGCACGGACGGCTTTGAGTTCCAAACCGCCGAAGTCAATCTTCTGCAAGATGATATTCGTACCGACAGAGATACTGCCGTCAGCCGTGATATACGCCGAGTTGCCCACAATGTCCTTCTTGCTCAGGTAACCGTTCTTGTACATAAAACTTGCCTCTGTCTGCGAGATAGACACATCGCTTGCCCCCGTATCAAAAACAAAGGTCAGCGGAAGTCCGTTGATAGAACACTTAACCGTGGTCACTCCGTTGGCTGCAGAGAAAGGCACCTCCACTACGCGCTCCGTTTGCACAGCATCTTGTGTGGTGGAATCCAAACGCAAGATACGTTCCCGCACGCGGGCTTCATATACCGCCAACAGGCTATCGAAACGCGCACCATGGATATTACGGAAATCAATATCGCGGCGGGCATACGCATACTGTGCATTGTTGTGTTCAAGGGCTTGCGTCAGCAAGCGAAAAGCGTCCTCAGTCCTTCCCTGCAAAGCATACAGGCAAGCGGCATTGTATAGTTCCTTGTTAGCAAGGCTGTCTGCCACTACAATGCTGTCCATCAGGTGTGTCGCCAATGAGTCTTGCCCCATAAAATGCAAAGCAAAACAAGCAAAGGCATCATTCTCTTTTGTTGCCTTTTCAAAATCAGGGCGTGCTGCCAACGTATCACCCATTTCCCAATAGCAACACCCGCGCATATAGTTCAGATATGGCTGTGGCTCAAGGGCAATCGCCATGTCGTAGTCTTCTATCGCCTTCTGATACTGCCCCGAAAACAGGTAGGCTTGTCCGCGGTCGTTGTAATAAGCGGCGTTGGTCGGGTCTTTCTCAATGATTGTATTCAGGTCACGGAACATCTGCTCCGTACTATCCATACGAGCATATACCTCTGCCCGCTGTTGCCACGAACTGACATCCGTACTATCAGCAGCAATCTCCGCATTACAGCAATCCAGAGCCTTTTCAAAATCGCCTATGTTGAAGTCCGCCTTTGCCTCATAGAACTTAGCAAATTTCGCCGGTATCAGGTCATTCAGTCTCGGTATCTTTTGCAGCATCTTCTCATAGTCTTTCGCGTAATCATAAATATACACCTCACAGATTATCCAATCGGGGTTGCTGGGTTCGGCGCGTTGCTTGATGTTCAGTTCGGTAAGCAACAGACGGCGCAAGGCAGGATTGAGGTTCTGCAGAAGATTGATAGCGTTTGGG
>JBNMHB010000141.1:0-3591 GCA_050872525.1 Bacteroidales bacterium | reverse complement strand
AGTTGTTGGTGGCGGTGATGCTCTCGGCGCAGTGTACCGACAAGCGTGTCAATATGGTTACGCCCGCGCTCTTTGCCGCTTACCCTACTCCGGAAGCCATGTCGCAAGCCTCTGTGGCTGAGGTGCTTGCGTATATACGGTCGGTCAGTTATCCCAACGCCAAAGCCACTCATCTGGTGGGTATGGCGCAGCGTTTGTGCGAGGCCTATGGCGGTCAAGTGCCGGACAATATCGATGATTTGCAGACCTTGCCCGGCGTGGGGCGCAAGACTGCCAATGTGGTATGTGCTGTGATTTGGAACCTGCCCACGATGGCGGTGGATACACATATCTTCCGCGTCTCGGAACGCCTCGGACTGACCACCAACAGCAAGTCGCCACGCCAAACCGAAGACCAACTGACGCGCTATATCCCCGCCGACCTCATCCCCAAGGCGCACCATTGGCTGCTTCTCCACGGCCGCTATGTCTGCCAAGCCCGCACCCCGCATTGCGCCGACTGCGGACTCGCCCCCTACTGCCGATACCATAGCGGGAGATAATGGGGACTCATAAGGCTTGTGAGTAGGGTGGAGTATGACCCGCGACAGACCCGCGATGATGGGGCTTGCGGGGGATGATGACGGTATAGCGTATGCAATGCTATATCTTACACAGTTCTTTTTGCCATCGGATTCTGATGGCGTGGCATATTGTTCTTATGCCAAATAGAGTTTTACGTTCTTTTCTTTTAATCGGGTTGCGGTGCCTTGGGGCAGGTCTTTGTCGGTAACGATGGCTTGTATCTGCTCTACGTTGGCGATATGGCAGAAACTGCGTTTATTGAATTTCGACGAGTCGAAGACAGCAATGGTTTCGCTTGCCTGCGCAATCATCGCTTGGTTGAGCATTGCCTCCTCCAAACTGGGTGTGGAGATACCTGCTTCGAATGAAAACGAATCCACACCGAGGAATAGTTTGTAGTTGGTGAAATGGCTCAGTGTGTTCATCGCCAACGGACCGACCGTAGAATGGCTGTTGATACGCACATGTCCGCCAAGAATGATGACGTTGAACCGCTTGTAACGCATTAGTTCGACGGCGATGTTCATTGCATTGGTGATGATAGTCAGGTTGGTGAAGCGGTCGAGGTTTCGGGCTATCTCCAATGTGGTGGTGCCCGAGTCGAGCATGATGTTGTCGCCGTCGGAAATGAGCGTGGTGGCAAGTTCTCCGATACGCTCTTTCTCGCGGAAGTTGAACATCCGTTTTTGTCCGATGTTGGTGTCCTCGTTCAGATTCTCCACCGGTCGGCGGATAGCCCCTCCGCGGGTACGCACCAACAGGTTTCGATTCTGCAAAATAGTGAGGTCTTTTCGAATGGTTACTTCCGAAGTGTTCAATGCCTTGCTCAAGTCGGTTACCGAGACCTCGTTATTGCTCTCTAATATGTTGAGAATCATCGCTCTGCGCCCTTTGGCAGATGTGCTGGAAAGTTGTGTCATACGCTTTCGTTTTTATGTTTGCGAAGCAAAGATACGACATATTTCGAAATAAACAAAATACCCTTTTTTCTTTTCGAACTTTCGAAATGTTACGAAAAGAAAAACAACAACACTTTTCTTCTGTAACTAACTGAAAATCAGTATGTTATTCTACCCCCCCCATATATGTGTTTTGCAACATATTTTGTAGCGAAACTATCGATGATTAAAGTAGTAATTTTGCGGCGTCTAACCGAGCAAATATATTACTTTTACATCATAATTATGGATACATTTACACACAAAGAGATTCTGCAACAACCTGCAGCGTGGCTTAAGGAGTATGGCATTTTGGTAGAGCAAAAGGATGAGGTACAGGCTTTTCTGACTAAATATCTGACCAAAGATACCGATATCGTTTTGACGGGCGCAGGTACATCGGCTTTCATCGGCGATGCTATCGCGCCGGTGTTGCGTGGTGCATGGGAGAATGTGCGGGCTGTGGCTACCACCGACTTGGTTACGAATGCAGAGAACTATTTGGACGCAAACAGACCACTTCTGTTGATTAGTTTTGCGCGCTCCGGCAATAGTCCAGAGAGCGTGGCAGCGGTGAATTTGGCGAACAAGATATGCAAAAACATCGCACATATATATATAACGTGTAACAAAAACGGACACCTCGCTCAGAGCGGCAATGCGGAGAATGTGCTGACACTTTTGCTGCCGGAGGAGACCGACGACAAGAGCCTGGCGATGACCAGCAGTTTCTCGACCATGCTTCTTACTTGCTTGATGCTCAGCAAGATAGATACTATTGAGGCAGAGAAAGAGGCGGTGGAGCATACGGCGGCGAATGCGCAAGCGGTGATAGAACTCTATGCCGACCGTCTGCAGGAGATAGCCAATCGTAAGTTCGACCGTGCGGTGTTTCTGGGTTCCGGACCGATGAAAGGTATCGCAGAAGAATGTCATCTCAAACTGCAAGAACTCACCGATGGTGGTGTGGTGTGCAAGTTTGATAGTTTCTTGGGTTTCCGCCACGGACCGAAAGCCGTTGTGAATGAGCAGTCGTTGCTGGTCTATCTGATGCAAGATGACGAGGAGATTCAACGCTACGAGCGCGACTTGGTGAAACAGGTGAGTGGCAACAACCATCTGGTGGCACAGGTGATTGTTATTGCCGGTGAGCATGTTTCGATAGAGGGAGTGAAAGAAGATTTGCAGGTGGTAATGCCGTTTGGCAGTGCAGCCACCGGTATCTATGGAATCCTGCCGTATGTGCTTGTGGGTCAGTTGCTTGGCTACTACACATCTATTAGTCGTGGGTTGTGTCCGGATACCCCGTCGGTGTCGGGTAATATCCACCGCGTGGTAGAGGGCGTCAAAATCTACGCATAAAAATATAGCAATAAATAACAATTTGCGACTCGGGACATTTTACACGTAGTCCCCATCGCAATTATAATTCTAAAAGTATTAGTATGGCAAAGACAGAAAACATCCTCCGTGTGATGGAGGAATTGAAAGAAAAAACCGGTGTACCCCGCACCTTGTTTGCGGCTTGCCCTAACTCGTTGTCGGTCATCCGTGCTTCGTTCCGCGCGGCTAAACGCAATAATGCACCTATCTATTTCGCCACTACCCTCAATCAGGTGGACTGCGATGGTGGCTATACGGGTATGACTCAGGCTGAGTTTACCAAAGTGCTGCGTCGTGAGGCAGAGGCGGTGCATTATACCGGTCAGTATGTGGTGGCTATCGACCATGGAGGTCCATGGCTCAAAGATAAACAATCCGTTGAGCGTTGGGACACCGAGCGGGCTATGGAGGGTGTGAAGAAATCCTATGAGGCGGCTATCCTTGCCGGCTACGACCTGATTCACGTGGACCCGACAGTGGATATCTTCTTGCCAAAGGGACAAATCATTGATATTCATGTGGTTGTAAAACGCACGGTAGAATTGATTCTCCACGCCGAGAACTTCCGCAAAGCACATAATATCGCACCTATTTCCTATGAGGTAGGCACCGAGGAAGTACACGGCGGATTGGCTGACGAAAAAACATTCGATACATTCCTTACCGGACTGAAAGCCGGTTTGGCGGAGGTCGGATTGGCTGACGT
>JBNMHB010000140.1:0-3652 GCA_050872525.1 Bacteroidales bacterium | reverse complement strand
GTGATGAACAGGCAATGGACTTTGCTTTCAACCTCTCATTGGCTGCAATCAATGTTGCAAAGGCGTTCTGCAAGAAACAAAATCTCAACTGCTAAATTGCTGTTTCACAATGCAATAATGATTATGATTGAACGATTTTTATTCACGTTCGGAAAATTGCCGAACATAAACAAAAATCAAGCGCAAAAAGAACACTATTTCAAAGAACTATTGCTTTACGGACTGAAGACTACCGCGTAGCTATTTTGTAAAATCAATTTTTAACGAACTATTGTAAATAGACCATGATTTTGATTGCTGATTCCGGTTCGACGAAAGTGCATTGGTGCCTGATGGCAGCCAATGGACACACGGCGGAGTTTCTTACCGATGGTATCAACCCTCTCTTTCAAACCAGTGAGGCGATACGCAACTCTATTTGCAACCAATTGCTTCCGCAGATGGCATCAATGCTTTGGGCAGGGACTGTCAGTCATGTCTTTTTCTATGGTGCAGGTTGCACGCCGGAGAAATCTCCGTTTGTAGAAAAAGCCATCGAAGGTGTGTTCAAAAAGGCTAAAGTATTTGTGGCTTCAGACATGTTGGGTGCTACTCGCGGATTGCTCGGACACGAAAAAGGGGTGGCTTGTATCCTTGGTACAGGTTCTAATTCCTGCCTATACGACGGAGAACAGATTGTGCAAAATGTGCCTTCATTGGGGTTCATCTTGGGCGATGAGGGGTCGGCTGCCACATTGGGCAAACGCCTTGTGAGCGACCTGCTGAAGAACCAATTGGGTGATGACCTGAAAGAGCGTTTCTTATCGCAATACGCTATCAATCAGGCAGATGTGATAGAACACGTCTATCGTCAACCTTTCCCTAATCGTTGGCTCGCCAACCTTGCCCGTTTCTGCGCCGAAAACATTGATGACCCGCGTATACACGACTTGGTATATGACCATTTTGCGCAGTTCGTAAAACGCAATATATCACAGTATTACACCAGCGAAGAGCAGAAACAAAGCATGCCTGTGGGGTTCGTGGGGTCGATTGCGTTCTACTATCGTCCGGTGCTTGAACAGGTGATGAGCGACTACGGTTTCCGCGTGGGGCAGATTTTACAAGACCCGATTCCTGGATTGGTGGAATACCACCGCGGAGATGTAGTGCCGACGATGTAACAATAAAAACGTTAATTTGTAGGGAACATGTAATTAGACCTACTCATATAATAGTAATGAAACAGACTTTTGATAGAGATACCATTATCCGAGGCATTATTTCGCTGGCGGTGTTTGTGGCTTTATTTCTGCTAATCAAGCGATTAAGCGGTGTACTGCTGCCGTTTTTGGTCAGTTTTGTCATTGCTTATATGCTGGCTCCGATAGTGGATTTCTTTCAGCACAAATGTCGTCTGAAAAACCGCATAGTGTCGGTGATAGTTACCCTGACATTGGCGATTGGGGTGATTGTAGGGGCAGTGGCGGCACTGACACCTGCCATTAACCGAGAAATGACCACCCTATCCAAAAGCGCGAAAGAATTTGCAGTGAACTTCGATGCCAATAAGTACCTACCCAACCAACTAAGCGAAGATTTGACCGATTTTGTAAGCAACCTTGACTTTAGCGCAATTCTCTCCAATCCGGATATTCAACAGACTATCAAAAACTTATTACCGAAATTGGGTAGTTGGATTAGTAGCGGATTGAGTACGTTGGCGGGATTGGCGGTGGTATTCATTTGCCTACTCTACATCATATTTTTGCTTATAGACTATGAGAAAATAAGTAAGAATTGGGCGAACTATGTGCCGGAACGCTATCGCCACAAAGTACAAGCACTGATGAGCGACTTAGACAAACACATGAACGGCTACTTCCGCGGGCAGGCACTGATTGCGTCCGTTGTGGGTATCTTGTTTGCCATCGGTTTTCAGATAATCGGTTTGCCGATGGGTATCGCGATGGGTTTGATAATCGGCGTTTTTAACCTGATACCCTATATGCAGGCGTTGGGTATTCCGCCGTGCATACTGCTCGGTCTGATACAATCGGCGGAGACAGGACGACCGCTGTGGGTGATTGGACTGTGTATCACCGCGGTGTTTGTGATTGTGCAGAGTATTCAAGACCTCGTACTGACACCGAAGATTATGGGTAATGTAACAGGAATGGGACCTGCGATGATTCTGCTCTGCCTGTCCATCTGGGGTTCGCTGCTCGGCATTGTGGGTATGATTATCGCCCTTCCCATTACCACGCTGCTCGTTTCTTACTACAAGCGTTTTGTGTTGCATATAGATGAAAATCAAGCAGATACGCCATCCGTTCCGCCTACGCCGGAAGGTAGCGAGGGCAAGGAAAACACAGAAACGGACGCGTTAGAAGTGTTTACGTCTGCGCTCAATGATATTCCCGATTGTGGTTGCACGGATAGCAAATAAACCAAAAGACGCAAAGAATTATCCAAAATACATAAAATTCATATATAATTTGGATAATTGTATGATTTGTAGTAATTTTATGCCCGTTTTTTGAAGAAAAGGTATTTTCTATGCCACAGGGCAGACAAATACTTTGGTGGAGGCGTATTTGATGGGGATATATTGCGGGGCGGACACAGAAAAGAAATTATTTATTTATTCTTAAATATACAAAAAACTATTATGAAAAAATTTGCTGTTGCATGCGCAGTTGTTTTGGCAACTGCAATGTCGCTCACTTCTTGCGGCGACACCAATTATTGCTATGAGATAACTGCTAAAGCCAAAGTTCTTGGCATGGAGACAAGTTATCCCTATTATGAGTGGTGTACTTCAAACGAATTGGATACTCGTAAAGAGGCCATTAAACAATCATTGCTTAAACTTGGTGCAGACGAGAACACTATCTCTATTACTGCAAAACGTACCAACAAGAGCCAATCAGATTGCCACAAATAATTCGCATTGAACAAATAACAAAACGAGGTTGCAACACAATTGCAACCTCGTTTTTGTTCTTCATTTAACGTAAGTTCGATATAACAATAGTTCGTTAAAAAAATCGTTAAAAATTGACTTTACAAAATAACTACGCGGTAGTCTTCAGTCCGTAAAGCAATAGTTCTTTGAAATAGTGTTCTTTTTGCGATTGATTTTTGTTTATGTTCGGCGATTTTCCGAACGTGAATAAAAATCGTTCAATCATTATTGCATTGTGAAACAGCAACTTAGCGTCAGCAATTGAGCAGTTGAGATTTTGTTTCTTGCAGAACGCCTTTGCAACATTGATTGCTGCCAATGAGAGGTTGAAAGCAAAGTACATTGCCTGTTCATCACGTGATTGGCAATGGCATAGCCTTGTAAACTGTTTGGCATCCCGAAAGAGGAATTCAATCCGGAAGCGTGAACGGTAGTTGTCAATCACATCTTTGGCTTACAAGTTCAAAGTCAAGTATTCTGAGCCCCTCTATAAATGTACCTTTGGAGAAGTTTGCCGCTCTTGGTGATAAAACTCGGATCAATAGCGATAGCATATCGGTGTCCGGGTTGCTTGTCAACCAAGGAACGGTTGAACGATAACCAATCAAAAGTTTTACGGAAGTTTTGACGGAACCTCTGCTCACAAGACTTGCCATAGCGTGCAAGTTGCGAGAAATTGACACGACCGCAAATAGTTAAAACTCC
>JBNMHB010000139.1:0-3702 GCA_050872525.1 Bacteroidales bacterium | reverse complement strand
CGTGATGAGGCGCAATTAGTAGCGGTTTACGGACGACGTCGTGTCGGGAAAACGTTTTTAATACGTGAGACTTTTGGAAATGAATTTGCATTCTACCATACAGGTATATCGCCCGTAGGTATGAAAAATACGAACTTATTGGCTCTCCAATTGCAGGCTTTTGGTGCCTCTTTGGAGAGATATGGATCTTTCCACTCAGAACCGCCCAAAGATTGGTTTGCAGCATTCGATTATCTTCGGGAATTGTTGGAACAGCGTTCCTCAACAGAGAAAATGGTCGTGTTTATTGACGAAATGCCTTGGTTGGATACGCCTCGTTCGCAGTTTGTTTCCGCATTTGAGTTCTTTTGGAATAGTTGGGGGGCAGGGCAACACAACTTGATGCTGATCGTTTGCGGTAGCGCAACGGCATGGATTAAAAACAAACTGATTAACGCGTATGGCGGTTTGTACAACCGGATAACCGCAGAAGTGCAACTCTGCCCTTTTACATTGCGCGAAACGGAAGAACTGCTCACGCAGCACGGTATCCACGCAAGCCGGTATGATATTGCGGAACTCTATATGGCTGTAGGGGGGATACCTTATTATCTCAACTATGTGGCTGCCGGTATGAGTATTGCGCAGAATATAGACAACTTGTTTTTCAATAAAAAAGCCCCGCTGAAAGACGAATTTGACCGTTTGTTTCATTCTCTTTTTTCTCAACCGGAAAATTACAAGGCGGTGGTACGTCTGCTGAGTACCAAACATATCGGTTTCTCGCGCGAAGAAATATCGGTTAATACACATATTCCAACAGGAGCAGGTCTTACGCAGATACTGCGTGCCTTGGAACAAAGTGATTTTATAGAATCCTATCATCCATTTGGCGAAAATAAGCGTGTGTGTCTGTACAGACTGATAGACCCGTTCTGCCGGTTTTATTTGCAGCATATAGAAGGCAAAAAACGTGATGAACATTACTGGCAGAATAATCAAAACCTTCCTGCGCTGAATAGTTGGCGGGGTATTGCTTTTGAGGAAATATGCTTGGTTCATATAGCCCAAATAAAGCGCGCATTAGGTATTGAAGGAGTTGCTATAGAACAATCAGCATGGGCAATGCGTGGTACGGATGTGCAATCGGGTATGCAAATAGACCTGATTTTGTCCAGGCAGGATAGGGTGGTGAATGTCTGTGAAATGAAATTTGTATCCGATGAATTTACCGTTACTCAGACATACGATGCAACCCTGCGCCAACGGAGAACTTGTATAACCGAGCAAATACCTAAAAAGTATAGCGTGCAAATGACATTGGTTACTACATTCGGTGTAAAATATGGTACCTATTCGAGTGCATTCCAACGTGTCATAACATTAAATGATTTGTTTGTTTAATGTTTCTTATTTGTCCACGACTGCTATAAAACATTGACTTGTGGACAAATAAATAGTGTAATTTTTGCGAACTTTGCAAACGGGAAAAATATGATATGAAGACTCCCTACAAACCGGACATCACCCTACTCTCCCCTGCACGGGATATTACCGTTGCCCAAGCCGCTATTCAGGCGGGAGCAGATGCTATATACATAGGTGATCCGAAGTTCGGCGCACGACAGGCGGCAGGCAACTCAATATAATATAGCGATCGATTGTTGTGCCTGGGGAGCATCTTTCACCGCATTGTCAAATGCGCCTGCAAACAATCTTCCTGAAGGCTATGAAGTAGGTATCGTTGGTAAGGTAAACAATTTGGAATGGGATATTACTGCTCCTGTAGTTATGACTAAAGGCGAGGGTAATGTTTATACTGCTACCGACGTTCCTGTTGCTGCTGCTTGCCAATACAAGTATTTTGTTCGCTTGATTGATGGTGGCGAATGGAGTTGGGACAATGGTGAGAACGGTGGCAACCGCGTTATGCCTCTCGATCTGAAAGCAGTTGATACCGTTGACGCTTGGACTGTAAAATAACATTCCTTTGTAATTAGATAAAATAGGCTGCCTGACCGCTTGGGTTAGACAGCCTATTTTTTTGTATCTACATAACCCCGTCCGTATAAAATAACGTCAGTTCGATATATAAGACATAACGCGTATTTTTGTTGATAATAGATATTTGAGTTGTTGTTCCCCTATATATATTTGTCTGTATTTGATTTAATTTTTCGTGTATTTGTTCCCCTAATAGGTGTATTAACGTCCAATTATATGGTCAATTATATGGTCAAAACGATTTAACGTTTAATAGCACGCTAATTAACGTTCCCCCTCATGGTATAATTGTCTATTACTACTGATGCGTTAATTTTGTATTGTTTCTATAACAAAGTATGCCGATTAGACACCAGACAACGAAAGTCGTGACGACAATTATTGCTATACCTATCATATTGTTTAGTTGTTTATTTTCTTGTGATTGATTGTTATTCCTGTACAGGATAGTATTTTATGTACAACTATATAGACAAAACTCCTCTCTATCGATGTGTCTATCTATAAAGAGGAGATTTTGCGTAAAATCTATCAGTAGAAGAATGATTTTTTTGAGATTTTATAGTAGCCCCGTCATATAGACAGGAACCAATTGGGTCATTCCGTCTTTGTGCAAATCCTTGGTATAGATTAGATAACGGTTGCCGATATATGCCGAGAACTTCTTGCAGAACTCGTCCAACGACTTGTGCATCTTATAGCCTGACGATTTTACCTCTATCGGACATAGTTTGCTCCCACGGGAAAGGAGAAAGTCCACCTCATAGTTGTGGTTTGATGTAGCAGACCGCCAAGTGTGGTAAAACAAGCGGTTTCCTGCAGCCACCAGCATTTGCGCCACCACATTCTCATAGACATAGCCTAAATCTGCAGGGAGTTTGTCGCTCAATAATTTCCGATAGATTTCATTGTCCGTTACACTCTTGTCCCAAAACGCCAATGTGATGAACAAGCCCGTATCACCCATATAGAGTTTATATTGTCCATAGTCTGTATGCAAGGGCAACCCTACATTAGGATGACTGACATGATGAGCAAAATTAACGGTCATACTGTCTTCCATATCACGCAGGAATTCATCCAAGGTCTCTTGTTCTTCGCTTCGCCCTAATACACCTGTGGGCATATAGCGAGAGGCATTGCCGGTCAACTGAGCAGGGATGGCACTAAATAGTTTCGAGATTTTGCCTGAATGGTCAATCTTCAAGAAATCATCCAAATAGAGTTCGATGATTTCACGTTTCTTTTGGTCCACTTCTGCCAAGTTGTTCGTATCAAGATACGTATTTACCGCTTGCGGCATTCCGCCGACCAGCATATAAAGCCGGAAATCCCGCATCAGTTTGCGCGTTACCGCATCACCCATCGCCTGCATATTAGCCAGTGCCTCTTTCAACAAGGGAACGGTAACTTCATCATCCAGTGCCCACTTGAATTCCTCGTAATCCATCGGGTACATAGTCAAACGGGTTTCCTCGCTGGGAATGACAATATCCTTCGTATGTTTCTTGATACTCAACAGCGAACCTGTTTCGATATAGTCATACCGGTGATCTTTGACGAGGTACTTAATGGCTTCGCGTACCTTAGGGCACTTCTGTATCTCGTCGAAAATAATTACCGATTGCCGCTCATACAAACGCACACCATATATGAATTGGAGTTGCAGAAAAAAGTTGTTTCTGTCGGAGATATTCTCCACCGCTTCCCATAGTGCGG
>JBNMHB010000138.1:0-3702 GCA_050872525.1 Bacteroidales bacterium | reverse complement strand
TGAAAAACTATCTCTATGGCAAAGCATCATCAACTATCAATGCGATGATGGCGGCTACTGCGTGGAACTTAAAGAAGATGATGAGGAAACTCAAATCTTTTTTGGACTTTTTGTGCAGATACTATGCCGCACTTACTACAGCCCCCAAGTTGATAATGCTACCTGAAATCTAATTCTTAAGGAACGACTAATTAACCAACGCCGGTTCAATATAAGATACTTATGGTGAGTAATTTTTATGATAATTGATGTGTGGTGTAATCCGCTTGCATATTTGTTGTTCTCATGTGTATTTGTCTATATTTGGTTTAATTTTTTATGTATTTGTTTCCAAATCGCATCGCAGAATGTTTCCTATTATTTTTTGCTGTTTGTATCGGGTGATTAAGCAGAGTGAATCCAGCGAAAGACCCGCACCTGCCGATATTCTATAAGATACGTGAGTGATTTCTTGACCTTTCTTGAGTTTCTTGGGTTTGTTTTTGCCATTGTCAGAAAAAAGTAGTAACTTTGTCGGCAATATGAAAAAACTTATTTTGCTTGCCGAGGAAGGCGAGCGCAAACTTATACACGAAGTGGGAGCACAACTTGGTTGTGCCGATTGGCTCGCGCAGTATGACGTATTGGTTACGGGTGTGGGGGCAATCAATATCATTCGCGCTTTGCGTCATCTCCCCGCCGACACCGAGATACTCAATATCGGCTACGCAGGTAGTGCGAACTTCAATCTGGGTACCCTGGTAGCGGTTGCCGAAGCGCGGTTGAACCACCCCCATGTGTCCTATCCTGAGCCTGCTCTCCCCCTCGAGACACCCGCCTGCGCCACATCGCTCACCCGCGCGGTCTGCTATAGCAACACCGATTTTGTACTCCAATCCGACTATCGCGATTGTGTTTTCGATATGGAATTAGCCTACATCTGCAGTCTCGGCTTTGAGCATATCAGTGCCATCAAAGTAGTGAGCGACAACCTTTCTCTCCACACTTATCATACCGTTGCCAACGGCGTAGAATGACTATGACCACCATTGTACTGAAACCCCATAAAGATGAATCGGCACGCCGTTTTCACCCGTGGATTTTCTCGGGCGCGATAGCCAAGATTCAGTTAGACAAAGACTATCCTTTCGACGCGCCGCAGGAGGGCGAACTCGTTGTGGTTCAGAGCCATAGCGGCGAAATCCTGGGCGTTGGACACTATCAGATAGGCTCTATCGCCGTGCGCATTTTGGCGTTTGGTATCAGTCAACTGCCTGACCGTTTCTGGCAGGACAGTATCGGCGCGGCGTATCGGATGCGCGAATCTGTCGGCTTGGTACGCCCCGACAACAACACCTATCGCCTTATCCACGGCGAGGGCGATTTCCTGCCCGGGCTGATAGTGGATGTATATGCCGATACGGCAGTGGTGCAAGCCCACTCGGCGGGAATGCACCTCCATCGCCAAGAGATAGCCGACGCCATCGTGGAGGTTGTGCCAAGCGTGAAAAACGTCTATTACAAGTCTGACGACACACTCCCGTTCAAGGCCCGACTCACAGGCGACAAAGTCGGCTATCTGATACAGACGTCCGACCACGGCGACTCGCACACAGACGAAGAGTTTTGGAGCAAAGAAAACGGATTGGAGTTCCGAATCGACTGGCTACGCGGACAGAAAACCGGCTTTTTTGTGGACCAACGGGAAAACCGCGCACTATTAGAACGCTATGCCAAAGGCAAAGATGTCCTCAATATGTTCTGCTATACGGGCGGTTTCTCGGTCTATGCCCTGCGTGGCGGTGCCAATATCGTCCATTCGGTGGACGTGTCGGAAAAAGCCGTGGACCTTGTGCGCAAGAACGTGGCACACAATTTCCCCGCCTGCACCAACCACGAAGCATACGCCGTCGAGGCATTTGAGTTTCTGGCAGACATCAAGGACAAATATGACCTTATTATATTAGACCCGCCCGCCTTTGCCAAACACCGCGACGCTATCAAGAATGCCCTGCGCGGCTATCAGCGACTCAATGCGAAGGCGATTGAACAGATACGCCCGGGAGGTATATTGTTCACTTTCTCCTGCTCGCAGGCGGTGGACAAAGAGATGTTCCGTCTGGCTGTTTTCAGCGCGGCGGCACAAGTGGGGCGCAAAGTGCGTATCTTGCACCAACTGCACCAGCCGCAAGACCACCCCATCAACATCTACCACCCCGAAGGCGAATACCTCAAGGGACTGGTCTTGCAAGTGGAATAGCCCCCAAAACTCCCCACTTTCAACTTCCCAACTGCTTTCAACTCTAAACTTTCAACTTATCCGCTAAAACTATGACCAATCACATCGTATGCTTTGATACCGAGACCACCGGTTTAGACGTTCAGCGCGACTCTATTATCCAATTGTCGTTGGTCAAGTTCGACTCGCGCACTTTTGAGGAAATAGAAGCACTCGACTGGTATATCTTGCCCTCTTGCCCCTACCGCATAGACCCTGCGGCGGAGGCGGTGCACCATATCACGCAAGCCAAATTGGAGCAGGAGGGTGTCAGCCTGAAGAGTGTCTATCCGCAACTGATGGCGTTTGTCGAGGGCTGCGACATTCTCTCTTACAACGGAAACAGTTTCGACGCACGCATACTCTACTACAACCTGCAACGCGAGGGACTGACTTTCGATTTCGACAACCATATCTTCTACGATGCGTATATCATCGAGGCGGCGCGTACCTCGCGCAAACTGAGCGATGTCTATCGTCGCTACTATGGGCATGATTTCGAGGACGCACACAACTCGCTTGCCGACGTGCGTGCCACCATCGCGGTCTTCAAAGCGCAAAACGAGACACGCATTTCGGAAGAGGAGATACACCGCCCTGAGTTCGATTTTGTCTCGGTGGACGGTTTCCTCGCGCTCAAAGACGGCAATTTTGTCTTTGCGCAGGGCAAATACCGCGGTAAGACCATCGCCGAGATAGCCCTCGCCGATACTTCTTACCTTGATTGGGTCTGCAAGAACTGTGCTGAACCCACCCGTCAGTACATCACCACCCAATGCGCACCCAAACCCCAACCCGCTCAGCAGACCCCGGAAACCCAACCAACAGCCAAACCGACACCTAAATCCACAACCAAATCAACACCTAAACCGGACACTCCCTCAATCCCCACACAGATGTCTCTATTTTGAAACAAATATATAGCCTCATATAGAGTATCAAATGTGGTAAGGCATATTTTTTTGGCACAAATGTTTTATATATAAGAAAAAAGTTGTATCTTTGCGGGCGAAAAGGATATATACTATGTTAAGCATGGATACATATATGCGAGGTATGGGTGGCTGTCGCTTGGGGCGTATGGCAACCTGTATGGCGGCATATAGTGCGAAAGCGGCAGTGGAATACTGCGTGCGTAATGTACTGTGTATCAGCGGATTTGCCCCCCCTATTGGCATACGCAAAGGCTGCGAAGAGCAGGATAAACCATGCTCTGTCATCTATAAAAAAGACGAAACGTATGTTGTCTATAACAGCGTCTGTCGGGCATATTGTGCCTGACAGACGCTGCTGCATATAGGGGTAATGTATGAATCAAAAACAATATCTAACCAACTAAACAATAATTTGTTATGAAGAAATTTCTACTCAGTATGGCACTCGTAGCCATCGCAGGCGCAGGCACACAGGCAAGCGCACAAACGGCTCCCGCCAACGCTATCAAC
>JBNMHB010000137.1:0-3770 GCA_050872525.1 Bacteroidales bacterium | reverse complement strand
GCGTTATTTCGCACACGCAGTAGTTATCGCTTCGGGCGGATACGGCAACACCTTCTTCCTCTCTACCAACGCTATGGCGTCCAACGGTTCGGCGGCTATGCAGATGTATCGCCATGGGGCATACTTTGCCAACCCCTGCTATGCACAGATTCACCCGACCTGTATTCCGAAGCACGGTGATTTCCAATCGAAACTGACCCTGATGTCGGAGTCGTTGCGTAACGACGGTCGTATCTGGGTACCGAAAAAATTGGAAGACGCAAAGAAACTGCAAGCCGGCGAAATCAAGGGACGTGATATCCCCGAAGAGGACCGCGACTACTACTTGGAGCGTCGTTACCCCGCTTTCGGTAACCTCGTACCGCGTGATGTGGCTTCGCGTGCTGCCAAAGAGCGCTGCGACAAAGGCTATGGCGTCAACAATACCGGTCTGGCTGTCTTCCTCGATTTCTCGGACGCTATCCAACGTCTTGGAAAAGATGTGGTGGCTCAGAAATATGGTAACCTCTTCCAGATGTATGAGAAAATCGTGGACGAGAACCCCTACGAGAACCCGATGATGATATTCCCCGCTATCCACTATACGATGGGTGGTATCTGGGTGGACTACGAACTGCAAACCAGCGTGAAGGGCTTGTTCTGTATCGGCGAGGCTAACTTCTCCGACCACGGTGCAAACCGTCTCGGTGCTTCCGCGCTGATGCAAGGTCTGGCTGACGGTTATTTCGTATTGCCTTACACTATCCAAAACTACCTTTCCGACCAGATTGGTGTACCCCGTATGTCCACCGACCTGCCCGAGTTTGCAGAGGCTGAGAAGAAAGTGCAAGACAAGATTGACCGCCTGATGGCTATCCAAGGCAAACGCTCGGTGGATTCGATTCACAAAGAGTTGGGTCTCGTGATGTGGGACTTCGTAGGTATGGGACGTACCGCAGAGGGCTTGAAGACGGCTATCGAGAAAATCGATGCTATCAAGAAAGAGTTCTGGAGCAACGTCTATATCCCCGGCGAGGCAGGTTCACTCAACAACGAGTTGGAGAAAGCACTGCGCTTGGCTGACTTCATTGAGATTGGCAAACTGATGGCACTCGACGCCCTCAACCGTGAGGAGTCGTGTGGCGGACACTTCCGCGAGGAATATCAGACTCCCGAAGGCGAGGCACTCCGTCAGGACGATAAGTTCTCCTATGTTTCTTGCTGGAAATACACCGGCGAGGACAGCGAACCCGAACTTATCAAAGAGCCGTTAGATTATGAATTTACAGAGAGAAAGACGAGAAATTATAAGAGTTAGTTTCTGGTTGAGGAGTTAAGGAGTTGAGAAGTTTAGGAGAAGTTGAAAAAGTTAATAAGTTAATGGTTTAACCGGATGGATTATTTAGGTTACAGGAAATTAGTAGTGTATGCAAAAGCCATGGAAATGGTTACAAAAGTGTACCAACTACTAAAGAAATATCCTAAAGAGGAGCAATTCGCGCTCTGTAGTCAGTTACGGCGCGCTGCAGTTTCTGTAACCTCAAATATTGCTGAAGGTACCACACGCTATTCTTACAAGGAAAAGATTCACTTTTTGGAATTGTCTTATGGTTCTCTAATGGAAGTTATGAGCCAATTGGAAGTTTCAAGATTGTTGGGTTATATTTCTGAAAACGATATGCAAAGTATGGAACTGCTTATCGTGGAGATTAGCCGTTTGTTAACTAATCTTCAATTTAGTTTTATGCCTAAAGATGGAGATGGGACTACCGTTAAACCCTTTCGAACTTCGCATCCATAGTAGATATGTTGGCATAGTCTTAGGCTTCTACTGAACTCCTAAACAAAATCAACCACTTAAACTTCTTCTTAACTTCTAAACAATTAAACTACTAAACAAATATGGATCAGTATATTGATATTAAAGTTCGTGTTTGGCGGCAAGCCGGACCGAAGGCGCAAGGCCATTTCGAGACCTACGACCTCAAGCACATCTTCCAAGGTGCTTCGTTCTTGGAGATGATTGACATTCTTAACGAGCAACTCATCAGTGAGCACAAAGACCCTATCGCTTTCGACCACGATTGCCGCGAGGGTATCTGCGGTATGTGCTCCATGTATGTGAACGGACACCCGCACGGACCTGACTCCGCCATCACCACTTGCCAGTTGCACATGCGCAAGTTCCACGACGGCGAGACCATTACCGTTGAACCATGGCGCAGCCGTGCTTTCCCTGTTATCAAAGACCTGATGGTGGACCGTCAGGCGTATGACAAGATTATGCAAGCCGGTGGTTTCGTGAGTGTCAATACAGGTGGTGTACCTGATGCCAATGCCATACCTATCTCCAAGGCGGCGGCTGATGAGGCAATGGACGCGGCTTCGTGTATAGGTTGCGGTGCGTGCGCTGCTGCCTGCAAGAACGGTTCCGCTATGTTGTTCGTGGCTGCCAAGGTTTCTCAACTCGCACTCCTGCCGCAAGGTAAGGTAGAGGCTAAACAGCGTGCGAAGAATATGCTTGCGAAGATGGACGAACTCGGTTTCGGTAACTGTACCAACACCGGTGCATGTGCTGCCGAGTGTCCGAAGTCGGTTTCGCTGGCTAATATCGCGCGTCTGAACCGCGAGTTTATCTGCGCCAAGTTCTCTGACTAAGAGAGTATATATACAAGCAAGGGGCTGCCTGACAAGTGTAGGCAGCCCCTTGTTTTGGGAGAATTATGGAGATTTCTCTTTATTTGGAGGTTGTTCCCATCACGGTGTAAGTTTGGTCGCCGCGTTGAATGAGTATTTGTCCGTCGCGCAGCACTTTGCGGGTTTCCACATTGCCCGTAACATCCGCCTCCGCTATGCCTGTGCCGACAGCCTTCACATCTTGTACCAAGCGGACACTCATTCCGATATTACGCATACTCACAAACATATCGACTCTGTCTGATTCGCATCCCAATTGTTTGGCCTCATTAGCATCATTTGGTGTAGAAGTCCAATAGGAGGCAAAACTATGCACATAGTATATTTGTTTTGCAAAACGGTAACCCGCAGCAGGCAAAAAGACAGCACCGGCGGACTCCAATTGTTGCCATTCGGAAAGCGTAAAGGTCTGATAATCTGCGTATGCTTGTAGGCTTCGTTCTCTTGCCACACCACTCTTGAAGGTTATACCTGCGGGAGCCGTCCATGTGTCGGGCAGCAGAATCAGCCCATTGGCATACACGGTGCCGTCGCTACTCAGGTTGATACGTGCCACACCCCTTTTCGTGGATGCATCAGGGCGTTTGGATAGCACATACTCCCACTCATTTTCAGTCAATGTACGCCATGTGTTGGGAGCATCCGTGCCGATAGTGTTGCTACCCCAATCCACAAAGTCGCCGGAGTAGTCGGTATCATTACCGGATATTCCCACACCCCATTGTACCGCAGCCGTACTGCCGCTCCAGCCAAACAAGTCTATCTTGTCAGCCAATGCCTCACCGGATACTTTATCACCAACTTTAGCATCGTGAGACACGGTGCCACCTGTTACATTATCAGTCCCAATCATATCGTATTGGTGTTCGGCAAACGCCCATGTGGCGGTCGATTGGGTGTACTGCAAGTTGCCTTGCGAGAAATAGACTTGCTTGTCCGCTGCTACCGAAAACTTGCCGTTGATAGCGTTGGCGGGAGCCGTTTGTGCGCTTGCCTGTGTGCCTGCGCCTGCGATGGCTACGAGTGCCATACTGAGTAGAAATTTCTTCATAACAAATTATTGTTTAGTTGGTTAGATATTGTTTTTGATTCAT
>JBNMHB010000136.1:0-3812 GCA_050872525.1 Bacteroidales bacterium | reverse complement strand
GCAGCAACACCCTGTGTATGAGCATGTTATCACCGACAACAAGGGTATCTACCTCCAAACTACTGCCGGTGCGTCCGCCCGCGCGGTGTACAAAGGCGAAGTTACAAGTTGTTTCCTCGTGGGCAACACCTACGCAGTCATCGTTCAACATGGTAACTACCGCACCGTCTATTCCAACTTGAGCAAACTTGCTGTAAAACAGGGCGATAAGATAGAGACCAAGCAGAAACTCGGAACTATCTATTCCGACCCCGAACAGGACAACAAAACCGAACTCTATTTCCAAGTCTATCAAGACCGCACCATCCTCAACCCGAGTCTGTGGATATGTAAGTAGAAAAAGGAAGAAGGGATAAAGAATAAGAAATAAAGAATAATATGATGAAATATAAATTTTTGATACTCACTTTCTTCGCTGCCATTTTGGTTGGCTGCAAGGAAAACAAATGGTTAGATTGGAAAACGCAAAACGACCTCTGGTTGGAGCAAAATATCCAAAACCATAAAGACGACCCAAATTTCTATGTCTTGGCAGATGGTCTCCAATACAAAATCATTGCCGACCCAACCCCACATGATGCTCGCCCCAACGCAAATAGTACTGTAGTATGCGACTATACAGGCGTGCTCATCAATGATTATCAGTTCGATGGAGGCACGGCAAAGTTCAGTATGTCGAATCTCGTCAGTGGTTTTGCTGAGGGTTTGCGCAAGATTCACCAGAACGGCGACATCGAAATATATGTGCCATACTATCTCGGCTACGATGAAAAAGTATTTACCAACAACGAAATCAACAAAGCCGAAGGAAATGGAACAGAGGGAACACAGAGTTATATCCCCCCCTATTCCGTGATGATTTTCCGTGTCCATCTCAGCAGTGTAAGCAACTGATATGCAGCGACTTGCCATATACATACTTTCCCTACTCCTATTCTTGTTTACTGCCTGCGAGGACACCACTTTCCGCAGTTCCGTGCCCTATTACCCTGTTTCGCTCAAGATAGACACCAATCAGGATATTTATGTCAACTTCAAGCCTGCTTGTATCACCTCGCATGTCGTTGCGGACAAGGACGGCTACCATTTTAATGGCATAACGCGTATGTACAGCGGTATGGGATTTGCGTATGGGTATGCAGGTGTGGTGATATATATCACACTCGGCAGTGAATATATGGCATACGATTTATGCTGCCCTCATTGCCTGCTTCAGCACAAACCGGTTGATGTAGATGGTATCGCCACTTGCCCCACTTGCGGTGAGGAATACAATCTGGATGTCTATGGCACCCCTACAAAGGGAATCTCCCGCGAGGCTCTCCGCCGCTATTCCACGCTCTACTCCAACGGCGTTCTCACCATCAGAAACTAACAACAGCAATGATTTTGCCCTCCGAAGTAATACAAATTGGCACCCTCCGTCGTCCGCACGGCAAGCAGGGGGAGATACAATGCCAAATGGATAATGAGTATTGGGACAATGCCGAGGCAGAGTTTCTCATACTCGACCTCGATGGTATCTTAGTTCCTTTTCGTGTAACCGATTGGCGTGGCAAGGGGGCGGATAGTCTGATTTTCAGCCTGATAGGTATCGATACAGAGGAACAGGCAGCACGCCTGACAGGTGCTACCGCCTATATGCTCCGGCAGAACCTTGCCGAAGACGAACAAGAACTGATGACATGGCAGGACCTCGCGGGCTACACGGTGGAGGATGACACACAAGGCAACCTCGGCAAGGTGCTTGCGGTGGACGAATCCACTATCAACACCCTCCTTGAGATGGAAGATGGTCGCTTGCTGCCTATCCACGAGGACCTCATTCGCCACATCGACGACCAACAACATATTCTCTATGTATCTTTGCCGGAAGGACTATAATGCTCGCCTAATCAAATCTGTATGAAGAAATTATCTGTTCAAGAGATGAATCGCCTCACTCCCGAGGCATTTCACCAAGCCGAGAAACTCCCGTTTATAGTTGTTCTCGATAATGTCCGAAGCCAACACAATGTTGGCGCGGTATTCCGCACTGCCGATGCGTTCTTGTTGGAGGGGGTCTATCTGTGCGGTATCTGTTGTTGCCCCCCCAATCCTGAGATACACAAGACGGCTCTCGGTGCAGAGCAAACCGTCGATTGGCTCCATTTCGATGATACACTGGAGGCTGTCCGTGTTCTCCGAGAGCGCGGCTATCGCGTCTATGCCATCGAGCAGGCACACCACTCCATCACGCTTGAGCAAGCAACACAGGACTTGCTGAACGATAGGGAAATAAAAAACAATGGCATTGCCGTCATTATGGGGCATGAAGTGTTTGGAGTGCAGCAAGAAGTGGTGGACGCCTGCGATGCATGCATCGAGATACCGCAGTATGGCACTAAACACTCTCTCAACGTGAGCGTTACCGCGGGCATAGTGATGTACCAACTTTCCACCGCCCTCCGCCAATAAACCATAAACCAAACATATAGATACAACAACGGCTGCCTGATATTGCTCAGACAGCCGTTGCTGTTACTTTCTTGTAGTTTCCTTTTAGCCCAAATAGGTCTGAAGGGTCTTGCTTCGCTGACCGGTGTATAGTTTGCGAATTGCCTTTTCCTTGATCTGACGAACACGCTCGCGGGTAAGGTGAAGTTCCTCACCAATCTCCTCAAGTGTCTTCTCCGCAGTACCGATACCGAAGAACTTGCGCAAGATATCTGCCTCACGGGGGGTGAGCGTAGCCAAAGCACGCGCAATCTCGGTCGAGAGCGACTCGTTGATCAGTCCGCGGTCGGCGTTAGGCGAGTCCTCATTTACCATCACATCGATCAGACAGTTGTCTTCTCCCTCGACAAACGGAGCGTCCACACTCACGTGGCGACCCGACATCTTCAGCGTGTCGGCGATCTTATCTACAGGAATATCCAATTCCTCTGCCAGTTCCTCTGCCGACGGTTTACGCTCGTGTTCCTGCTCAAAACGCTGATAAGCCTTGTTGATTTTGTTGAGCGAACCCACTTGGTTGAGAGGCAAACGCACGATACGCGACTGCTCTGCAAGGGCCTGAAGAATAGACTGACGAATCCACCATACGGCGTAAGAAATAAACTTAAAACCACGTGTTTCGTCGAACTTCTCAGCCGCCTTGATAAGTCCAAGGTTCCCTTCATTGATCAGGTCAGGCAGGCTGAGCCCTTGATTCTGATACTGTTTGGCCACCGACACCACAAAGCGCAAGTTTGAGCGTGTCAGTTTCTCCAATGCGGCACGGTCGCCATTGCGAATACGACCTGCCAGTTCCACCTCTTCCTCCACCGTAATCAGTTCCTCGCGACCAATCTCTTGCAAGTACTTGTCGAGCGAAGCCGACTCACGGTTGGTGATAGATTTAGTAATCTTTAATTGACGCATAGTTTAGTTTGGATTTCAAGACCTCCTACTTTATTGAGTGCGGTAAAAAGACGACAACAACAGCCCGAGAACGAGCCAATGCCATCACCTTTTAGTAGTCTTTTTCCTTTTTAGATAATACGTGATCCGGTCGGGATTCGAACCCGAGACCCACAGCTTAGAAGGCTGTTGCTCTATCCAACTGAGCTACCAGACCTATGCTTTGCGCAAAAATCGTGCAAAGGTACAACTTTTTTTTCACATCTCCAAATGAAATCAGTTTTTTGCCAGGCAACCGCATCAAAATAGGACAAAATAGGACGATAGTATGGCTGACGAGTTTTGGCGAATACTTCCGGTTTTGTGATTCGTTTTCGTATTCGCCGGAAATGAACGATTATACCATATAAATAGGTGATTTTCAATGTGTT
>JBNMHB010000135.1:0-3885 GCA_050872525.1 Bacteroidales bacterium | reverse complement strand
AGGAATATCGCTAACGGACAACTCCCATTTGACAGACCTGCTCAACCGAGTTAATCTACAATATGTCAAAGAACAAAATGACCCTAATGGGCAATTATTTATTAATTTTTAATACAGCCTTTTTTAATGGGACACTAATGTATAAATTTATGAACAAGACTTGTCCTCGTTGTGGCGCGTCGTTTGTCTGTACGCACGATGTCCATTGCCAATGTATGGGAATTGCGCTCTCCTCGCGTGCGCGTGCGCACATGCGCGAGCACTATAATGATTGTCTGTGTGCAGACTGTCTGCGGCAGTTGAGTCAGGAGTTGCCGGACTAAAAACATCCAAATTAGAAATAGCGAAATATGTCAGCAGGAAAATGGATTTTAGGCGGATTGGGATTCGTGTTGGGCGGACCTATCGGCGCGTTAATCGGCGTGTTTATTGCCTCGCTTTTTGATTCGAACGACCATGTATTGGAGAGCGATGGAGATTGGCAAAGTGCTGATAATCAGCAAGAAACGAGGAGTAATACCTATCGGCGGGCAACGGTGGGCGACATACGTGTGTCGATGGTGGTGCTGTTTGCGTGTGTGATGAAAGCAGACGGTCGAGTGATGAAATCGGAGGTGAACTACATCAAACCTTTCTTGCTCAAAAACTATGGTGAAGACGGTGCCAAAGAGGCGTTGCAACTGCTGAAAGAACTATTGCAAAAGAACATCGACCCGATTGCCGTCTCGCAACAGATAGCACGCAATATCAACTATTCGACTCGTTTGGAGATAATACATATCCTGCTTGAGTTGGCAAAAGTGGACGGCGAGATGTCTCCCGAAGAGGAGGCAATGATTTCGCTTATCGCTGCCAATATGCACGTGCAAGACGCTGATTATCAATCGCTCTTGGCACTCTATCGCAAGCATGCAGACCCCAACTGGGCATACACGGCACTCGAAATTTCCCCCTCGGCAACCGATGAGGAAGTGAAAAAAGCCTACCGACGAATGGCAATGAAGTACCACCCCGACAAGGTCGCCAATGCTGGCGAGGAAATCAAGCAACAGGCTACGGAGAAATTCCGTTCCATCAACGAGGCGTATGAGACCATCAAACTCGGACGCGGAATAAAGTAGAATCAAACTAACGACAAAATATGAAAAAGTATTTTTTTGCAGGTATATTGGCATCGCTGTTGCTTCTTACGGGGTGCGGAAAACATAGTGGTGGGCGTGTGCTGACCAGTGCTACGGGGACCATTTATGAGTGCTTGGTGGTGTCGCCCAAACAGGCACTCTCGCAGGAGTCGCTCAATCGTATTGCCGCAAGTGGCATGGAACGTCCGAACGGAAGTGCTTATGCCGAACCTATCACCACCACCTACGACTTGGTGCGTGCCACGATGGGTGCGGATATGCCTTGTATGCCACAGATGGAACCGTATTTTGTGCTAACGCATGTGCCTAACGCCGCGTTTGACGACTATCTGAAACCCACGCGCAATATCTTGCTGATAGATATCAATCCGGAGAAATATACTCAACTCAAGGTGTATGTCTCTACCGATGTATGGTCGCACCCACAGGCTGTCTATCGCGTGCAGACCCCTTCCGAAGAGGCTTTCGTGGACTATTGGTTGTGGCATGGCGAGGAGGCACGCGACTGGTTTGTGCGTCAGGAACTGCAACGCCAGACCACTTTCTATCGTGCCAACACCAACACCGCCGCACGCAATATATTGAAAAAACAGTTCGGTTGCGATATGTGGATACCTGAAGAGTATATGCTCATCATGGACACCGTGCTTGCTGTGCAAACGGATAGTGTGCGACTGATGTGGTGCTGCAACAACAAGGGGTCCATGCGCCGCGATTTGGTGGTCTATGCCTACCCCTACACCGACCACAACACGTTCACGCTCGACTATCTGAACACCAAGCGTGATGAGGTGTTATCGCGCGTGATAAGTGCCTCAGTAGAAGGCTCTTATATGGGGACGGAGTATAAAGTATTCCCGCCGGAAATGCGCAATGTGAAAGCACTGAAAACCAAGAAAGATGACGGTTTCTATGCCTCTGAGGTGCGCGGATTATGGAAGATTCGCAACGGTGAAGCGATGGGGGGACCTTATGTCAGTCTGACGCGCCTCGACCAAGTGCGCGCCAATGTCATCACCTCCGAGACCTTTGTTTTCGCTCCCGGACAGAAGAAGCGCAATGCCCTCCGTCAGGCAGAAGCCATACTCTATACCCTGCAACTCCCCACCGACACAATTAAATAATAAAATTGTATCCCGTTACATAGCGAAACGACTCTATTGCATAATGAAATGGTTCAATTATATGGCAAATTATATGTTTCAAGAAAATTAACGTCCAATTATACGCTAATTAACATTCCCCTCATAGTATATTTGTCTATATTTGATTAAATTTTCCATGTATTTGTTTCCAATTCGCGGCACATCTTGCGCCATAAGAAAGATTTTGTTTGATATACGATGTTGATGTTGAAAGTTGGATAGTGGGCTTTTCTATTTTGGATATTTGCATATATCAAAAAAAAGCAGTAATTTCGCAGCCTAACATAAATATATGAACCTTTCTGCACTCATAAAACAATACTTTCCAACGTCAGACTATGATATTACTATCGATGTGTTTGATGAGCAAAATATCTATGATGTTTATCAGCGTGTTGTCAACGTATTAACACAATACATTGAGATAGAAACAACAGTGTTGCAAGGAATGAGTTACTGCTTTTATGAGATTTTAGACAATGTTCTTACTCATTCCGGCAAAGAACTCGGAACCGTTATCACACAATATGATCCAATAAATCATACTCTTAGTTTCTTGGTCGCCGATGACGGAATAGGCGTATGGGCATCATTGGTAGAGAATGAGACATATCGCGGCATCTCTGAGTCAGAAGCATTGAATCTCTGTATCAAAGACACGGTTACGGATGGTAAGGGAATGGGGTTCGGTTTATTCTCGACTTCCTTACTTGACAGAGAAGCAGGTTTACATTATGAGGTACGCTCCGGAAACCATACTATGCGGATTCAAAATGGTATAGAAACAACTATAGAAAGCGAATTTTGGAAAGGCACAATAGTGTATATGCAACTTTGCACAAATAAAGAAATCAATCCTGCCGAAGTCGTAGCAAACCGCACGAATATAGTGTCTCAATATAATGAAACATTTTTAAACGACAACGAATTGGAAGAATTATGGTAGCATTCAGTTTTAGAGAATATGGCGAAAACCTTGGTACGCGCCCATTAGGAAAGCGTGTCCGTGAGCAGTTAATGCCGTTGTTGGAACAAAATGAACGTGTTGTGCTTGATTTCACCGGAGTGAACGTGGTGAGTAATTCATTTGCCGACGAGTGTATTGCCAAATTACTACTGACTATGCCGCTTGCAGACCTAAAGAGACGCACTACATTCCGAGGGTTGAATCCGATTGCGTCCGAGAGTGTGCTGACAGCACTACAAAGGCGACATGTGGCAAAAGTGTAAAATCATTATTCAATCCATATAACACCTTAAATAATACAAAAAACGTATCAGGGTAAGTTTTCCTAAAAAAACTTGCAAATGTCAAGAAATTTCCTTGACTTTGTGGTCAGGTTGTGCATGACAATGATATTTTTAAGTTGTTAAACCTTGTTATTCAATACTGCGAAGTCGCTAAAATCAACGAATTGCGCAACTTCTTGATGGCTATTTTTGAGTCAAAGAACACTTCATTAGTGTCCCATTAAAAAAGGCTGTATTAAAAATTAATAAATAATTGCCCATTAGGGTCATTTTGTTCTTTGACATATTGTAGATTAACTCGGTTGAGCAGGTCTGTCAAATGGGAGTTGTCCGTTAGCGATATTCCT
>JBNMHB010000134.1:0-4182 GCA_050872525.1 Bacteroidales bacterium | reverse complement strand
GTACAGGTGTTGATATTCCGATTGGTCTTTTAGTTTTCGGAAACCTTCGGCGATGGCTTCTTCGGTTAACGAACTGACCCACAGACGTTTAACAGGTATCTTACACCCTGCTTTCTGATACACCCAGCGTTGAATCAGTTCTCCCTCCTGCCCGGCATCACCACAGTTGATAACCTCGTCGGCTTGCGCAATCAGCGATTTGATGACATTGAATTGCTTATGCACTCCCTCGTCGCCATTCACCTTGATACTAAAGCGCGGAGGAATCATCGGCAGCGAACTCAGATTCCAGTTCTTCCACTGCTCGGTATATTCCTGCGGGTCAAGCAGGGCGCACAAGTGTCCGAAAGTCCATGTAACGCAATAGCCGTTTCCCTCGAAATAGCCATCACGGCGTTGAGTTGCGCCCAGCACCTTCGCAATATACTGCCCCACGGAGGGCTTTTCCGCTACACAAACAATCACATTTACAGACAATTATACACTTCTCCTGAATCAGGACTATCTTTTTATAGCACCGCCATAACCGTAACCGTAACCATACCCATAGCCTGCTTTGACGCCTTTCACGCCATTGAATACACAAGCGATATTCTTCAGTCGCTTCTGTTCCACTACTTGGTTGATGAAGTCGGTCATCTCGCGCGGTGTATAGTCGGCACGGCTCACAAACAACGTCATATCTGCCACACGGTCAAGCAGATAAGTGTCGCTCACCATTGCCACAGGGGCGGTATCGACGATGATATAGTCGTATCGTTCACGCAATTCTGCGAATAGTGCGTCCAAACGCTCGGTTTGCAAGAGTTCACTTGGGTTGGGAGGAATGACACCGGCAGGAATAATATCCAGATTATTGTGTACGCCACTATGCTGAATAGTGTCGTCTATGGTGTATGAATCGTCCGACAGATACGTGGTGAGACACCCTTTGTTACTCAGATTGAAGTACTTGGACAACATCGGCTTGCGTATATCCAGTCCGACCAACACCACTTTCTTGTCCAACAGAGCCAACGACAAGGCTATATTGGAAGCGACATACGATTTACCCTCTCCGTTGATACACGAAGTAACTAAAACTACAGGGTGTTTCACATCGGCAGGCAGCATGAAATGCAAATTGGTACGCAGCAGTCGGAACAACTCCGCCGATACGGAAGACTCGCCCTCGTTGATAGCGATATGTTTGCCGCGCGAGTTCTCCACAATCTGCCCCGCAAACGGAGCCTTGACAAGTTTCTCATATTCTTTGGGGTCGTCTATCTTGTTGTTGAACAAATTCCACAGATAGAGTATGCCCGCAGGGATACACAGACCCAACACGAAGCACACCAGAAACACCATTTTGCGTTTTGGGGTTCCGGTAGCGGTATCCATTTTCGGGGTATCGATTATCTTTGCGGGGGTGGTGGTAGCCGCCAACATCAGTGCATTCTCCTCACGCTTCTGATAGAGGTAGAGATAAATCTCCTCTTTCAGTTCCTGTTGACGTTTGATTTGCACATATTGGCGTTCCTGTACAGGCACAGATTTGATACGCGCATTGAACTGATTATCACGCTGTTGCAAACCATTACGCGTAATTGTCAGGCTCTCGCGCACCGATGCGATACTGGCAATGATGTTTTGGCGCATAGTGAGCAACTGGTCGTTCAGTTGTTCCACAACGGGGTTGCTGTCGGTGGCAGTACGCAACACACGCATACGCTGAAGCAGCAAAGTGTTGTATTCGCCTATGAATGATGTCAATGACGCATCGGTAATACCGATGTTGGCAGGTATCAGACTGAAGCGTTTGGTGTCGTCTTGCAGAAAATCCTCGATGTAATTTACCAAGTTGAGTTGTGTCTCCACGTTGGCAAGTTCTTTCTGTTCATCGCTATTGGCTTTCAAGAATATCTTTGCCTCCTCCGACAGGTCAGTCAGATTGTTTTGCGTTTTGTAGGTAGCCACTGCATCTTCGGCATCGCTCAGTTCACGAGTGATGATAGCCAAGCGCTCATCGATAAACGATGCCGTATTGGTAGCGATGATATTTTTGTCCACTACCGTGTTGAGGTTGTACTGCTCAATGATTTTGTTGAGCAATGCCACATCGCGCATCGGAATGTCCGACGAGGTGGTCAGATTGATGATATTCGACTCTTTTTTCTCCAATGCGATATTCACCTGCCGGCGATACGAATCTACAACCGACAATTTGGACGAACAATAGGTGCGAAACTTGGTGGCATCTTGAGGGATAGGACGATTTTGTGTGATACGCAATGTACCCACACAAGTCTCCACCGGCGAATCCAAGTCTGCCACTTTGGTCGTCGAGCGAGTGAACTTACCCTGTTTCACCTTAATCTTATAGCCATTTTTCAGCACTTGAATCGTTACTGCATATCCGCCTTTGAGTCGTGCTTTCTCCGTAATCTCCACTGGCGTAACCGTAAACGTGTGTGCCGGATATTCGCCTACCCAGCGCATTTTGTCTTTCACGTAGTAGGTGTTCCACAAATCCAAAGCGTCCAATGCCTGGCGCATCAGGTCGCGCGACTGCAATACTACAACCTCGTCTGCCGCCCCGCCATTACTACCCAAACCGAGCATACTGAGCGATTCCAATCGTCCCGCAAGTCCGTCATCTCCTTTTTGGCGAAGCATAATCGCCCCCTGCGAAGTAAAACGCGGCGTGGTGCGAACGATATAGAACGCGCCTAAACCGCAGCAGAGTACCACCCCGATTGCAAACCACCACCAATGTGCCAACACATCGCGGCAAATCTTACGAATATCTATCTCGTTGTTGTTATTCTCTTGTGCTATTTGTGTCATAACAATCTGTATTCTTCGTTCTTAATTCTTGATTCTATTCACTATTTTGTGGCATTAACTACCGTAACAATCACCGTGGCTGCACTGGCTACCGTAGAAACCATACTCAACCACAAACCGATATTCTGACTGCTTACGGCACGCACCTTGTTCGGCGAGACATAGATTACATCATTCTGTTGCAGATAGTAGTATGGCGAAGCGAACAACTCATCGGAGTTGAGACTCAGACGGTGAAATTCGAGTTTACCATTGGTCTCGCGCGTGATAAGTATATTGTCCCGTTTGCCGTATATCGTCAGGTCGCCTGCTGCGCCGAGTGCGTCCAACAAGGTCATACGTCCGTTAGGCATGGTATATTGACCGGGACGGTTTACCTCACCCATCACAGTAACTTTGGCGTTGATGAGTTGTACAATCACCATCGGATTCACCAACTGCGCCGCCAATTTCTGCTCTAATAGATTCACCACTTCAGTGGTCTTGAGTCCGAGCACGGGTACCTTTCCCAATACAGGAAACTCGATTTGCCCATCTGCTCCCACGGTGTAGTATTGCAGACTAGGGGTAGTACTCAATTGGTTGCTGCCCGGATTGGCAAACACCACCGTGGGCAGATTGTATGGCACCACTGCCTCTTGGTCGAGTGCCGACACAGTGATGGCGAGCGCATCGCCTGCCTTTATGATTGGGTCTATTTGTGTTTGGAAAACTTTGTTGATGCTATCCGACGAGGACTTATCCACCTCACGGAAATAGGTCATCTGTTTCTGCGTAACGCAACTGCTGAACAGCACAGTCGCCACTAAAATGCATACGATTTGGATATTTTCCTTCATAAAATCAGATATTCTCGTTTACAATATCGGTATTGTTTATTATCAGTCAGATATTTCCTTTCTAAGTAATCAGACGGCACACATCGCCACCTTTCATCATTACACTTTCTCACCATTTCCTACAATCGCACATCTTCATTGTTACAAATTGTGAAAAGCGTGCAAAGTTACAATGAAATTTCGATATGCACAAACATTTTACTTTTTATCTCCAAATACACTCTATTTTCCCCCATTTTTTTGGGGGGGACATAGCAGACCAGGGAAGAGAAAGACCATCGCAGACGAGAGGTCCATATTCGCAGAATCGTGTACGCAGACCAAAGTATGGGTAGTATCAGGGGGGCATCAAAGTATAGAGAAAGTATTCATATCCATCGGTTATGTATCGGTTATCCTATACGCAGGTCGCGATGAGGGAACGAGGAAAATGGGAGAATTTCAGCAAGGGATAAGCAAGGGATAAGCAAGGGATGAGCAAGGGATAGACGAGTGCTTATATCGAACTTAGGCTACG
>JBNMHB010000133.1:0-4219 GCA_050872525.1 Bacteroidales bacterium | reverse complement strand
GCTTGTTTTTATCGCTCCGCCAGGGGAGCGCCATGCGGCAAGGGGGCATGGCTATGCCACCGACGAGCAAAAAAACTACCTATACACAAAAATATACGTTTTTATGATGAAATATTTGGAGATGAACATAAAAAGCAAAACTTTTCTCACGAAGCAATATGCGCTACGCTTGGAAACAAATACACGAAAAATTAAGCCAAAAATAGACAAATATACTACGGGGGGGAACGTTAATTCGTTTTGAACATGTAATTAACCATGTAATTGAACCATTAATTTTTCATTCTACACGTTTGGGAAACAAATACACGAAAAATTTAATCAAATATAGACAAATATATAGTGGAACAACAACTCAAATATCTATTATCAACAAAAATATGCGTTTTGTCTTATATCGAACTGACGTTACTTATTGTGTTAATACTTGTCCTTAGAATCCAACGCCGAGGCTAACGCCTATGCCGTGTTGTAGGAACAGACTATGTTGGTCACTATTAACGGCTTTTTTGAACGGTTCTATACTCCATGTGTCTTTTGACCAAAACCAATTCATATCATAGTGGAGACCAAGTATCAAGTCGCACCTGCTGAAAGGGATATGCCAATCTAAGCCCGCACGCATATCCGTCTCAATCACATAACCTCCGTTGGTATTATTGGTTTTAAGCGGTCCACCACCTGCACTTTGAGTGATACGTGGTACAATGATGTGTTTGTTCACCGTTATCGGCACTTGGAAGCCTAAATATACGCCAAAGACTGCGCCCGCACGGTTCTCGAAACTATATTGGTCTTCGGGATTGTCATATATCATCATATCGTTATACACTCTCACATTGGCAAAAAGAGCATCAACATACATGCCCGTTGTAACAAACCCTATCCGCCAGTCTTGTTCTATTGCAATACCTGCTTTTTGATTGTAACCGAGGTGGTTGGCGTACCTTACCAAGATGTGGCTTCTGTGTTGCAAGTTAGTCTCCACACGTGCTGCTGAACGGTCGAATTTCTTAGCCGATTTTTTGTTGGTACTCACCTCTTTGTCTTTTGCGTCAAGCGCACTAATAACTTGGTCTAAAGGCAAGCGCCAATTTGCTTCTTTAATCGTTTGACGCGTTGAGTCGGATAGTTGACGATACATATATAGCCAGTCTTCTCCGCTGGTTTTTTTTACTCTGTCAATGGTGCTATATTCCTTGCTGCCGGTCATATCCGCGTTCGCAAGAAACGCCGCAATATCCTCTTGCCCTATAGCCAGTCCAACGCCCTCGCGATAGAACGCTTTCCATGTGTTGATACCTATAATCCGGTACTGGTCGTCCTCATTTTTGTACAACAGAGGTCCCCCGCTGCTACCGGAGTCAATAGAAGCCGTGTGTTGGATGATATGTTGTGCAGGGCAGTCCTCCAAAGAAGTCAGGTGTGCATTGGAGATAAAACCTCGTGTCAACTGCCATGACGGTTTGTTTGCCAACCCGGGGAATCCCGCTGCCACTACTGCCATATCATCGCTTATATCACCGTGATACAACGGCAAGGCAATCATTTCGCTCTCTGCCGGAATCTCTATTGCTGCGAGATCACTTTGCTTGTCCGTGGAGAGTACTCGACAATTGGTATAACGAACCGTTTTGTTGTGCAGTTCGAAGACGATAGTGGCTGTTTGGGCGTAGCCTACGACATGCAGGTTGGTAAGAACAATTTTCTTGCCGTTGTACTCCACTAACACACCAGAGCCAAAGGGGTTCTCACTCTTGTACGCAGACAGAGCATGCGAAGCACTCGTCATTCCTGCGCGCGACAGATATAGTGAGTAATCTGCCAAAACAGCCTTGTCGCTCTCCGCTATCTCGGGAAACACGATACACACGCTATGACGCAAACTATGAGCCGATATGTTTGCAACAGCACTCTCCGTTACACTCTCCGGCATGCTTTCGTTGGTTGTATGGGCAGGTATGTCATCTGCTATCTCGTTGAGGATATATTGTATATCATCAAGATTAAGAGTGCCTTTCCTGATACCTTCATATATAGTTTGATTGTCTTTGAAAGGTTCAGCAGCCCTTTTAGGAATCGTGCTGTTGACACAGAATAGAGTGGCTTGCTCGTTACCCGTACGCCATACATAATACACCGTGGGCGTGTCAGCACCATTGCCACCCTTGAATTTAACAAATAGCAAATCGCCTGTTGTTTTGTCTATTTGGTAGTTCATTTCGCACTGATAACACACTCCTCCACTGCTTGCTGCAATAGGTGTTCCCCATTGATTGGCAGACAGCCCCATAAACTTCTTGGCATAAACATGATATAACTTGTGCGTATTGTCAGGGAAGTCCTTGTGCCAAATCTTGATACCCACGATATCTAATGCATCGATATCATGATGCTTCTTGTCGCCGTTGTTCTTCACACCAATCTTACTTTTGCCCGTCCGGGGTAATTCGATTTCATCATAGGTTTCTATGTGACCGTCGTTGAAATACACCTCACCAGGATAATAATGAGGAATCATAAGACTAATCTCCATAAACTGTGCTTGTACCGTGAAACCGATGAATAGCATTGATAAGATAATTGTTAGTTTTTTCATTTTGCCATTTATGTTTGTTAGTATTTATTCTTTGTGTCGTTGCGGAAAAATCCGTAAAATTCAGAATCAGTGCAGGTACATTTTCCCACAAATAGTTTTTCCCCTCCACACACTATCAATTTGGAAAGTTGATACAAAAGTATAAGGCGACTATCGTACACACGAACAGAAGAAACAATAACTTTACAAATTTCTCGTTTATTCAAAAAAAGATGCAATTTCTTGCAGAATTACTCAAAATGAGTGATATGTGCAAGTTGATTGTCTGTAGAAATTGAAAAATGTAAACTTTTGCAAAGGAAGGTACTCTTCTTTGTAACAATCTGTCCATACGCCGTTTCCCGCCAATTGGAAGATTTTCCGTCCCTGCTCGTCATAACCAATAGTCTGCTGTTTCTCTATCAGTTCCCTGTATGGCGCATAGTAGATGTACTGGATGGGAGTCCCCGTAAAGTCGGTAATCCAGTTGGCGGAGCATTGATAATTTATTCTTTTATATACCATGAAGCACTTTCATCATCTATTGAAACTATGATATTATTTCTCCATAATAAATATGCCGCCCATATGAATGCTTTTTGATCTGCTTCTATAAATGTTACAAGTGGACTATTTTCGATGTAATGTTTCAAACCTTCCAAACCATACTCACTATATATGCTATCTGCTATATCGCTGCGAGTAATGTTAGTCTCTTTCTGAGACATAAGGAAATAATCATCGGACACTATTAATACTTGTTTTTTCTCAATAATTTCTTCTAAGTACTCATAGAAATCTCTTTCCGACATACATTTAATGTTTAAGTCATAATACAGAGAACTAGTAAATGTCCATATCATACAAGTGTCTTTTTCGTTCGTCATATTAAGAAATATCAGTGTGTGTGGTTCTACACAATCTTTCATAACGTTGTTTGCACAACCGACAAAACATAATGACATTATTAAAAGGAATAATTTTTTACTCATATTAATAATTTTCTTTGATGAAATAATTATATGGTCGCTCTTTGCAATTATATTTTTCCCTAACGATATTCTCTTTATCAATAGAGTTTATTTCGTTTCTATTCCATTTGTCGAGTTCTTTCAGATCACCATTCTTCGCCTCTTTTTCGCGGTATTTTATAGTTGTTCCATCTACATCGTTTTCAGCATGTCCTAATTCGTGAGCTAAGCCTACTTGCGCAAGTCTTTTCTTACCACTCTTGGTTTCTTGACTGTCAGGATTATAGCGAATTTCCTTTTTAGAATTATTATAAGAGAACCTATCTCCATCCACAGCCATAATATGATATTCAGTTGAGGATTCTTCTATTTTGGTTATCATCTTATTTAATTCCGGATCCATATCTTTTAGCTCTTGTAGTTGAGACTGCACTTTCGCTTCAAAATTATTGAATCCTAAATTGGCAAGTGTACGTCCCAACCAAGAACCGACAACAATCTTATTCCCGTCCGGATCGACAAACTTTATCGGATTCCATGCACAATATGCATACGGTGAAATGTTCGGATATTTATTCGCCAGCGGGTCAACGGAGAGCCAGTGCCCTATGTTTGCCCAATAGAATCTTGCTCCGAAGTAGTCGTACCCGGTCTCCATATCGCGTTCCTT
>JBNMHB010000132.1:0-4294 GCA_050872525.1 Bacteroidales bacterium | reverse complement strand
GTTCTCAGTGATTATTACAGCAACGGTTGCAATACTCGTGCGACCGCACGCAAATGGGGTATCGTCCACCAAAACATTCAGCAGTGGCTGAAAGCCTCTTGCGAGAATCAAAACAAAGATGTATCTTTGTGCATGGTTTTGAAGTTTTTGTTTTGTCTTCTTTTTGCACTATAAAGATACTCATTTTTTGTGAGTTACACAAACTTCAAAACCTTTTGTGTTGAATAAAACAGTTTAATAAACTGACACCATATTTTGCGAAACTTCAGTTAATAATCAACATACCTAACCTTGTCCTGAGGTTACCTAACCTTGTCGAATATAGAGTAGGTGATTAGTGGGTGATTAGTAGGTGATTAGTGGGTGATTAGTAGGTGATTCAGCAATGGATAAGCAACTCATTGAGAGACATCTGTTTATATTTAGAAACGCCTAACGACTGCCTTTACCACTTTCTACACTCAAATTTATCGCAAAATAGTAATAATAGAAAATTATTTCTCCAAAGTGATGACGGTGATTTCTGCGGGGCAGTTGAGGCGAACAGGAAGGGTGCAACCGATACCGGAATTGACGTATAGCGATTGGTCGCCGCGATGATACCAACCTGTTGATTCCTTGAAACTTACGCCGGATAATGCCCAACCGAAAATACGCATTTGTCCCGAATGGGTATGCCCGCTCAGGGTAAGCGGAATATGTGTATCCAATACTTCCGCCCTCCAATGACTCGGGTCATGGGAAAGCAAAATAGAGAATCCATCGGTATTATGGAGGGCTTTTTTCAGGTCGCCACTATAGATGGTACGAAAACCTTGTCCCTCACATGCGCAGTTATCAACACCTATTATATATATATGTTGTCCGCCACGCTCTATCATACGATTTTCATTACGCAGCAATTGCCAGCCCAACTGCTCACGCTCGTAAGATGCTAACTGTTCCACTTCCATAAGTCGCTGATATTCAGAGAGATTTCTATATATCATCAGGTCATGATTCCCCAAAACACTCACCACCCCATCTGTCGCCTGCAAACAACGCAAAATCTCGGTGTAGGGAATTGCCTCCGAAATACCCATGCTGACTAGATCGCCCGTAAAACAAATCAAGTCGGGCTTTTGCGCATTGATAGAATCCACCACCCGCTCAAGTGCTTCGGGACGGTCGTTGAATGTAGATAAATGCAAGTCGCTGATTTGCACAATCTTATACCCCCGAAAAGCCTCCGGCAGTTGAGCATTGCTGTAAGTAATCGGACTAACTTCCAAACGGAAACGCCCCACGAAGAATCCGTATATCATACAGCCCCACGCCACCACTATCAAGCCGAGAGTCGTCCAACCGAAAGGGGCATAACGAGGAACTGTAAAACCACCCGTCTCGGCAACCACCCACCACACAAACCAAATCAACCCCAAGATGATAAACAGGAAAAGTCCGATTATCAATGCGGCAAGGAACATTAACGTCAAAAATGAAGGCATAGTATATTGAGTATCAGGTTTTTATCGTTGTGCGCGGATATAGAGACAGAGTCCTATGGCAAGGAATACAAAGTTAGGCAGCCATGCACTCATAAACGGCGACATCACGCCATTGACTGAGAATGTGGTACTTACGGTAGAGAACAGAATATATGCCGCCGTGAGTACGATACCTATTCCAAGGTTCTTACCCATTCCGCCACGCACTTTTTTACTACTCATCGTTACGCCTAACAAGGTCATAATAAACGCACCGATAGGCGACGCCCACCGCTTGTGGTATTCGGTTTCAAAGGCTTGTATGTTCCCCGCTCCGCGTTTTGCCTGTTTCTCCATATACTCGCGCAGTTCGGGGTTGGTCATCTCTTGTGCCTGTTCGGCGGTGATGAACAACTCGTAAGGTTGTATGGGGATAATCGTGTCTAAACGTGTACCACGTGTCATCTGTTCGCGCATACCTTCAAAATCGCGGCGGATATAGTTTTCGAGGTGCCAGTTGTACGCCGAATCGTAACGAATACGGTCTGCGGTGATACGCGATGTGAGTGTTTTGCCATCGAAATGCTCCAAAGATACCCGATAACCCATATCACTTCGCTTTTGGAACGATTCTATATAAAGGATAGTGCCGGGTTCGACCTCCATTTGCACATTACGTGCGTTCTCGGACGTGAAATGTTTGATATATTTGTCGGTAAAATTGAGCATTTTCCCCGTAGCGGGCGGAATGACATAGCCTCCCAAATAGAACGTGAATAGAAACAAGAATGCTGCCGATGCAAAATAGGGCAACATCAGCCGATGATAACTGACACCCGCAGACATCATAGCAATGATTTCGCTGTTGCCTGCCAATTTGGAAGTAAAGAAAATGACCGAGATAAATATGAACAGCGAACTGAACATATTGGTATAATAAGGAATGAAAGGCAGGTAGTAGTCGAGGATAATCTCTTTGGTAGGTACCTGATTTTCAAAGAAATCATCTATCTTCTCCGTCAGGTCGAAAACGATAGCAATGCTCAAAATCAGTACAATCGAGAAAAAGAATGTACCGAGAAACTTACGGATAATATACCAATCTAACTTTTTCAATCTGCCTCCACCTAATTATAGTCGTGTCATAACACGGCGCAGTGTGTCCTCTTTCCACGAGCGGAAATCACCTGCCAAGATACGCTGACGCGCCTCGCCAACGAGCCACAAATAGAACGCGAGGTTGTGGATAGAGAGTATCTCCAAGCCCAACATCTCGTCGGAGTGAATGAGGTGGCGTACATACGCGCGAGTATATTGGTGGTCCACATAGGACGTGCCCGCGGGGTCAAGTTCTGTAAAATCGTTCTCCCACTTCTTATTGCGCATATTCATCACTCCATTGGCGGTGAAAATCATACCGTTGCGCCCGTTGCGAGTAGGCATCACGCAGTCGAACATATCCACTCCGCGCTCAATACCCTCCAATATATTCCACGGAGTACCCACCCCCATCAGGTAGCGGGGTTTATTCTCCGGCAGTATATCGTTTACCACCTCAATCATCTCGTACATCTTCTCCGCAGGTTCACCCACAGCCAAACCTCCAATGGCATAACCATCTCTGTCGAGGTCGCGCAGACGCTTTGCCGCTTCTTGACGCAAGTCGGTATAGACACAGCCCTGCACAATGGGGAAGAGGTGCTGGCGATAGTCATACACATCGGCAGTAGAGTCAAAACGCGCAATACAACGGTCGAGCCAACGATGCGTACGGTTCATCGACTCGGTGGCATAGGTGCGGTCGGCAGTTCCCGGACAACACTCATCGAAAGCCATCATAATATCGGCACCAATCTGCCGCTCAATATCCATCACCGATTCGGGCGTAAACATCAGTTTGCGCCCATCGATATGACTGGAAAAACGCACACCTTCTTCCGTCATCTTGCGTATCTGGGTAAGCGAGAATACCTGATACCCACCCGAGTCGGTCAAAATGGGCTTTGTCCACCCCTCGAAACGATGTAACCCGCCCGCTTGGTGCAAGATTTCGGTACCCGGACGGAGATAGAGATGATAGGTATTACCGAGAATTATCTGCGCATGAATATCGTCTTCCAAGTCGCGACGATGTACACCTTTGACTGTTCCGACGGTACCCACAGGCATAAATATTGGAGTGAGGATATCACCATGGTCGGTATGTACTATACCCGCCCGCGCTGCCGATTGTGGGTCGGTATGTATGAGATCAAAAAAAGCCATGTAGGTTATACCAAGTGGTTATTGGTTGGAAATACGATGCTCGGACGGAACGTTTTTTGCTCTTCAGGTGTCATCATAGCATACGCCATAATGATGACGGTGTCCCCCACATGAATCAGATGGGCAGCAGCACCGTTCATACAAATACAACCGCTGCCACGCTTTCCGGGGATGACGTAGGTCTCTAAGCGTGCGCCGTTGTCGTTGTCCACCACTTGTACGCGCTCGCCCGCCACGATAGCGGCCGCGTCCATCAAGTCCTCGTCGATAGTGATACTACCGATGTACTCCAAATTTGCTTCCGTGACTTGCACACGGTGAATTTTTGATTTGAGTATCTGCAAAAACATTATAGTTGAGATAATTTTAGCCTGCAAAGTTACTGCTTTTCTGTGAATTATGCAAGAAAAAACTTTTTTAGTCCAGGGCAACCGCATCAAAATAGGACAAAATAGGACGATAGTATGGCTGACGAGTTTTGGCGAATACTTCCGGTTTTGTGATTCGTTTTCGTATTCGCCGGGAATGAACGATTATACCATATAAATAGGTGATTTTCAATG
>JBNMHB010000131.1:0-4363 GCA_050872525.1 Bacteroidales bacterium | reverse complement strand
TCCTATCGGGGTCTAATACGACCGCAGCAGCGAACACACTTCCTGCCAACGGTCCCCGTCCTGCTTCGTCGCAACCGGCTTCCAGCACACCTTGTATATAATAGGGTTTCAACATCTGCCACAAATAATATCCACCTGACATCCACCTGACTTCGCATTGCGACAGACCCGCGATAAATCCCTTATCAACTCATCAACTTATCAACTTATCCACCTATCCACTTCTAAAACGGATAGCCGATTGCGAAGTGCAAGGTCATATCGTCTTTCCAACTCAGTCCGTTGGGGGCAGTGCGCCATTGTGTACCCGCCAAGTCTCCATACAGGCGACTCGGGTCGTGTAGTTTGACGCCCAAATCCAGACGCAGTATCAGGATACTGAAGTCTAAACGCACTCCGAGACCATACGAGAGGGCTATCTGTTTGTAGAATTCGTCCCATTTGAACAAGCCATACGGCTGTTGCTCATAGTCCCGAATCGTCCAGATATTACCGGCGTCCACAAACGCAGCCAACTCGATATACGTCCATACCTTCCAACGATATTCGATGTTCAGGTCGAGCCTGATGTCTCCCGCCTGCAAGTCATATACCATTCCTCCGCCTTTGCCACGGAAGCCTCCCGGACCGAGCGTGCGTGCTTGCCAACCACGCACACTATTCGACCCTCCGGAGAAATAGCGTTTCTCGAAAGGCAATACGGTGGCGTTCAGATAAGGCACCGCCACACCCAAGCCCGCATGGTACACCAGATGGTGTTTGGGAGCCATAACCTGATGGAACGTGAAATTGACATCCGCCTTGGCATATTGCGCAAACGGGATATGCCACATCGTGTATGCTCCCGCCTCGTTGATAGTCAGTTTGGCGGCTTTGGCGATACCGTAAAGCACATTTCCCGCCGTCTCGAGATAGTAGTTGAAATTGATATAACTACGGTTGGGCGCACTCTTGCGATAGTTGGTATAGGTGCCGGAATAACTCCAATCGAGGATAAAATGGTCTTCGTAACTGGACTTCAGCACCGACGCCTTGTCGATGAAGTCGGTTTTGAAACGGTCGGACATCCACGGCAGGTATATATAACTGATATCTATCAGATTAAAGCGATGAGTCCACCGTCCGTGCGGTTTGCGCGGGATAGTGTAGTATAGCCCCGCATTGGCAATGGTGCGCGTGTATTCGTCGGGGCGTTGCTGGTAGTTGTACGCCATATTGATACGCACGCCCATCGGGAAAGTGAGTCCCGCCTCGGCTTTTCCCTCGATGGCACGACCGCCATTCTGACGCCATTCGTAACTGGCACGGCCGTTGAGCGACAACTGCTCCGCGCCGCGGAAGATATTCTTGTTGATGTAGCCCACACCCGCCGCGATACCCCAGTCGCCCGCCGAATAAGTTCCCTCCAACTCCGCAGACACGCTGTTCAGTTTGCCGCGCGAGACGGTGATATGGCAATCCAATTGGTCCTCACTCACAGGGTCGAACGAGATATCCACATACTTCACCGGTGCCAGACTATTCAGCAGCGAATAGGTCCGCTCCAACCGACGCTCGCTGTAGCGCTCGCCCGCCTTGATACGACAATTCCGGCGTAGTACATTCGGACGCAAGAAACGCTCGCCGATATACGAATACTCGTTTCCCTCCTTATCCTGCTCGATATGCAGTTCGACATCAGCAGGCAGACGCGATGGGTCGTAGTCGATATGGAAATAGACCTGATGAATCGTATATTTGGTGTAGAGCCGCTTGGTTACCGAATCGGGTAACTGACTGATATACTTCGATAACTGTATATCCACGTCCACGCCGAGACAATTGTAACTGCTGTCTGCCACATACTCCAACATCGACTTATCGAAATAGAAATACCCCTCGTTGTGCATTTTGGTGGCAATACGCTGCCGCTCCCGGTCGAGGACATCGGCTGAGAACTGCATTCCGTTCTTAATCAGACAGTTGCTATTGGTGGCTATCGCCCGCACTTCGGGGCGGTCAATATCTACATTATACTTGCGAATGGTGTACGGTTCATTGGCTGTAACGATGTAGGTGAGGTTCACTTTCTTCTTTTTATAGACCTTCTGTGTATCCACCACGGCGTTGAAATAGCCCTTGTTGCGCATGGTCTGCCCCAACTGCTCCATCGACACGCGCGTCAGGTCCTCGTCGTATATAACCGGCGCCTCGCCCACCTTGTGTGCGTTCTTCGCCAGCCACTTATTCCCTTTGGTGGTGGTATCTGCGGGCGCGGTGTTGTAGATATCCAACTGCAATTTCCAGAAACCGAGAATCTCCGTGTTTTGCTTCTGGCGGAGGTAATCATTCAGGTCAGACGAGGTAACATCCTTGGTATCTTTCACCTTGATATGTGCCTTGTTGAGCAGGTATTTCCCCTCCGGCACGAACTTGGTCGTACTGCACGCCGAAAACAACAGACAGCCCAACACTGCCAATATGCCCCCGATTCTATGTAGTACAGACTTCGCCATGATACTATTAGCCCGCAAAGTTACATAAAAAATTGCATATCTCCAAATAATTACTTACCTTTGCACAATTTTCAAAGCGAGTGTATGTATTCTATTAATAATCTGACACATAAAAATCCGACGCACCCTGTGGCACATGTCTCCAAGGCACAAATCAAAATGGTCCGTAGTTTGCAGCAAAAGAAATTCCGCGACCAATTAGGTTTGTTTGTCGCCGAGGGGCATAAATGTATCGAGGAACTGCAAAAACGCTTCCGCTTGGAATATCTGTTCTCCGAGGACAACGCCACCGAAACCGAAATCGCGCAGATGTCGTCTTTGCGCACCCCGCAAGGCTTGATAGGGGTGTTCGCTATGCCGGAAAACACAGACAATCAGATCGATACACAGGGGTTAAACCTTGCTTTGGATTCCATACAAGACCCCGGCAATCTGGGGACAATCATTCGCACTTGCGACTGGTTTGGTGTTCGCGACATCTATTGTTCGCGCGACACTGCCGACTATTTCAACGCCAAAGTGGTGCAAGCCACAATGGGTGCTTTGGCACGCGTACAAGTGCATTATGTGGATTTGGTACCCCTCCTGACCCTCGCACGCGAAGTAATGCCTGTCTATGGCACGTTGCTCAACGGGCGGAATATGTACGAACAGGGAGCCATCGCCGACAAGTCGCGTGGTGTCATCGTGATGGGCAACGAGGGCAATGGCATCTCCGAAGCGGTGCGCCCGCTCATCACCCACCCATTGCTCATCCCCTCTTTTCCCGCCGGCGTCGCCACCTCCGAGAGCCTTAACGTCTCCATCGCCACTGCCATCACCCTCGCCGAGTTCCGCCGTCTGTGATACGCCCGACCACGCTTCAACAAAAAGAAAGAGTAACGACCTCATCGCTACTCTCTTGTTTATCCAATCGCCGTACTCGGTGGATTCAGATGTTCTATTTCTCGTTTAGCGGTGCTTGAGCAGACCTAAAGCGGTTCTAACTCGTTTCCGGACCGTTTTCGCACACCCCACAAAGGAAAAATCCAACACTCAAAACGATTGGGCGTGCATTTTAGTAGCGTATCTCAAAATAATCCAGCAGGGCTTTGTAGTTGTCCTGCGCGGAGAGACAGGTGTCGCGGAGATAACCGTTTGCGTTTGTATCGCCCCAATGCTGAAGACCTCGGTAGTAATACAAACGCAGTTTGTCGGTGATGATAAACGGCACTTGCGCGTTTTGCAGACATTGCCAGAAAAGCAACAAACGCCCCACGCGGCCATTGCCGTCTTGGAATGGATGGATACGCTCGAAACGCACATGGAAATCCAAAATATCGTCGAACGTAACTTGTTTGAGTGCGTTGTAGTCCGACAGCAGAACTTTTATATGGCGATGAACCTCTTTGGGCGCGACGGTCTCTTGTTCGCCTACCTCGTTAGCAAGGCGTTTGTAGTCTCCCACGGCGAACCATGGTTTGCGGCTTTCTGATGTGTTTGTCTTGAGGATGGCATGCAAGACTTTGATATGCGCCTCGGTAATCTTGTCCGTAGCGTGGTCGATGACATAATCGATACAACGGAAATGGTTCACCGTCTCCATAATATCGTCCACAGACGTGTCCTCCGTGGTGATACCGAGTGTGTTGGTTTCGAAGATATACCGCGTTTGTTCCTTGGTCAGCCGGCTGCCTTCGATATGGTTGGAGTTGTATGTCAAATCAATCTGCGTACGATGATATATACCGCCTTTTAGTTTGGATTCCTTTTCTTCGCGCAAACGCACAAGGAGCGGAGATAGTTGTTTCTTTCCTCTCCGTGGCAGGTCAGCAGCCGCAGGGATATTCCATGTCTTGCCCGTCAGAAAAGCACCATCAATCTTCCCT
>JBNMHB010000130.1:0-4453 GCA_050872525.1 Bacteroidales bacterium | reverse complement strand
CCCCTATACTTGTTACACTATTGGGAATAATGACGGAGGTTAGACCTGTGCAACCTTTGAAAGCATATTCCCCTATCCTTTTCACACTATCGGGAATAGTGACAGAGGTTAGACCTGTACAATCTTCGAAAGCCATAGCCCCTATACTTGTTACACTATTGGGAATAGTGACAGATGTAAGACCTGTACAACCTCCGAAAGCCCCGTACCCTATACTTGTTACACTATTGGGAATAGTGACAGAAGTAAGACTAACACAATCCGCAAAGTTAAAATATATTTTTGTAAATCCTTCCGGTATTATCAACTCCGTCAAAAGTTCATCATTGATATACATATTGTGAGAGGAAAAAGAATGCTCACCCATATTTATAGACAACCACCCTTTTATATCCCCTGTGTAATTAACACTCTTCAGCCCCGTGCAACCTTCGAAAGCGCAATATCCAATACTCGTTACACTTTCCGGAATAGTGATAGTAGTAAGACTTGTACAACTATAAAAAGCAAAATTTCCAATATCCGTTACACTATTGCCAATGATAACAGCAGCGAGATTTTTCATACCGTTACATATACAATTGGGGATAGATTGCACACTATCACCAAAAGTAAATGACGTTATTTGTGAACGCAAATCAAAAACGTAGGTATTGTCGCTGGTGCTCCATCTATTAAAAGGAGTTTCTCTTCCATCGGGAATAGACTCACTATCATATCCAGAATATCTTTCTGTATTCCATATCACAGAAACAAGACTTGTGCAACCACGAAGTGCATCGGTTCCAATAGTTGTCACACCACTGCCGATAGTAATAGATACAAGACCAACACAATTACTAAATGCCGCCTCTCCAATATTCATTACACTATTTGGAATAGTGACAGAAGTAAGACCTGAGCAACCAGAGAAAGCACTATTTTCAATACTTGTTATACTATTAGGAATAGTGACCGATATAAGACCTGAGCAACCAGAGAAAGCGCCATATCCAATGCTTGTTACACTATTGGGAATAGTGACAGAAGTAAGACCTGAGCAACCAGAGAATGCGCTATATCCAATGCTTGTTACACTATTGGGAATAATGGTTGTTCGGCAACCTGCCAATAAGTTATTTCTGAAGTCTATAATAGCATTGCTATTATTACGACTATCGTAATGCGTATTACCGCTTTCTACTACTATGGAAATGAGACCTGAACAACCAGAAAAGGCATCATCTCCAATGCTTGTTACACTATTAGGAATCGTGATAGAGGTTAGACCCGTGCAACCTGAAAATGCAGACCTTCCAATACTCATTACACTATTAGGAATCGTGATAGAAGTAAGACCTGTGCAACCTCTGAAAGCCATAGCCCCTATACTTGTTACACTATTGGGAATAGTGACAGAAGTAAGTTTCGTACAACCATGGAAAGCACCATCTTCAATACTCTTTACATCATACACGCTACGATTGTAAACTACAACGTAGGGGATATTAGCAGAGGTCAACTCTTGATATGTTTCATCATACATAACTGATACCATATTTTTGTTTGATGGATTTCTTTTGTAGCACAATCCACCCACTTTAAAATCATAGGCGGAAAGCCCTACGGCTACCGATAACAGTAGCCATAGGGAGAATAATCTTGTTTTCATAATTGATTTTTATTTGGGACACGAGGAATGTCTGTCAGACCATAGTCATTCATTACAACAATAGCCCCCCAGCACAGTTTTGTCTTGAAGTCTACATCGTAATAATAGAACTTAGGTTCAGTCATCTCAAAACCTTCTTTTTCAAGATGTTTTACAATTTTGGCATCTAAGTCGTCTTTTGATACGCTGATTCCTTGCCCATCCTTCTTGTCGAGTGCTGCAATATACGCCCGAAACAGATAACATTTATCTGATATCTTAGAAATATCTAAATCAAATTCCATATTCATCTTTAATTATGTTTATTATATTTACCATTTTATCCGAATTGGATTTCCTCAATCACACAGAGGTTTTCCCTTTCTTGGAGGTTCTAAGGGTTGCAGTTCCGGGTCTATTTGAGGACGTTCCGGGTCATTTTCCCGTTTGTACGGAGGGTACTCGATATCCCGAAGTATATGCCCTTTGGGTGTTGCATGCAAATCTTTCGCAGCGGCTTTCTGCTCTTGTCCTTGAGTCATCTCGGACGTTTCTTGTTTGCCGAAATTCTGTTTTTCCACATTCGGCACTTGTTCATTTAATTTGTCCATAATTATTTGATTTATTTAATCGTTTTGCCTACTCACTTCAAATTGGCTTTTCGGCATCCTCCATGACTATTTTGCATAGTTTTTATTCATTGTCTTATTATTTCCATTCGCTTATTTCGTTCACATATAGGCACACAAAAAACGCGGACTTCTGTTAGTAAATCCGCTGTTGTGGTCCTGAGAAAACCTGTTTTGTCGAAATTACATGCAGAAACCCACGCGTGTATATCGTACATACGCATACCCGATATAGATACACGCAAGTGTGGATACACCCATGAGCATCTACTAATGTCTTGCTATCGAACAAAACTTATGAAATTTCTCAGGTTTCAACAGTCGATTTGCAAGCGTTAGTAAACGCCGTCGCGTTCGACAAATAGTTGCAATAACCGCCGACTACATCGGCGGTGGGCAACCATTGTCTCCGCTCTCCCCACCACAACCTTGCAGGTTGCGTTGGGGACCCCGAAGATTTTGCCAAACGCATTATTATGTCCACAAAGCCCACCCAACCGCTTTCTCTGTTCACCACTGTGTCCGTCATCGAAAGCCACCGCGTGGGTCTTTGCATTGTGCCGATAGTTTTGTCTGTCCGCCGGCACGCAGACAAGTAATTTACTCCGCTGGGGGAGTTTTACGCCGCGAAGATACTAAAAACTTTTAATATACACAAGAAAATTGTGAGAGAAACATATAATTGACCATATAATTGAACCATTGTATTTTTCTTTAAACATGGAATTGAGCGTGGAATTTAACCATTGTTTTTTGAACTAAAAGAAACAGCCCGCAACGGATAGTTACGGGCTGTGGGCGATATGGATATATTTCTGATTTTACGGTATCAAGATTTTCTGCACCTGTGTGCCATTGAGGAGGATATAAATGCCTGCGGGCAGGTTGGCTTTCTGCGAGGTAAGTTCCTGTCCCATAAGCGTATAGACACGGGTGGCGGGGTCGGACAAACGTATCTCTGCCTCTGCGCGCGTCTCATCGGTGGCTAACTCTTTTTTACACGTGGAAGTGAGTGCCGCATTGTCGATCTCCCAATAGTTGGCAATGTCTCCGTTAGGCGCGGTATAACGGAAAGCGAAACGGAAATTCGGTTGCAGATATTCTTCCGGAACGGATACAGAACAATCAACATACCCCTTAACTCGCCAATTAGGAATATCCATTTGTGTCCACTGAGTCTCATCCGGTGTATCATAGGAGTTGTAACTATTTGTAAACCAAAGCGTTTGGTATTTCCGATACTCTCCATTGGAATTATCATAGAAGATATTATGACGGAAAGTGAGCGTTGCCGTTTCTACATCGGCAAGATTGAAAGCAGGCGAAATCAGCCAACTCTCCATCTCGTTAGGCTTGCCTTTTCCATTGATTTTGGCACCATATTTGTCATCGGACAACCATGTAACATTGCCCTTAATATCATTGATGGCAAAGTCTCCAAAACCGGTTTTGAAGTCCTGTTGGAAAGAGATGTTGCAAGTATCTTCGTCCGGGTCAGGAATTACCTGTTCACTACCCAAATTGAGTGCCACGAGATAGGGGTCGTGGTCGGAATATCTATCGTAATTACTTCCTGTGGTATTCACATTATAGACCCCTGCGCCCGTAATCTGCCCTGCCATAGTGGCATTGGCAAAGACATGGTCTATCAACGATTTTGTACCACGATAACTATGCGAATATGCCGAAGGGTAATACTTGAGAATCTGCTCCTCATATCCGGCATTGAGAAGATAAGTCAATGGGCTTTCAGAGATGGTACAGTTGAGGTCGCCCATCACCAAAATATCGGGGTCGATAGTTACTCGCGACAGGGCATTCACAAGGTCGGAGGCATTGCGCTCGCGCTTGGAATTGCCGGCATCAGGAGTGTCATCTTTTGCCTTGAAATGATTGATAGACAGCACGAAACGCTCACCGGTACTCAACTCTTCAAACGCTTGCAGACGCATAGTATTGTTGTAGTACATCTGGGTAGAAGTGGTGGTGTTACTGCCAATGGGTTTCACCTTGTCGGTACGATACATATAGCCCGACTTGATATAAGTGTCGCCGGCAGAAAGACCATCTTTGATATAGGTATAGACCTGTTTGCCCGCATCTTGGTTCATCGCCACAGACAGATAACCGAGTACAGAGTCGTTTACCTCCAACTCATTAAATACATAAATGTCGGCGTCTATATTGCGCAATG
>JBNMHB010000129.1:0-4548 GCA_050872525.1 Bacteroidales bacterium | reverse complement strand
CGAGTCGCCTGTATGGAGACTTGGCGGGTACACAATGGCGCACTGCCCCCAACGGACTGAGTTGGAAAGACGATATGACCTTGCACTTCGCAATCGGCTATCCGTTTTAGAAGTGGATAAGTTGATAAGGGATTTATCGCGGGTCTGTCGCAATGCGATGTCAGGTGGATGTCAGGTGGATATTATTTGTAGCAGATGTTGAAACCCTATTATATACAAGGTGTGCTGGAAGCCGGTTGCGACGAAGCAGGACGGGGACCGTTGGCAGGAAGTGTGTTCGCTGCTGCGGTCGTATTAGACCCCGATAGGATTATGCAAGTGGCTGAATTGCAGAGGCTTAACGACTCGAAACAACTCACCGAGAAAGAACGATATGCCCTGCGCCCCGTCATAGAACGAGAGGCTAAAGCGTGGGCGGTGGCAGAGGTTACGGCGGAGGAAATAGATCGAATCAATATCCTCAATGCCTCCATCTTGGGTATGCAACGTGCGCTTAACTTGCTGACTGTCATGCCCGAACACATCATCGTGGACGGCAACCGATGGAAACCCTACATCCCAGAAGGAGGTCTGTTGGAAGTTCCGGCACAGACGGTGGTGAAAGGAGATGGTAAATATATGTCGATTGCCGCGGCGAGTATCTTGGCGAAGACTTACCGCGACGATTATATGCTCCGTCTGGCAGAGGAATATCCGCAATACGGGTGGGCAGACAACAAAGGATACCCCACGCGGGCACACTATCAGGCAATTGCGAAGTACGGAATCACACCCTACCACCGCAAGACCTTTAGGCTCTACAAAGGGCTGACACAAAACAACACTGACACAACAAACGAAACATAAAAACAATACAACAATATGCAAAACTTTATTGTACGCGACGGGAGCGAACAGAAGCCCCGTAAGAAACATGGTTGTCTCTGGACCATCTGCCTTTTTATACTCCTGTATGTGGGTATGTGTGCATGGATGGGGTATATGATGGGTGGAATGTTCTCCACTCCCGCCACCAAGTTGGAGGCAAACTCGGTGTATAAACTGAAACTGAGCGGAACCCTCGTAGAGCAAGGGCAGGAGAATAATCCGTTTGCGGCTCTGCTGAATTATAATCCCTACTACAACCAGGACGAGACCGTCGGTCTGGACAACCTGCTGAGCAATATCCGCCTTGCCAAAAACGACGACCGTATTTTGGGTATCTATTTAGACGGTGGTTCGCTGTCGATGGCACCGGCGAGTGCAAAGACCTTGCGTGATGCGTTGCTCGATTTCAAGACCTCGGGCAAATGGATTATCGCCTATGCGTCCAACTACGGGCAGACCAACTACTATGTGGCGTCGGTGGCAGACAAGATATATCTCAACCCTACGGCAACGATTGACTGGAACGGACTTTCGGCGCAAAAGATGTACTACACCCGCTTGATGGACAAACTCGGTATCGAAATGCAAATCCTCAAAGTGGGGACGTTCAAGTCGGCGGTAGAACCCTATTTCCGTACATCGATGTCCGATGCCGACCGCTTGCAAACACAACAGTACCTCACCGGTATATGGGACGAGATGAAAACCGCCGTATCGGAGAGTCGCCATATCGGCGTGGAGCAACTCGACCAATATGCCGACCTCTATATGGGCTTGCAACCTGCCGAAAAGTATGTGGCGACGGGTATGGTGGATACGCTTCTCTACGTGCAGGATATGGATAGTGTGTTACGCCTATATTCCGGAACCAAGGACTATAACTTGCTTTCTACCAATAGTTTGACACTTGTAGAGCGTACGCCGTCGAAAGCCAAAAACAAAGTGGCGGTGGTATATGCCGAGGGCGAAATCACCGACAACAGCGGTAGTGGTATCGTGGGGACGGACATGGTAAAAACGTTCAAGAAAATTGCCAAAGACGACGATGTCAAGGCAGTGGTATTGCGCGTGAACAGCCCGGGCGGTAGTGCCGACGCCAGTGAACAGATTTGGCACGCCATACAGACACTCAAGCAGAAAGGGCTGCCGGTGGTGGTTTCGATGGGAGACTATGCCGCTTCGGGAGGCTATTATATCTCGTGCGGTGCCGACTATATCTTTGCCGAACCGACTACGTTCACCGGTTCTATCGGTATCTTCGGTACGGTGCCTAATATGAGTAAGATTTTGGATAAGGCAGGACTGGACATCGATGGTGTCGGCACAAACCGCCATTCTGACTTGCAGACCAATATGGTCTATAAGGGTATGAACCCGGACGAGTTCCTGATGATGCAAACCATGGTGGAACGCGGTTACGACCTCTTTACCCGCCGTTGCGCAGACGGGCGCGGTATGACGCAAGACGCTATCAAACAGATTGGCGAAGGACGTGTATGGCTTGGCAAAGATGCGCTGAAGATTGGGCTTGTGGACTCGCTGGGCAATATCGATAATGCTATAGAGAAAGCCGTTGAATTGGCAGATTTGGATATGTATAGCCTTGCGTACTATCCCGAGAAAACTGACCCGATGGAGGAACTGCTCTCTATGTTCGACAACACCACCGACGAGGAACGACTCCTGATGAAAGTGCGTGAGTTCTGTTCCAAACCGCGTGTGATGGCATTGATGCCGGAAGTGAAGATACAATAACCTAATAGATTCGCTGACCATGAGACCGCTTGACTTGTTAACTATCCCCCTCAGTTGGTGCTACGGCTTTGGTGTAGGCGTGCGCCACCTGCTCTACGATGAGCATATTTTGCCCTCGCATACCGTGAGTGTCCCCACTATCTGTGTGGGAAACCTTGCGGTAGGCGGAACAGGCAAGACACCGCATGTGGAATATCTGTTGCGCCTGCTCTCGCACCATTACAAGGTAGCGGTACTCTCGCGCGGGTATAAGCGTAAGACACACGGTTTTGTCATAGCAGATGCCTCCTCCAACGCCTCTACCATCGGCGATGAGGCTATGCAGATACACTCCAAGTTCCCTCATGTCCCCGTGGCGGTCTGCGAGGACAGGGTCAAAGGGGTCAGACTTCTGCAAAAGCGGATAGAAGGATTGCAAGTGGTTATTTTGGACGACGCCTATCAGCACCGCAGTATCCGTTGCGGCTATTATATCCTCCTCACGCCCTGCAACCAACTCTATATCGACGACCATTTGTTGCCGTGGGGACGCCTTCGAGACCTGAAAACGCAGGCGCAGAAAGCCAATATGGTGGTTGTTACCAAATGTCCCGATGAGATGCGGCCTATCGACCATCGGGTTATCGAGAATCGCTTGCAATTGGCTTCGTTCCAACATGTCTATTTCTCGCATATACGCTATGGAGAGATAGCCCGACAGGGGCGTCCGTTGGTGATTACAGGTATCGCGCAAACCGACTATCTCATGGAGCATCTGCGCCGACAATTCCCCAAGGCGGAACTGATGGCGTTCTCCGACCACCACGCTTTCACACCGGCGGATATAAAGCGTATAGAGAAGCGTGCGCAACACTTTGATTTCGTGCTGACTACCGAGAAGGACTATCAGCGTTTCCTCCTCACACCGCTCCCGGAACGCTTGGGCGACCGCTTGCAGACCATACCCATCGAGGTGGATTGGCGCGACCAACAGTCCGACTTCGAACAGGCTATTCTCGCTTATGTCCGCAATGCCAGGAGGAAGGTAATTATGAATAAGGAATAAGGAGTAAGGAGTAAGGAGTAAAGATAATTATGAGTGTTCTCGGTATCCACAGAGAAAACTTGTATCGCTATCGTAAATGCATATAATTCTTAATTTTTTATTCCTAATTCAAAGTGAGGAGGATAGCCTATCCTATAACCATCCTATAACCATCCTATAACAAATCGAGCAACCGTTCTTAATAGATGGCACTAATAATTCTTGATGATGGCTACTTATATATTCAACAGAATTAACGATAAAATATACGTTCACTAACGTTCATATACACACATGCACTTTCTAAAACTCATACGTCGTTTTGTCCCGCCTTACAAGGGCGAGATGGCTGCCAACATATTCTTCAACCTCCTTTCCACTATCCTTTCGCTGTTCTCTTTCGCGGCGATTATCCCTGTTCTTCAGATACTTTTCGGCTTGAGTGAGACTACGGCGCAGCCGATAGATATGTCTACAGTTACTTCGCTAAGCGGTTGGTTGTCAGCTGTTAAGAATAATCTCTATTTTTGGATGGAGAGTCAGATCGCCGTGCATGGCGGTGGGTATATGTTGTTTGTATTGGGTACCTTCTTGGTGGTGATGACCGGCTTTAAGTGTTTCACGGCGTGGATGGCGAATTTCTACATGGTGCCTATCCGTACGGGCGTGTTGCGCGACCTGCGTAAGTCGCTCTACGACAAGGTTGTAAGCCTTCCTATCGGCTATTTCACAGAGGAGCGAAAGGGCGATGTTATGTCCCGTATGACCAACGATGTCAACGAAGTGGAGGCAAGTATTATGGCGGCGTTGGATGTGCTTTTCAAGGACCCGATAATGCTCCTTATCTATCTCATCACACTCTTCTGTATATCGTGGCAACTGACGCTTTTCGTCTTGGTGTT
>JBNMHB010000128.1:0-4562 GCA_050872525.1 Bacteroidales bacterium | reverse complement strand
TACCCTCCGCGCACTGAGCCGGGCCTATCCCGACAATGTGTTCACCCTAATCATCGGGGAGGACAACCTCGCCATCTTCGACCACTGGCGCGATTGGGAATATATCCTCAGCCACTATCGTCTGTTTGTCTATCCCCGACACGGCGGTGCCGATTCGCAGCGCAAGGTGGGGACACAGATTGACCAATACCCGATCGCGAAAGGCATTGTTTTTCTGAAAGACGCGCCCTATTTCGATATATCCAGCACCGAGATACGGGCGGAGAAGGGAATAACATAACGAGAGTGCAACTAACGACAATTATCGTATAATTTGGACGATATGCTTTTGGGAACATATAATTAACCGTATAATTGGAACATGTAATTGACCATGTAATTGGAACATATAATTAACCGTATAATTAACCATGTAATAATGTGATACGATTGGAATACAAATACACGGAAAATTTAACCAAATATAGACAAATATACTACGAAGAGAAAGAACGACAATTATCGTATAATTTGGATGATATGCTTTGGGAACATATAATTAACCGTATAATTGGAACATATAATTAACCATGTAATTGGAACATATAATTGACCTTGTAATTGACCATGTAATAATGCGATACGCGCGGGATACAAATACACGGAAAATTTAACCAAATATAGACAAATATACTACGAAGAGAAAGAACGACAATTACCGTATAATTTGGACGATATGCTTTGGGAACATATAATTAACCATGTAATTAACCATGTCTGTTTTCTCCGAGATTGCGACGTAGAGGAAATCTAAATTTCGTTTGCAAAACAGCGTTTCCCGAGCGGGGCAAAATATGTTGCAAAACACCTTGTAGAAAAGAAGAATCTTTCGGGGTTCTTTTTTTCTGCGTTTTTGGAGATTTTATTTTGATATATCATTTCTTTTCACTACCTTTGCACCGTCGTATTTCACACGTATAATAGTTGGAATTCTGAAGAAGATACCATTTGGGCTATTATATATACGGAGAAGGAATTCAATAATGAAAAATAATAACATACATTAACCTATAAAAACACATGCTTATGATTCGTACTACATTTAATCGGCTTCGTGAAGTAAAAGACAGTTTGCCCCATGGCAGTATGGACGCCATCGCAAATGAGTTGGGTATCTCTGCAGATACCGTAAGATCGTATTTCAATGGAGAAGGTAATGCCGACGGTTACCATATTGAGCCCGGTCCTGAGGGCGGTATCGTAGAATTGAGCGACAGCCGTATTTTGGAAGTGGCTCTTCGTGTGGCATGGGTTGCACAAAAAGGTCTTTGACAACCGTAGCAATGGCTATACTGAATAGATGTAAGGCATTGGCTCTGACGTTGTGCGTCGGAGTGGTGCCTTTTTTCGTTGCAAAAACGAATGCAGCGGAATATTTGATTACAGAAAGCAATACGCAGGTATATTCTGAAGTTTCTTCCGAAATATATTCTGACGGAGTTTCCTCCCCCACAGAATTGGCAGTATCTGCTGCCGAGCAGGCTTCTCAACCGAAAGCAGAAAAGCGTTGGTTGGACGACTATCCGAGACGTATCGGACTGACTATCAGCGCAAACGCCACCCTGTCGGCGAACTATATCTGGCGCGGATTGTACGTGGGGGGTCCGAGCATACAACCTACTGCAAGACTGAATTACGAAGGCGTGTTTGTGGATATGTGGTGGAACTTGGGCGCAAACAACTGGGTATGCGACAAGTTTATCCCCGAAGTGGACATCTCTCTCGGTCTCGACCGTTGGGGGTTCCAACTCTATTGGCTCCACATGCACTACTTTGATTCCCCTTTCTTCAAGTACGCCAATGCAGCACCGGGAAATCCGGGCAATACCAGCGAACTGAGGGCGAAATATACCGTGAGCAGCAAGTTGCCACTGACCATTATGTGGTGTACGCGCTTTGCCGGCCGCGACGGATACTTGGACGGAAACGGTGATTTGAAACGTGCGTATTCCAGTTATTTAGAGATAAAATACAGTTACGCACTGCCCTACTCGATGGCCATCTCCGCCACCGTGGGTATGACCCCGTGGAAGAGTATGTACACCGGGTTCGAGGGCGACTTTGCCGTAACGAACATCGATATTGCTCTGAGCAAAGAGTGGCAGGTGAAACAATGCAGTTTCTCGCTTGCCGGCAATGTGATGATCAATCCGTGGCGAATGACCAAGGAGAATGTGCGCTGGGACGTGCATGCGCCTTGGGACCAACGCATCAATGCCAACCTGACATTTGGCGTATCGTGGCAGTATAAGCACAATCCATCAATTCAATAACATAAATGAAAAAGGTATTAGTAAGTCTGTTGGCAGTGGTGATGACCTCTGCCGTAATGGCACAGAAACTGTCTTTTGCATACGAGGCAGGTGCCGAATTAGTTAGTGCGTATCTGTGGCGCGGTCAGTACAATGGCGGTCTGAGCCTCCAACCGGAAGTGTTGGTAGGTTGGGATAGTCCGCACACGAGTTTTCGTGTAGGTGCATGGGCGAGCATAGGTGCGAGCGACTGGAAATTCAAGAAAGGTCTCGCCGAAAGCGAAGATGCGAATCCGAACACCTACTTTGTTCCCGAAGTGGATATAGAGGCTTCGCTGACTTTCTTTGGTCTGACCTTGGGTGCGACACACTATTACTATTGTGACTGGACCAATTTCTTCAATTGGAAGAACGATTTGGAATTTGCGTCGGAAAACAGCAGCCAAACCGAGATTCAGATTGGCTATAGTCTTGACGACTTGTTGGGAATCGGTCTGTATGCCAATTGGTACACGATGGTAGCCGGAAACGACTGCTATGAGACCGAGGAAGGAGACCTGAAACGTGCCTACTCGTCGTATCTCGAAGTGGGGTACGATTTTACGCTGCCGTTTGACATCACCTTGGGTCTGCAAGTGGGTATGACGCCATGGAAGAGTACGTACACCGATTTTGACGGTAAGTTTGCCGTGAACAACATCAGCGGTCGTATCGAGAAACCATTTTCGATAGGCGACCTATGCGAAATATCGGTGTTCGCTCAGGGCAGCATCAACACCTATAAGATAGACAAAGACAATGTGTTTATCAATGGTGCGGGCGACGACAAACTCTATCAACAACGCCTGAACGGCTGTATCGGTGTAGGTGTGTGGTTCTAAACACCACGCAAAAAAGACTAATCAACACGCGTGAATATGGATAAGAAACGAGCCATTGCGGTGGCAGTGTGCCTGATTCCGGCAGTGGTACTCCTATTGGTAGTACCGATGCGACGCCAAACGACCAAATACTTTGCCGACCGTGGCAAGGTGTTTGGTACGTTTTATAATGTGCAATATGAGGCAAACGGCAACCTGCAATCGGATATCTTGTCGGCTTTTGAGAGATTCGACAACTCGTTGAGTATGTTCAATCCGAACTCGGTCATCAGCCATATCAACGATAATCAAGACACGATAACCGACTTGTATTTCGAGCAGATGTGGCAGGAGGCAACGCGCGTCTATACGGAAAGCGAAGGTGCTTTCGACATCACCGTGGCACCGTTGGTTAATCTGTGGGGGTTCGGTTTTAAGAATCGCGAACAGGTAACTCAGGCTAAAATCGACAGTCTGCTCCCGTTAGTGGGCTTTGAGAAAGTAGGCTTATCCGACCATCACGTGAGCAAAGCCGACCCGCGTATTATGTTGGACGCCAGCGCAGTAGCCAAAGGGCAGGCGTGCGATATGATTGCCGCCCTGCTGGAAGAGAAAGGGTGTAAGAACTACCTTGTGGATATCGGTGGCGAGGTGGTGGCAAAGGGTATGAACAAACAAGGTAAACCATGGCGCATAGGAATCACCAAACCGCAAGATGACCCGACAGGACAAGCGCAGGAGGTGGAAAACGTGTTGCAGACGAGCGATATTTGTATGGCGACCTCGGGCAACTATCGCAATTTCTACTACGAGGGGGGAGAACGCCGAAGCCACACCATCGACCCTCGCACCGGTCGTCCGGTGCAACATAACCTGCTGAGTGCCACCGTAGTAGCATCGTCGTGTATGCGTGCAGACGCATTGGCAACCGCCTGTATGGTATTGGGCGAAAGCGATGCTATCAAGATGATAAACACCCACTCCGATGCCGAGTGTTATCTGATTGTGGCTCAAGGGGATAGCACCATCGTACTCAAGTCGGACGGGTGGAAAGAGTGAATATAGTGCGCTTCCTTTATTCCGGACACAGCGAATAATCTATGCCATATCGGGGACATGCCAAAAAGAAAATCCACAAGTTGCTCAATCGGGCAACCTGTGGATTGTTTTTGAGAGGAGTTTCCTCCGCCCACCACTGATAAGCGGACAAAATCACATTTTGGCGATGACGGGTTGAGTGGGTACGCGGGAGTTGAAAGCACCGATATACTGCTTTTTATGTTCATCTCCAAATATTTCATCATAAAAACGTATATTTTTGTGTATAGGTAGTTTTTTTGCTCGTCGGTGGCATAGCCATGCCCCCTTGCCGCATGGCGCTCCCCTGGCGGAGCGATAAAAACAAGCGGCT
>JBNMHB010000127.1:0-4631 GCA_050872525.1 Bacteroidales bacterium | reverse complement strand
GTGGCAACGCTGCGCAACGCACGCGGGGGCAATTTGCCGGACGTGGAACGTTTTGCCGTAGATTGCGAACACTTTGGCGCACAGGGGATTACCGTTCACCCGCGCCCCGATGAGCGACATATTCGCCGAAGCGATGTGTACGCGCTCAAGTCACTGATAACCACAGAGTTTAATATCGAGGGAAACCCCACTGAGGAGTTCGTGTCGCTCGTTACAGAGGTGCGCCCCACGCAGGTTACCCTTGTGCCGGACGATCCGGCGCAACTCACCAGCAACCACGGTTGGGACACTCGCACCCATCTGACGCACTTGCAAGGTCTGATAGCACGCTTCCATGCCTGCGGTATCCGTGTGAGCATATTTGTGGACGCCGACCCCGAGATGGTGGAGTATGCCAAACAGGCGGGAGCGGACAGAGTGGAGTTGTACACCGGTCCGTATGCCGAACTATACGACCACGACCCCGCTGCGGCTATCGAGATGTATCGCGCTGCGGCAGAGAAAGTACGGGAGGTAGGCATGGAGATGAATGCCGGGCACGACCTCAACTTGCGCAACCTGCACCCGTTTATCGAAGCATTCCCATGGACTGCCGAAGTGAGTATCGGGCATGCGCTCATCGCCGACGCACTATACCTTGGCATAGAGGAGACGATTAGACAATATCGTGCCTGCTTACAATTGCATAATTGATGGATAATAAATACAATACAGAAACAATATGTTGTTACTTCAAGACACTGCGATGACGGCTGAAATGATGGGGCAAATGCCTCTCGAACAGCCTGTAGAAGAATCGATTAACCTTTGGACCATGGCGCAGTATGGCGGCTGGATAATGATTGTGCTGGCACTGCTTCTCGCGTGGGCAATCTATATATTTATTGAGCGCATGGTCGTGCTAAAAACCGCCACCAAGGAGGATAAAAGTTTTATGGATCGTATCCGCGACTATATTCACGACGGCAAGATTGACTCTGCTCTGAACCTCTGCAAGCAGACCAACACCCCCGCTTCACGCATGATTGAGAAAGGTATCACGCGTATCGGTCGCCCTATGCAGGATGTGCAAGTGGCGGTGGAGAATGTGGGTAATTTAGAGGTCGGCAAGTTGGAAAAAGGCTTGGTGATTATGGCTACTATTGCCGGTGGCGCACCTATGCTCGGTTTCCTCGGAACGGTGCTTGGTATGATTCGCACGTTCTATAATATGGCGCAGACGTCCGGTGGTGTGATTGAGATGTCGGCACTCAGCACGGGTATGTATGAGGCGATGGTTACCACGGTGGGTGGTCTTATCGTAGGTATCTTGGCGATGTTTGCCTACAATATGCTTGTGGCACGCATCGACCGTGTGGTACGCCTGCTGGAAGCACGCACGATGGAGTTTATGGACCTCCTCAACGAACCTGCATAATGTAAATTAACAATTAGCAATGAATAAGCAATATATATTCTTATTCTTTGTTCATTGTCCTTAATTCATTGTCCTGATAATGGCTCTTAAAAGACGAAATAAGGTAGAAGCAACATTTGCGATGTCGTCGATGACCGACTTGATATTCTTGCTTTTGTTGTTCTTCGTGATGGCAAGTACGATGTCATCGCCAAATGATATTAAAATCAACCTGCCTCAGGCGCGTGCGAAAACCACTACGCGACAGGTGGTGGCGAAAGTAAGTATTGACAATTTGGGGAATTACTTTGTTGCCGTAGGCAAGGCAAAGCCCCAACCGATCAATCCCGATGACTTGGAGGCATACCTGAGCAACATCCAGCAGCAAGACTCCACAATGTATATCGCCCTCCATGCAGACGAGGACATCGCCTACAAAGAGGTGGTTCGCGTGTTGGACATCGCTAACCAGCATAAAATGAAATTAGTGGTAGCCACCAAAAAGTAACTTAGAGAACAAAGAACAAAAGACGATAATGCCCTTTTTAATGGATCTTTAATGGCTTTTATATGGAGAAAATTAAGATCTATATGGGGAATTAACGATAAATTAACGGCAATTAACGGAGAATAAAAAGACCTTATACGGATATTGACGGAGCCTTGGGAAAGATGACACTCAAACAGAAATCAAATATCATTGCTTCGATAGGTACACTGGTAGCGTTGCTGTTGTTGTTCCTGTTGTTGTGGTTTGTCTATATGGGCGCACCGGTATTGCCTGAGGACGAAGGGATAGAAGTGGCTTTCGGCGATGTGCGCGAGGCGGGTGGTTTCCAGCCGGAGCCGGAATATCAATCGATGCCGATGGAGAGTGTTACTCCTCCGCCGGCACCCTCCAAACCGACCAACAACGACCTGATGACACAGGAGGACGAGGAGACCCTCGCCGTGCAACGTCAGCGCGACAAGGAGGAGAAAGCCCGCAAAGAGGCGGAGGCAGAGCGTCTGCATCAGGAGAAAGCCAAGGCGGCACAAGCCGAAGCGGCGCGTATTGCTAAAGAAAAAGCACTCGCCGAACAAAAAGCCAAAGAACAGGCTGCCAAAGACAAGGCTGCGGCGATGGGGTCGCTGTTTGGCAACAACGCTGCCGGCGCACAAGGTACGGGCGACAGCAAGGGCGAAGGACAGAAAGGCAACCCTGTGGCAGGGTATGGCACATCGGGCGGAAACAACTGGTCGCTCGCGGGGCGTTCTATCAAAGGTGCGTTGCCGGAACCGAAAAATGAGTTTAATCAGGACGGAAAAGTGGTCGTATCCATTTGGGTATTGGCGAACGGCACTGTGAAAGATGTACAGGTGGCGCGTGGTACTAACGTCAGCGACCAAGCCACCCTCCAACTCGCTCTCAACGCGGCGCGAAAAGCCAAGTTCTCGGAGAGCGACAAATCAATTCAGACAGGAACAATCACATATAACTTTAAGTATAACTAATTGCGTTTTCGCATGGATTAATTATGAATTATTTGTTTCTTGACAATGGCTTCGAAGAAATCGAGGCTATCACCACGGTTGACCTTTTGCGTCGTGCCAACATCCACCTGACTACCGTTTCCGTTACAGGAAAGGCGATGGTATTGGGTGCTCACAACATTGCCATTGAGGCAGACGGGCTAATCGAAAACATCGATTTCTCTGATGCGGAAATGCTGATTCTCCCCGGAGGTGCCACCAAGTTGGACGATTGCCACGCGTTGTGCGACTTGCTCCTACAGCACAACGAGGCGGGCAAACTGATTGCTGCTATCTGTGCCGCACCATCGGTATTGGGCAAACTGGGTATTCTGGCGGGCAAACAAGCCACCTGCTATCCGGGTTTTGAGCAATACCTCGGCGAGAGTTATATCGGCGGATTGGTAGTGGAGAGCAAGAATATCATCACGGCGAAAGGCCCCGGCTTGAGCAGTGATTTTGCGTTCTGCCTGATTGAAAAATTGGTAGGCAGCGAGGTAGCAGACCAAGTGTATGATACGGCGCAATACTGATTCTTTTCGGAAATAAATCGAGAGGGGGTACTACACGTAGTGCTCCCTTTTGTTGTGCGGTTTTTTATAATAGGTAATCTGACTGTTTTTTATATGAAGGTGTTTCTCAGGCACATAGCCATGGCGTTGGCGTGCATAATCTGGGGCTTGATGGCTCCGTTGGCAAAGGACGCAATGCGTACCGATTTCACAGGTGCGGATATGGTTGCGTTTCGTGTGGCAGGTGGGGCGTTGTGTTTCTGGCTGACTTCGCTCGTGATGACGTGGGCGGGAAAAAAGCAAGAGAAAGTCCCATTGCACGACATCGGGTTGTTCTTTTTGGCATCGTTGTGCGGTATCTCTTTCAATCAGTGTATGTTCACTATCGGCGTCAGTTTCACCTCCCCCATCAATGCCAGCATTATGACCACCACTTTGCCGATTATTTCGCTGATTCTGTCTGCCGTCTTTCTGCACGAGCGGGTTTCGTGGCAGAAGATTCTGGGCATTTGTCTGGCATTGGCGGGGGCGTTGATGGTGATTCTCACGTCGCATACCGCCTCTGTCGCGTCGGCTAATCCGTATCGTGATGCCCTTGGCGCGGTGATGTGTGTGCTGGCGCAGTGTTCGTTTGCGTCCTATTTGGTCATATTTGGCAAACTGATAAAGAAGTATTCGGTGGTAACTTGTATGAAGTGGATGATGCTTTTCGCCACACTCACCATCTGTCCTTTTGCCCTGCCGCATATTGTCTCGCTGCCGTGGCATACGATTGCCGCACTTTCTTATTGGGAGATGGGGTTTGTGGTGTTCTTCGGTACATTCGCAGCCTATATTCTGATGACTTGGGCGCAAAAGGTATTGCGTCCCACGCAAGTGGCTATCTACAACTATTTTCAGCCGATAGTATCATGTCTGGCGTCTGTGGCAATGGGTTTGGCAGTGTTCGGCTACTTGCAAGCCATCGCCATCCTATTGGTTTTCTCCGGCGTCTATCTCGTTACCAACACGCATTCGAATCCACACACCAACTAATTCATAATTATCTCTGCCCTCCTAATTCCTAATTTAACGTGAGTTCGATATAAAAAATAGAATAACAAGGTAGCATTAGGATTGCATTAGGGTAGCATCAAAGTATAGAGAAGGTATTCATATCTATCGGTTATGTATCGGTTATCCTATACGCAGGTCACGAGGAGATAGGGGGC
>JBNMHB010000126.1:0-4646 GCA_050872525.1 Bacteroidales bacterium | reverse complement strand
CTATATGCTTGCCCTCAGCGACAAGCAACAGTCGGCGTTTGTGGGGATTCGCTCCACGTTCTACAAGATAGCCAATATATTCTGCCAGTCGCTACTCCTGATGTTGGTGGGGTGGCTTCAAACAAAGACAACGGTGGCGTTGTCGTGGACATACACGCTGCTCGGTTGCAGCGGACTGCTGGCAGGAATTACGCTATGGCATACTTTTTTTCTGCCAAAGGCGGAAAAAACAAAGTGTGATGCACAGGGCTTATCCACCACATATCCACCTGACATCCACCTGACTTCGGGCAAGGGAATCTGGCACGAAGTGGGCGAGACGTTTGTGGAGTTCTTCTGCAAGCCGGGAATTTGGTTGGCACTCTGTTTTATGTTGCTCTACCGCCTGCCGGAGGCGTTGTTGCTCAAACTGTGCAACCCGTTTTTCCTGGCTCCGCAGGCAGATGGCGGATTGGGTTTGAGCGTAGATACCGTGGGGCAGATATATGGTATAGGTGTAGTGTTGATGTTGCTTGGCGGTATCATCGGCGGACTATGGGCAAGCCGTGTAGGACTGCGCAAAGCGATGTTGCCCATGGCACTCTGCCTCACACTCCCTTCGGCAGTGTATGTCTATCTGGCGGCGGTGCAACCCGAGTCGTTCTGGATAGTGTCGGCATGTATCGGAGTGGAGCAGTTGGGCTACGGATTGGGCTACACCGCGTGTATGCTCTATATGATGCACTTCGCGGAGGGGGTACACCGGACAGCGCATTTCTCACTCTGCACGGCGGTGATGTTCCTCGGACTGATGCTCCCCGGAATGGTGGCAGGATATATTGAGGAGCCTCTCGGCTACTTGAATTTCTTTTGGGTAGTGATGCTTTGCTGCATACCGAGTATCATCGTGGCATACGTGGTGTGCAAGAAATTGTGAACTCAGAAAGAACCATTTAGAAAGACTATTAAAAGACCCATTTAGAATTATAAGAATATCAGAATTGTAAAATAAAAGACTTGTAAGAATATGAATATCAGACGAATTATTCCGGATAGTATCACTTGTTGCAACCTGCTTTGCGGGTGTATGGCAGTGTTTATGGCAACGCAAAATGCGTTTATGTATGCGTTCCTGTTTATTTTAGGCGGTGCTTTGTTCGATTTCTTTGACGGGATGTCGGCACGCTTGCTGAAAGTGCCCGGCGAGATAGGCATACAATTGGACTCATTGGCAGACGATGTTACTTTCGGACTCGCGCCATCGATGATGCTCTGTTGCTACCTGCGTCCGTTGGTGGGGTGGTGGTGTCTGTTGGCGTTTCTGATGGCAGCCGCCTCGGCGTTGCGCTTGGCAAAATTCAACTTGGACAAACGCCAAACGTCCTCATTCATAGGACTTTCCACTCCGCCGAATGCTATCTTCTGGGGTTCGCTCACGTGTATGCCATACGCGATGTTGGCAGCCGATTGGATTCCGTGGATGCTGCTGGTGATGAGCCTGCTGAGTTGCTTCTTGCTGAATGCGGAGATTCCGTTTTTCTCGTTTAAGTTTCACGGATTTGCATGGAAAGAACACTCCACTCAATACCTGTACCTCATCGGCGCGTTGGTGTTGATTGTGTTCTGCGTGGTGAAAGCATGCTTGTGCAAACATGTGGAATTGATAGTGTTCGCGGGGGCTGCGTGCGTGCTATGGTATGTGGCACTCAACCTGCTCTTGTGGGCTGTATCACCTAAGAGACCATGATGTTTCTCCGATAGTGCGCCACCGATGTATCGTTTATCACAGACAATAGATGATATTTCTCTTTTTAACCCAATCAAAAACGATTTACTAATCCGAAAAAACACAAAGTTATGTTTGCACAGAAAAATGTATTATTAAGATGTATGGCTTTGGGCGTTATGCAAGTGTTGCTATTAGGCAGTATTTGGGCAGAACCGATACCGACCGGTTATTACAATCACGCACAGGGGCTGAAAGACTCGTTGCTCAAATCGGCATTGCACGATAGTATCTGCCGAGGCATACGTGTCAGTTACGGCACACAGGGATACACCTACACCGACCACACTTACTATCCCGGCACTTGGAATTTCTTTCCGCTCACCGACCAACGCTCGGACGGCACTATTTGGGATATGTATTCCAACAGCCGACGCTATTTCACACACGATGGCGGTTCGGCTTGCGGCTTGGAGATAGAGCATTGCTTTCCGAAATCGTGGTGGGGATGGACGAAAGACAGCAGCGGAAAGACTGATTCTGTCGGTTATCGGGCATATCGCGACCTATATCACCTGAATCCTGCTGATGCTCAGGCAAATAACAACAAAAGCAACTTCCCTCCCGGGCATGTAAAGAAAGGGGAAAAGTTGGATAACGGGTCGTTCCGTATGGATGCCACCAAGGATTCGGAATATGGTTGGGCGTGCTTTGAGCCTGCCCCCGAATATCGGGGCGACTTCGCGCGCGCGTATTTCTATATTGCCACCGCCTATGAGAATCTGACTTGGGCAAGCGACTATTCCGACTATTTGGACAACAAATCCTATCTGGAGTTTCAGCCGTGGTTGGTGGAAGTGTTGCTCGATTGGCACCGTTCCGACCCTGTGAGTATGAAGGAAGTGGAGCGTGCGGACGCTGTAAGCAGTATTCAGCACAACCGAAATCCATATATTGACTACCCTGAATTGGTGGAATATATTTGGGGAAATAAAAGAGGAAAGGCGGTTGATTTTGAACGACTTATATGTACTGCAACGCCCGACTATGTACCGCGTCCGGACTTTAGTAGTTTCTGTGCTTATGAGGCAACCGATGTGAGCCAAAATGGTTTTACCGCCGTATGGCAGAACCTGCAAACGGACTACGCCATAGATGTCTATACGCGTACCTACACCGGCAAAAATGATACACTCATCAAGATGCCGGCATTGTCTAAAAAAATACTATCCCAGAACCCATATACCTCATCATCGCAGAACTGCACCAATGCTAAAGCGGGTACGAATGCTATCACGATGGGCGCGTCTGCTAATGACGGATATGTGATGATGAAAGGGCTTGCGCTCAAAAACGAAGCCCGATTAGTGTTCCGCGCCGGTGCGTATTCGTTTGCTGATGTCGCCGAATTGCAAATCAGCATAGATGGAGAAGTGGTAAAAACGATTCCGCTGCCTGTGAAAAACAAGACCCGCGACGAGGCATACTATACGCTGAAAATCCCTGCCCTTACCGATTCTATTAAAATTTTGTCGCTCGGCGGAAGCACGAAAAAGCGTGCTTGTATGCAGGAATTGTACCTGATACAAGGTGATTTGCAGGAACATACCGAGAGCCTGCCCGGATTCCCGCACCTGATTGACGTGGAATGGGAACCTGTGCGCTATTGCTGTGAGCAGATTTCGTTGCCGACCGATTTGCCCGCCGACACTCTCTATTATCGCGTACAAACTGAGTTCGAGAAATGGAGCAACGAGGTGATGGTGGTGCTGAAAAACGAAACCGCGATACCGAGTAATATGCACGATGTGCCGTACTCAACTCCGCAAAAAGTATTCCGCGACGGACAAATCTATATTCTCTACAAGGGACGCTATTACACGGTGTTGGGAATCTGAATGTAGATTGTATATAGCGTATAAATCTTGTATATTCTGTATAAAAGAGCGGCTTATCCTGTCGGGTAGAGCCGCTCTTTTTGCCGTCTCGTTGCCGTCTTTTACAGCACAAAGACACTATTTTGCATACATTGCATAAATCCTGATTAAGACAGATATTTTTGAGGTGTTTGTTTGCCGTCTGTCGCGCTTTTTGAGCGAAATGTTTGTGTTGTGCGATGGCGTTTCGCGACGGGGACAAAAAATGCACAGGTAGATTATTTTTTACACATTTCGTTATTTATTGCACATATACGCGCGCAAATATCCGTAATTTTGCACCCGTAAAATGATATACATCCGGTACGATGAAAAAAATCTATAGTGCAATTATTCTGTGTTTGGCGACACTCTGTGCGCCCCACCTTTCTGCTCAAACATCGGGCGGACAATCCACCGAAGGCAAAGACTTTTGGGTAACTTTTCTTCAGGCAGACCAAGACGATAATAACACTTTAACTTTGTCGTTGTCCATTTCTTCTCGCCAAGATTGTAAAGTAACACTTTCCAATCCGTTTACGGGCTATTTGGAGGAAGTGGATGTGCTTGCCAACCAAATGAAGTTGGTGGATATATATGCCAACGGGAGTGTTTTGTCCGCTACTGCACGCGCAGCAATGACTGCTACAAAAAAAGTTTGCTATGCCGTGAACTCCGAACAAGCAGATACATGCGCGATTCATGTAACATCTACTGCCGATATTTCTCTCTTTGCCACCAACTACAAGAAGGCGACTTTTGATGCTACAAATGTTATTCCGACGGCTTCATTGCAGGACGAATACTACATTCAGATGTACTCGCCATCCGACAAAGACGGTGCGGCGGCATCGCAAGGTTCTCATTTTGCCATCATTGCTACGGAGGATAATACCATTGTGGATTATTATCCCACTGTAATGACCCAAAATATCCGCGAAAGTATCAAAAAGGCACAAGACAAGCAATCGGGCGGATACACTCTGACGCACGAAGATTCCGTCTGGTTGAACTATACTTTTGTT
>JBNMHB010000125.1:0-4659 GCA_050872525.1 Bacteroidales bacterium | reverse complement strand
TGAAAATCACCTATTTATATGGTATAATCGTTCATTCCCCGGCGAATACGAAAACGAATCACAAAACCGGAAGTATTCGCCAAAACTCGTCAGCCATACTATCGTCCTATTTTGATGCGGTTGCCCTGGGATTTGATACCCTTTTTCTTGGAGCGAGATTCATTAATCGATTTCGCTTTGGTGAATTATTCAATAAGGGTGAGTATCGCCAAAAAGCAAATGAGTACTACAAAGATTTGTTCTGCCTGCGTGATGCAACTCAAGTGCCGAATTATTTAACTGAAACATTGGCGCTTCTTGTGTTTGCAGGTGTGCTTGATTTAGAAAAAAAGGGTATATACAAAATAGTTGATGACGATATGCTTGATTTTATAAGTTCAAGTTTTGAACATGCTTATATTTTTGAGTATATGCTGTGTTACTGTGTGTTTAAACATGATGGTTTATGGGATATTTATCAACAATTTTGCAATGCTAATACCATAGAAGCAAAGCAATCAATATATAATCAGTATCGGGATTTATACATACAGAAAGATTCTCGTATAAGAAATCCTGATAAGTCTTGGGCAAACTTTACGCCTAAATATCCAATGGTAATCCTTAATTATGCCAATAGGCAAAATATGATTGCGCGCACCTTAAAAGTCAAGCCTAATCTTGTAACACGCACAGATATTGCCTTAAATGTGAGAGGAACACGAGCAAATGCTAATCTCCCCAAGAAAAATGCATATTTGGAGGATTTCTCTGATTCTTATGTATTGGAGACATTGCGACCTTACCTTGTCATCAAAGGTGAACTACCGAAACAAATAACATATTCGGACACTTTTTCTATCGATGTGGCAGATACCAAATTGGATATGCTTGATACTGACAATGCCACAACTGAAAGTAAGCGCAAAATGCAAGAAAGTCGATACAAGCAAACAAATGGTGGAATGAAAGTGCGCACTGTACAGGGGGAATTCCGCAGTGGTTTACTACGCACTCTGCCACATAAGTGTCCGATTTGTGGATTTTCTTACGAGGGCTTCTTGATAGCAAGTCATATCAAACCTTATGCCAAGTGTGAAGATACGTATGATGCAATGAATCCACAAAATGGGTTGCTTATGTGTCCTATTTGTGATAAGTTATTTGAATCAGCTAATTATATGACGGTTGATTACCTTAATGGTCGTGTCATCTATGTAGATGATATTGAAAAAGAAAAGGATTTCCAATATCTCCATGATAAAACGATAGGAATCAATTATATAAATAGCGAACGCAGGCACTATTTGCGTTGGCATAATGAAGAGTTCCGGCGTAAACATAGGGTAAAATAGTCAATGGTGGGTGTAAGGCTCATTGGCAATTGATGGAGAACAAATCCAAACTATCTCAATATTTGTCCAACTCAATCCAACTCAAAATTAGTTGTTATAGTATCGTAAAGCCGAACTTTTTAATGAAAGTTTATTAACCGTTGCATTGCTATAGCCCACTGGTATCGATGCAGAATAACATCAGAAAATGCCAAAGCAGAAATAGCCGTATTCTCAAAATTTAGGTCTATAGGTTATTTTGCGGGCTGAATTCTTTGTGTTTTGCTGATATATAGTGTCTTTGTGGCATTCAAAATCGGTCTATGGGTCATTTTGCAGGCTGAGATGTGGTCTCATATCCGATGAATAGGGCGTTGCAGACGATTCAAAAGGTTCAGACTAAAAATCGGCGTTTGGAACCTCTCTATGGGTCATTTTGCAGGCTGAATTCTTTGTATTTTGCTGATATATAGTATCTTTGTGGTATTCAAAATCCCTAAAAATGCCACAAACGAACAAGAAAAAGTGCCCTTTGTGTGGGGCGGTAAAAACAAAGAAAAATGGTACACGCAAAGGCGTGCAACTGTACAAAAGCCTCGTCTATTATGCCACAGATAGAGTTTTTGGACTATTACGCGGCTCCCCAAGCCGCATACTACGCAATCCCAAACAGAGAGATTTTTAGGCGCAATTTATAACACCATTTTTCATAGCCTGCAAAATGACCTATAGAGACATTCTGCCCCCTTATTCAGTCTGCAAAATGACCTATACACCATAATCACATACTATGAAAATTGAATCTAAGCCTAAGCGTATATTAGCGATGATAGGAATAGGCATTGTCTTGTTCCTGGTGTTTTACTTGATTGGCGTTCCACAAAAGAGCATCGGTGCGCTCACCGGGGGCATCCTATTCTTTGTTTGGATGTGGTTGGGTGGTAAATGGTTATAGATTCTGTGGCGTATCAGATCTAATCTCTCTGTATTGAGGACAATTTATAGGTCTTTTATATGGTCTCTTTAGTGGAGTTATAGGAATAACCCATATTGCCTATATGTGCTTTTAGGATTAGGACTGCGTGTTGGGTTGTGTGTCATTTCTCTGTGTGTCGGTTGGGTGCTGTTTTTTCTGGGGATGGGAGATTTGGTGCCATTTTTCTTTGAAGAAGAGTGTGGTGTTGTTGATAAGACGTGGACCCCAGTGCTGTTGCTCTTCTGCCTCTTCCGCCTCGCGGTAGTGGGCAGCAATGGCGGCGTCGTTGTCGGTGATGACAAGCAGTTGGTCGCCTACTTCCAATGAGGAAGAACCGGTAGGTACGAAAAAGTCTTCGCCGCGACGCACCATGATAATCAGTGTCTTAGCGGGTATTGCCAGGTCCTTGAGCATACTGCCGTTTGTCAGCATTGCTTCGTCCACTTCCATCTCGGTGGCGGACGACTCTATTTCTTCGGGCAGGTCGATGTCGAAATGCACGAGTTTCTTGAGGTACGTAGGTGGCATCGCGAGACCTAATTTCTTAGCCATACCCGACAGGGAAGTGCCTTGTACGACCAACGAAACCAAGGTGCAGAGGAAGACGATATTGAATATCAAATCGGCATGTGCCACTCCGCCCGCCTTACAGAGAATGGCGAAGATAATAGGTACAGCCCCCTTGAGTCCGACCCAACTGAGCATTAGTTTGTCCTGTGTCGTATATTTGCGGAACGGCAACATACAAAGGAAAACAGAGATAGGACGCGAGATGAATATCATCACGATACTGATGACCAAGCACGGAACCAATACTTCGGTGTGCAGCAGGTCTTTTGGGTGTACCATAAGACCGAGGACAAGGAACATCATCAGTTGGCTGAGCCATGTGAGTCCGTCAAAGAAACTACGGGTCTGACGCTTGCGTGTGAACTTGCTATTGCCAATCACCAAGCCTCCGATATAGACTGCCAGATAAGTGTTGCCTTTGAGGTAATAGGTGATAGAGAAGATAAATATACACGCGGTCAGCACCATAATAGGGTAAAGCGACTCGTTGCTGAGTTGTACTTTGCGCATGATTTCGACAATCACTTTGCCAAAAAGGAAACCCATCACGGCACCCATCACGAGTTGCACAATGATAGTTTGTATAATCTCTAATAGGGAGATGTCTGCTGCGGTGGCTGTTACGACACCAATCAGCGTGGTGGTCAGCACATAAGCCATCGGGTCATTGGCACCCGATTCCAATTCAAGGAGCGGGCGCAAGTTGTGCTTCAGTCCCACACCATTGGTGCGCAGGATAGAGAATACAGATGCCGAATCGGTGGATGACATAGTGGACGCCATCAGCAATGCCACCCATATACTCACACTCGCTACGGCATTGAGCCAACCGAAGATGAAATAGATGATTACGCCGGTGATGATGGCAGTGAGCAATACGCCTATTGTTGCCAAGGTCAGACCGGGTGCCATCACAGGGCGTATGTCTGACAGTTTGGTGTCCATACCACCCGAGAAAAGGATGATACACAGGGCTATCGTACCTATTGCTTGGGCAGAACTCACACTGAGTATATAGCCCATACCGTCTTCGTTGAAGATACGCCCTACACCGTCAGGTCCGAAAAGCATACCCACAGCGAGGAACAGGAGCAACGCCGGTACTCCGAATTTATACCCGATTTTGTCAGTAAAGATACTGGCGAAGAATAGCAACGACAGCACCAATAGCACCAATTCGACTTGCATATTGTATTTTTAATTCAAAAAGTTCGTAATAGATTGTTACACGCTCACGGCAGAGATTAGAAATCTGAGGTTAGGAAAAGGATTAGAGGTAAAGAATCAAAATAGGTTCCCATGATGACCTCATAATTCATAATTCATAATTATTTCACCGCTTTGAAACTCATATCGAGACTCTTGACGGAGTGGGTAAGAGCACCAACGCTGATGAAATCGACTCCGCATAGGGCATAATTTCGAAGGGTATCGATGGTGATACCGCCGGAGGACTCTACCTCGATATGTTTGCCGTTTTGTTTCTCCCATGCGCGTATCATCTCTACTGCCTGACGTGTGCGTGCGGGTGTGAAATTGTCGAGCATAATACGGTCGGGGATATGGGTTTTCAAGGCTTCGCGTATCTCGTCCTCGTTGCGTGTCTCTATCTCTATACGCAGGTTTTTGCCTTTCTCCTTACAATAGTCGCGTGCGCGGGTGAGAGCGGCAGTGATACCGCCCGCAAAATCCACGTGGTTGTCTTTGAGCAAAATCATATCAAAGAGTCCGATACGGTGGTTCATACCGCCGCCGATTTTCACCGCCTCTTTCTCCAGATAGCGCAATCCGGGTGTGGTT
>JBNMHB010000124.1:0-4778 GCA_050872525.1 Bacteroidales bacterium | reverse complement strand
TCCTATAACTATCCTATAACGAATCACCTATCAATCACCTATACATTATTCGGTAAGGTCAAGGTCAGGGTAACATCAGGGAAAGAACATGGAAAACATTACACATTGTTGTGCATTTACGCATTATTTGCACCCTGCATTAGGGTCAAACCATGTCGGTATGTCGAATTGTTCGTTTTCGGAGTATCCGAGGGTCGCGTCCTTATATACTTTTTGCAAATAGAGGGCATAGATTGGGAGTGCCATAGATGCACCTTGCCCCTCGGCGAGGTTGTCGAAGTGGATAGCACGGTCTTCGCCGCCTACCCATACACCGCTCACAAGCGATGGCGTGAAACCCATAAACCAACCATCGGAGTTGTTGTTGGTCGTACCGGTCTTGCCGCCCATAGGTGCTTTGATACCATATTTATAGCGTACGCGCACGCCCGTACCATGGTCCACCACATTGCGAAGCATATAAATCATCTTGTATGCTGTGCTTTCGCTTATCACTTCGTGCGTCTGAGGCAAGAACGAAGCAATCACATTGCCGTTGTTGTCCTCAATGCGTGTTACGTACAGAGGTTCAGTGCGGATACCTTTGTTGGCAAATGTGGTGTAGGCATCTACCATCTCTTGCACACTCACTTCGCACGGACCGAGGCAAAGGCTGATGACAGGGTCTAATTGTCCCTGAATACCAAACGATTGCATCAGTCGCACCAACTGTTCGGGCGTGAAAAGCGACATCAGATACGCGGTTATCCAGTTGGACGAGTTTTGCAGACCCCAGTTGAGCGTAACAACTTCGCCACGGTTCTTGGCATGTGTGTCGCGCGGAGTCCAAGGACGACCGTTGGCGTCATACAACGTGATTTCGTCGTTCACCACCTTGTCGCAAGGCCACATACCCTCGTCCATCGCCAGAGTATAGAGATAGGGTTTGACGGTAGAACCCACCTGACGGCGACCGACAGTAGCCATATCGTATTGGAAATGAGTGAAGTTTGGTCCGCCCACATAGGCTTTGACGTGCCCCGTATGCGGGTCCATAGACATAAATCCGCAGCGCAGGTAATTCTTGAGCCAGCGTATCGAGTCCATAGGCGAGAGGATGGTATCTTTCAGTCCCGAACCTTCGTAGGTAAATACTTGCATCTCCACCGGTGTCTCAAAGGCTTCGCGTATCTCTTTTTCGCTGCACCCGGCTTTTTTCATTCCGCGGTAACGGTCGGTTTGTTTCATGGCGCGGGTCATGATACCGTTTATCTCGTCTTGCGAGATAGAACGCGAGAACGGAGCATTCTTTTTGCGTTTACATTCGCGGAAGAAACTCTTTTGGAGTGATTGCATATGTTCCGCCACCGCCTCTTCGGCATAGCGTTGCATACGCGAGTCGATAGTGGTGTATATCTTCAGTCCGTCCTGATAGATGTCGTAATGAGTACCATCGGGTTTGGTGTTCTTGGCGCAGAATCCGTAGAGTGGGTTGGTGTCCCATAGATAGCGGTCGATGACATATTGCTGTTTGTTCCACTCCGAGTAGCGACTTTCTTTCGGCTCTTTGGCTGTCAGGAAACCGCGTAGATACTCACGGAAATAGGGAGCAAGACCCTGTTTATGGTCCACCGAACTATAGTGCAATTCAAGCGGAATAGCCTTTATCGAATCACGCTCTTCGGGAGTGATATACTCATATTTACACATCTGGCTCAGCACCGTATTTCGCCGATTGAGAGCCCTCTCCGGACGACGCACCGGGTTGTAGAGAGATGGGTTTTTACACATACCCACCAGCATAGCAGCCTCTTCTATTTTCAGGTCGGCAGGAGTGGTCGAGAAATACACTTGTGCGGCAGATTTGATACCTACGGCGTTATATAGGAAATCGAACTGATTGAGGTACATCAGCAGAATCTCATCTTTCGAGTATAAGCGTTCCAACTTGGTGGCAATCACCCATTCGATGGGCTTTTGCATGGCGCGCTCAAAGATGTTGCTGGCACGCGGCGACCAAATTTGCTTTGCCAACTGTTGCGTGAGCGTACTACCGCCTCCGGCGCGACCTAATTTTAGCACCGCACGAAAAAACGACTTAAAATCGACACCCGTATGACTATAGAAACGTGCGTCCTCGGTCGCCACCAAAGCGTCAATCAAATATGGCGAAAGGTCGGTGTATTGTACGCCTACGCGGTTCTCGTTGCGATAGTAGCGCCCTAAAGTCTGCATATCTGCCGAGATAATTTCGCTGGCAAAGCGATTCTTGGGGTTTTGCAGTTCTGCCAACGGAGGCAGATAACCGAGTTTGCCTTCGGCTATCAGCAATATGGCTACGAATGGCACAATTATTCCGGCAACAAACAAGCCCCAAAACCATTTCAGAAAGGTCTTGTGCCATGCCGGTGCGGCCTCTTTTTTCACAACTGTATTCTTTGTTTTCTTATCCATAGTTTTCCGTATGTTTTTGTTCCACACACATTTCCCAATTTCGCCTGCAAAGTTACGAAAAAAAACACATACCCACAAACTTTTAGGGCAACGTAGATTCAACCGCATCAAAATTTATTTCATTGATAGGTGTCATAGTGTGCGAATAGGTATCTTGAATGTGTTTGATTATTATTCGCAACTGTTGTTGCAAAACCTATATTAATTGCTGATTTTTAAGTAGTTAACTATTGCATATATCCTCCTTTTTTCGTAACTTTGTATCGTTTTTATGGCAGTATTTGCAGCCTTATGCAGTTATCTGAAATCCATAACCATAAAGTTACAAGATATGATAATCAGTATTTCTCGTTCCGTCAGCGACCACCGAGTGGTCAATCGAAGCCTCTATTGGTTAGATGATTTGTTAACAATTGCTCTTCTCACCTACCTATGCGGTGGCGAAGATTACCAAACGGTTAACTTGCATATCTCGAAAAAATGTACCTTTGTGCGTTTTTTTGAAAAAAATGAAGAGCGATTGTAAGATTCGGCGGGGAAAATCGTATTACATATAGAGAGCCTTTACAAATGGTGGCAAATGGCACATGATTTGAGGGTTAAAATTGAAGAGTTATAGTACAAATGACGCACGAGCAGTTTACGCAAATATATTTGCCGTTTAGCGGAAAGATGTATGCATTGGCATACAACTTACTTCGTAACCGTGACGAGGCGCGTGACTGCGTGCAGGATGTGTACGCGGAACTATGGAACAAGCGCGACACCATAGAACAGGACAAACCACCACTTCCGTTCATTCTAACAATGGTACGAAACAACAGCCTCGACCGTCTAAAAGTCCGATGTGCAGTGCCAAATGACGAACTCCTTGAGACGCTTTTGGACCACAACACCGAAAATCAGATTGACGCGGCAAGTAACCTCAATGCAGTAATACAACTGATTGACAAACTGCCAAGCGACCAACAAATCGTTTTACGGTTACGCACCCTCGACGGACTGGAAATAGAACAGATACAAGAACTGACTCATTTCAGTCGCGAAAACATTTACACCTTGCTATCGAGAGCAAGAAAAACATTAAAAGAACAGATTGCAAAACTATGACATACACAATGGATATAGAACAAATCAAATCGTTACTCGCTCGTTTCTACGAGGGTCAAACGACACCTGAAGAAGAACGGCTATTGGCTGATTTCTTTCGCCGTGAGGATGTGCCAAGAGATTTGCAACAAGACAAGCAACTCTTCCTATTGCTTGCGCAGACCTATGACCAAGAAATGCCGCAAGACATAGCCGAGGAGATTACCGCTTTTGTGCACAACCTCGAGCAAACAAAGATACAACCGCTTATCTTGGAGAACAAACAGCGCAAAGGTGTGATCTTCCGTTTGAAAACACCTCCAAAGATGTGGTATCGCGTAGCGGCAACGGTGGCTATTCTTCTCGCGATAGGTGGCGGTATGTTCATGCATCAGCAACGGACATTTGCAACAGACCCATTCCGCGACACATGCAAGACACCGGAAGAAGTTGCGGCACAGTTGCTCAAAGCCAATGCGATGATTGCTAAGGCATCGCAGCAATGCTTAGTCCCTACTCGCAATGCTTTTGAGCAGTTAGATAACACAAAAGAAATAATCAATAAACATATAACCTTCTAAAACACATCATTATGAAACGATTTATTATTGCAATCTGTATCTTTGCATGTGCAATGTCCACGCAAGCGCAAAACAAGATATTTACCAAGTATGCTTCGATGGATGGCATAAGTTTTGTATGTATCAACAAAGCCATGCTTAATCTTGGCTCATCTTTCATAAAAACAGCGACAGGAGATGGTTTCTTAGGGGAGTTGAGCAATATAGACAAACTCCTTATCATTAGTGCAGAAAACGAAAAGAGTAAGAAACAGATAGACGAAGACATCAATGCGCTTTCAAACAACGATGAATATGAAATCCTTATGATTAGTCATTCCGAGGGAGGGGATAATGTGTTCATCTTCTCTAATAAACGCAAGCCACATGAGCTGATAATTGGCTCTATCGAGAAGATGGATAGTTCCATGATTGTCATCGTTGGCGATTTTACCAAAGAAGAAGTTGTCTTATTGATGCAATAAATCTGCAATATCCGCATAATAAGGGACACCAATAGCAATCGTTGCTTTGCTTTTTATGTTCATCTCCAAGTATTTCATCATAAAAACGTATATTTTTGTGTATAGGTAGTTTTTTTGCTCGTCGGTGGCATAGCCATGCCCCCTTGCCGCATGGCGCTCCCCTGGCGGAGCGATAAAAACAAGCGGCTGTTGTCTTCTACCCGACGGCTTT
>JBNMHB010000123.1:0-4851 GCA_050872525.1 Bacteroidales bacterium | reverse complement strand
ATTCCAATGCGAGGAACTATCATGGGACAAACAAACCGTTACTATCTGTTCTGCTGTCGTGTATGCAGTTAGTTTGAAACGCAAAGTTAAGGCTGTCATTGTCTATTTTGATGATCCGAATAAGAAAACACAATCAAGGAAAGTGTTTTTCTCAACAGACTGCACTATGTTAGCCAAAAATGTGATTGACATCTACCGTTCACGCTTCCAGATTGAATTCCTCTTTCGGGATGCCAAACAGTTTACAGGGCTATGCCATTGCCAATCACGTGATGAACAGGCAATGGACTTTGCTTTCAACCTCTCATTAGCTGCAATCAATGTTGCAAAGGCGTTCTGCAAGAAACAAAATCTCAACTGCTCAATTGCTGACGCTAAGTTGCTGTTTCACAATACAATGATGATTGAACGATTTTTATTCACGTTCGGAAAATCGCCGAACATAAACAAAAATCAAGCGCCAAAAGAACACCATTTCAAAGAACTATTGCTTTACGGACTGAAGACAACCGCATAGCTATTTTGTAAAGTCAATTTTTAACGGTTTTTTAATAAACTATTGTTTTATAAAATTGTAGAATAATTGACTTTGGCGTTTTTTAATAGTATGGCTCCGTTGGGAGTACTTCTATGGTGCGGACAAAAGAAAAACCGCCTGTCCTACAGATAGTTAGACAGACGGTAGGAAAGTGTATATTTTTTCATTTCTATTTCAAATGTGTGTCAGAAAGGAAATGTCGGTAGTTGGATTCAGATCAGTCTAATGCCTCCATGTTTTTGGGGTTGAAGAGATTGCGCCCTTCGGGGGTATAGGCATAGTCGATACGGTCCTGATAGTGTTGCTCCACCTTGCCGCGGACAATCTTCATCGTAGAATTGACCAGATGGTTCTGCTCTGTGAACGCCTCCGGCAGGACAGCCACCGCCTTGGGGAGCCATGCCTCGGGGAACTCGCCGTAGCGTTTGCCTCCCTGACGATACGAATCAATCTCGTCCTGTATCTTCTGCAACATGGCGCGTTTGCCTTCTTCTGTCTTGGGGTCAAGTCCTTTCGATTTGGCATACTCGCGCAACGCCTCTTTGGCAGGAACGAGAAGCACCATAGTATATGGATCCTGGTTGTTGTGGAGAACCACTTGCTCTACATATTGGCTGCCGTCGGTGAGACCGTCCTCGAATCCTTCCGGACTGTATTTTTCGCCGTCTGCACTGATAAGCAGCGACTTAAAGCGACCTACCACCCACAGATAGCCCGGGTGTTTCTTGGTAACATAGCCCATATCGCCCGTATGCAACCAACCATCCACAATCGTCTTCGCCGTCGATTCGGGGTTCTTCCAATAGCCTGCCATCACGTTCTCGCCCTTGATGACAATCTCGCCGCGCTCACCGTCGGGGACGATATTTCCTTCGCTGTCGCAGATTTTCAGGTCAAGGTCGGCGACGATACGTCCGCTACTGCCGAAGATGGCGTGGTTCTTAGAGTTGGCGCAGATGATAGGCGTTGCCTCGCTCAGCCCGTAGCCCTGGAACATCGGCATGCCCACCGCGCAGAAATAGCGTTGCAGTTCGATATCCAACAATGCGCCACCGCCTACAAAGAATTTCATTCGCCCGCCGAAGCCCTCACGTACCGACTTGAATATCAGTCTATCGAACAGGTTTACCAACGGTTTGCGCCATGCCTGACAACCGCCGCGGTTCCAATACTCCTTATTATATTTAATAGCGTTGTTGAGTGCGAAACTGTATAATTTCTCCACAAACGCACCTTTTGCCTTAATGCCCGTCTCGATGCTTTTTTTGAAATTACGCGCCAAAGCAGGCACGGAGAGCATCACCATTGGGCGCACTTCCTTGATAGAGAGAGGGATATTCTTCAGCGTGGCGATGGCTGTCTTGCCAACCGGCACCGTGGCGATACTGCCGCAATAACTCATCATAGTGTAGAAACCTGCCACATGGGCGAAACAGTGGTCGAGGGGCAGGATGATCAGCATCACATCGTCTTTGTCCACACCGATGATAGAACGCGCCTGCTCCACGTTGGCGGTGTAGTTGCGATGGGTGAGGAGGATACCCTTTGGGTCGGCAGTCGTACCCGAAGTGTAACTGATATTGGCGTAATCGTCCGGACCAACCGACTTGTAACGCGCTACGAACTTCTCCGGCTCAGACGCCAACAAAGCGCGACCTTTCTCCATCACCTCGTCGATACTTATCTCGCGGTCCTGATAGTCGGTGAGCGGGTCGAACACAATCACATACTTCACATTGGGGCACTCGGGCAGAATCTTGCGAATCTTGGGCAGTTGCTGCTCGGAGGTCATAATATACTGTGCGTCAGAGTGTTGGATACGGAAAAGCAAGTCGCTGGCCTCCTCCAATTTGATACTGAGCGGCACATTTACACCGCCGGCGTATAGGATACCGAGTTCGCCCGTAACCCACAGATTGCGCCCCTGCGAGAGCAATGCGGCACGCTCGCCTTTCTGCATACCGAGTGCCATCAATCCGGCACCGATGATGTGCGCTTGCTCGCGGGTCTCGCGATAGGTGGTCTCGGTCCACACATTGTTCACTTTCTCGCGCAAAAATACATGGTCGGCGTTCTCTTGGGTGTATTTCTCGACAAAGTCGATGATAGTCAGTCTTTGTTTCATTTTGATATACTATTTACAAATTATACGCGCAAAGATACAAAAAATAGTGTATATTGCCAAACCGGTGTACGAAATGGAAAGTTTTTCGTAATAAATGAACCATTTTTCTTATTATTTGTCATCTTCCGAACCTGAGTTCGAGAAAAAAGGTCAGACGTTTCCATACAGAGTCTATCTCACAATTTTTAATTATGAACGATGAATTATGAATGATGAATTATGAATGATGAATTATGAACGATGAATTATGAATTATGAATTATGAATGCTATTTACATTGTATCCACCCGACATCCACCCGACATCCACCTGAGTCTTTGGGTTATGAATTAAGAATTATGTGGGTTATGAATTGCTTTTAATGCCTTTGATATATGGTATATTGGCTGCGCCAAATTCCTACAGCAGTCCATTGCGCCTATAAATGTTTTAGAAGTTTCATGACTTTGCCAAACACGAGGAAACCATGAAGGAAGCGCAAAGCGACTTTGCTTACAAATTCCACGAAAAACTGTACAAAATCTTTTGATTTTGTCATCAAAAGTTGCAAAAGTTTACAAAATCAAACTTTTTGAGCAGATAAATTTGCATATCTGCTCGATTTTTTGTATCTTTGTTTGCTTTTTCTGCGCACGCGCAAAAAGCAAGCATTTTTATTCATCCATAAAAGACCAGAAACGTCCTTCCTACGGAATGGAAGGAGCGGTATCCGCCGAGGATGGAAATAGAATGTTTTAATCCATAAAAGACCAAATAAAAATGAGTAGTATTCAAGACATTCAGGCGTTAGCACAGAAGATTTATGACGCCGTAGAGGAGTTTCTTCAGTACCCCGATGGGTACGACAAACCCATTTTGCATGTGTATCTCGATGATGAAATGACTTATCAAGCTGAGATTGACGAACTCGAAGGAACGGAGGACAATGGCATTTATTCGCTTGACAGCCTCATCCGGATGGGAGACGATGGCGAAGAACCGGACAACGACCGTGCAAGCGACATCGCTAATAGTTGGATATTCCTTGATTAACTGATTTCCGCACAATCCATAAAAGACCAAGTATTATGTGCAAACAACAAGAAACGTATAGGCAAAACAGCTATGCAGCGATGGGCATTGGTCTGCCTTTGGACGCTGCGTAGTCGTTGCCTTTTTGATTGACTATGGAGAAGACAACAACAAATATCATCTATCTCTACAACAATATCACAGAGTGTATAGAGAATTACGATGGAGAGATTAATGAACACACTTGGCTTTGCATTGAGACTGGTTTTCAACACATGAATGGAGAGGTGTTTGAGGTCTCAATAAAACAAGCAGATTTCGAGGATAGGAATATGTATCATTTGCAAGAATTGATTGCATTAGATGATAGCATAGAAACGCTTGAAAAAGGGGTAATAAGATATTATCCTATTGTTTCAAAAGTTTCACCAATTATAGATGATTGGTTCAAATACAACAAGTAAAGACATAATGACGCAGAATATAGCATTAAAACAAACAGTAGCAGATTTAATTTCAAGACACTTGAATAGCTACCGTCAGCAAGAACAATCTCATATTCTTGCCGGACTTAATGTTATAGCCGACTTTCAGTTGAATATGGCTACAAAATCTCCTGCAATAAACTTGGATGAATTTCAGTCTCATTTATCGAAAATCAACGAAAAGGAATTAAGGCGGAGAGATGAGGGAGTGTATTACACCCCTAAAGATATTACAGAGTACATTGTAGCAAATTCATTCTTGAATTACGTACACAAAGATAATACACAAGTTTATTCTACAGATTATTATATTTCAACTATAGGAGGAGAAAACGCAAACAAAATTAAGAGTGCAAAAGTCTATGACCCAACTTGTGGAACAGCTGAATTTTTGTTAAGTGCTTTTTATTTGAAATTAGCAATAACAAGTTATTCAGACGATTTAGATTTGCTTAATATAGTTTCTACAATTTATGGAGACGATATAGCTACAGAATCAATCCTGTTATCAAAGATTAGACTGTTTTTCGCTATTTACCCATTACTTAAGGACATTAGTGTCCCATTAAAAAAGGCTGTATTAAAAATTAATAAATAATTGCCCATTAGGGTCATTTTGTTCTTTGACATATTGTAGATTAACTCGGTTGAGCAGGTCTGTCAAATGGGAGTTGTCCGTTAGCGATATTCCT
>JBNMHB010000122.1:0-5002 GCA_050872525.1 Bacteroidales bacterium | reverse complement strand
TTTGCCGGATTCTTGGTGCTGATACTGATAGTGGCACTGGTGTCGTGTGCCCTTTTCCGCGACTCGGCACCAGAGTACTTTGCCACACCTATCGACAGCATCTACTCCATTTTCCGTATCTGCACGGGCGAGGGGTGGAACGAGATACCCGATACGATTGCCGCCGGATCTTCTATTGTAACGGCCCGTTGGGTACGCCTGTATTTCAGCCTGTTGCTGGTGCTTTGCAGCATTATCGGTTTGTCGTTGGTCAACTCTATCTTTGTGGACGCGATGGTAAGCGACAACAACGATGACCTTGAGAAACAAGTGAAAGAACTGAACGAGAAAATAAACCAACTCCTGGCACAAAAAGAATAAACCTGTTCTACTATTTTTCGCATATATATATATATATCAGGTCAGGAACTCGCGGTCGTCGCGGGTTCCTGATTTTTTGGGGAAGATGTTATTTTTTCCACCAATCTTCGTCTTGGGCGCAGATGAGGCGGGCGAGTTCGTTCATCACCATACACATAGGACGAGTGATGGGAGAGGGTTCTTTCTCGTAGTGATAGGTCCAAGGAGTGATTTGCAGGAGACGGTTCTCGGCACAGGCATAGAACGAAGTGCCACGCGGACGGTAGGTCTTGCCGAAGCCGTTATCGGTAATCTCAATAACAGGACAGCCGGCGGCGATGAGCGTCCGGAGAATCTCGCGCTCGCGCGGACTGATGAACGCAGAGACAATGACAGCCCCCTGCTCCGCCTCGCGTATGACGGCAGCAGCCTGCTCAGGAAAACGCTCGGCGTCGGCACGGTGGCAGATGAGAGGTAACTTGCGTGGGGCATTCAGGAGGTTTGGACAGCCGACATAGTCTAATGCGAGGCTGTCGCCATTGGGCAAGAGACGAGGGCGCAGGTCATCGAGGGCGGTTTGCAGGGCTTCCGCACTATTGGCAAGGTAGGTGTCGTGGCGCAGTCCCTGCCCTACCCGCGCAAGCGTCCAGTTGGGCGAGTGTTGCCTGCGATGGATAGCAAAACAGTCGGGGAGACTACCCTTGATAAGACGACGCTCGGGATTGGAACGGATATAGGCAATCTTGGTCTGCACCTCGTCGGGAGTGATGGGGAGGGTGTCGTTGTAGCCGGCGGAGAAAAGAGAAGGTCCGCGAAGGCTGGACTGATGTAGCCAATCGGTCCAACGACTATCGGCTGACCCCTTGGTGGAGCCACTCATACTGCGCCAATCAATGCCCAAGATATCCCAATAGGCATGTGTGCACCCGACCATAAAACCATTGATGATTTTGCCCAAAGGGCTTTTAGATTGCTTCAAACGGAGTAAACCATGGAAATGCTCTGGCATCACTTGCGCATCTATGAGTTCTACATCAGGATGAAAAGTGGGAATAGCCTGCCAACACTTCTGTACCTCCTCGCCAAGCGATGTGAAATGTACGCCAACGGACAAAACCTGGTGATTTTCAACAATATACCTACCATACACGCGTCCTAACAGAGGAAGCCTATCGTGAACGACAAGCGTAACAAAGAAATATCCATTGCGATAATCAACGCCTTCGGTGCGTCGCAGGGGTTCCGGGGTCTGCCGGAGTTTGATGTCCATCCGGGCTTGTCTTTCTGGTGTTAGCATGGGTTTTTTACATAGGGTGTATTAAAAACACGGTATACCGTGCGTGGGAGGGTTTCGGCGTGGGAGGGTTTCGGCGTGGGAGGGTTTCGGTCTGCAAAGATACAAACAATATCTGATATGGGCAACAATGCAGGAAAACAAAAAACGAAAACGATATAGGAAAACGAAAAAAAGCCCCACCTGCCTGATTAGACAGATGGGGCTTTTCTTTGTCTTAAGAGAACCTATCTTAAGAGGACCTTGGTTCTCTGCTTGGGGCGCTCCGTTAGTTCTTGAAGTGGAGCTCGCCGTCGCGGAGTTCGACGATGACGGGGCGGTGGTTGTCCACTTTGCCGGCGATGATTTGCTTGCTCAGTTCGTTGAGAACGAGGCGTTGCAAAGCACGTTTGACAGGACGGGCACCAAACTGCGGGTCATAACCCTCGCGGGCGATATAGTCGATAGCGTCGTCGGTTACACGCAAGTCCACACCATTGGTGAGCAACATCTTGTGTATCGAAGCAATCTGCAAGCCCACGATATCACGTATCTGCTTTTCATCGAGCGGCTTGAACATGATAATCTCGTCAATACGGTTCAAGAACTCGGGACGGATAGTCTGGCGCAACATCTCCATCACCTGATTTCTGGTGGTGTCTTGGTCGATACCTTTCTCCTCGTTCTCACGGATGAGTTGGCTTCCGAGATTGGAGGTGAAGATAATCAAGGTATTCTTGAAATTAACCGTCCGCCCTTTGTTGTCGGTCAGACGCCCGTCGTCCAATACCTGCAAGAGGACATTGAATACATCGGGGTGCGCTTTCTCTATCTCGTCAAAGAGCACTACGCTGTACGGTTTGCGCCGTATCGCCTCGGTGAGTTGTCCGCCCTCGTCGTAACCAACATATCCCGGAGGTGCACCGATGAGTCGGGTCGCACTGAATTTCTCCTGATACTCCGACATATCGATACGGGTCATCATATTCTCGTCGTCGAAGAGGTAGTCGGCAAGTGCTTTCGCCAACTCGGTCTTACCCACACCCGTGGTACCGAGGAAGATAAACGATCCGATAGGGCGTTTCGGGTCTTGCAAACCCGCACGGCTACGACGGATAGCGTCGCTGACCGCTTCGATGGCTTCGTCTTGACCTACGACACGCTTGTGGAGTTCCTCTTCGAGGTGGAGCAGTTTGTCGCGCTCGGACTGCATCATCTTGGTTACCGGTATGCCCGTCCAGCGTGCTACTACCTCGGCGATGTCGTCTTCGTCCACCTCTTCCTTAATCATACTCTCGCCGGACATGGAATGGAGTGCGTCCTGTGCGGCTTTGATGTTCGCCTCGGCTTGCTGAATCTTGCCATAACGAATCTCTGCCACCTTGCCGTAGTTGCCCTCGCGTTCTGCCACTTCGGCTTCGTGCTTCATCTCCTCGATGTGGGCTTTCTCGTTTTGGATAGTGGCCACATAGCCTTTCTCCTTGTCCCAGCGGGCTTCCATCTCGGAGGACTGTACCTTGAGGGTCTTGAGTTGTTCCTCGATACCTTTCAGTTTCTCGGTGTCGTTCTCGCGCTTGATGGCTTCGCGCTCAATCTCAAGTTGTTTGATTTGCCGGTCGAGGTTGTCCAACTCTTCCGGTTTGGAATCCACCTCCAAGCGCAATTTGGCAGCCGCCTCGTCCACCAAGTCAATCGCCTTGTCGGGCAGATAACGGTCAGTGATATAACGCGTTGAGAGTGTAACGGCGGCTATCAGGGCATCGTCTTTGATACGCACTTTGTGGTGTGTTTCGTAGCGTTCCTTCAAGCCACGGAGGATAGATATAGTAGCCGCCTCGTCGGGTTCGTCCACCATCACGACTTGGAAACGACGTTCCAATGCCTTGTCTTCCTCGAAATATTTTTGATATTCGTCCAAAGTGGTGGCACCGATAGCCCGCAGTTCACCACGTGCCAATGCCGGCTTTAAGATGTTCGCCGCGTCCATTGCGCCGCCGGACTTGCCTGCGCCGACAAGGGTGTGTATCTCATCGATGAATAGGATTATCTCCCCCGTAGCGGCAACGACCTCGTTGATGACGCCTTTAAGACGCTCCTCGAACTCGCCTTGGTATTTCGCACCTGCAATCAGGGCACCCATATCCAGGGAATAGATTTGCTTTTTCTTCAGGTTCTCGGGGACATCTCCGCGCACGATACGATGTGCCAATCCCTCTACGATAGCGGTTTTACCTACACCGGGTTCGCCGATAAGGATAGGGTTGTTTTTTGTACGACGACTCAAGATTTGCAGCACACGGCGAATCTCGTCGTCCCGCCCGATGACGGGGTCGAGTTTGCCCTGTTGCGCCCGCTCGCAAAGATTGATAGCGAACTTCTTCAGGTTCTCGTTCTGCTGTTGTTGGTTGTTGTTGGTATTCATAGTTAAATCTCCTTTCTTGGTTTTGTAACGCCTTGCTCTTTTGTGGCGTTCAACTATGGAAAGTCAAAACTTGTACCAATGTGCGAAAGACTGACAAAATGTCAGTATATGTATTCTTTTTCTGCCTTTTTGCCGATACAATTACAGGAGGAATATACAGATTATGCAATATGCAGAGTGCATAAACTGTATATAAGGACGGCTCTTTTCGCCGTGTCGTTGCCGTCTCGTTGCCGTCTTTTTAGCGTGATTAACTGCATGTATAATACAGTGTATAATTGACAATTTGCGATGTACAATTGCACAATTCCGAAAAAAATAGTAACTTTGCGGCGAATTTTATTATGGCGTAATATATATGTACAGGTTACAAGATAAGATGTGCGAACTGATGGCTAAGGAACCCGATGCCATTCGAATTATCAGTCGCTTTGGACTCACTATGGGAGTCGGCGATAAGACTATAGAAGAGGTGTGCCGCGAGCATAGCGTACACTGCCCTACGTTTTTGGCTGTAGTCAACTATAAGACCGATCATGTGGCAGACTGCAACCCCGAGGATATCGATATTGATACGCTGCGCATGTACTTACGCAATGCGCATGCTTATTTCGTTGATTTTCAGATGCCCCGTATCCGTAGGGACCTCATCGAGGCTATCAATCCCGCAGATACGACAAGCCAGATACCTATGCTCATTTTGCGCTTCTACGATGAATACGTGCAGGAGATTCGCACACATATTGAGCATGAGAACGAGGGAATTTGGGAACAGCACGCCCAAGACGACCAAAACATATCTTCCAAGTTCTCGGAAATAAAGAACTTGATTATCAAGTATTATCCGAGTCAGACCGATGATGTGAAGCATACCTATGCCATCATCAGCGTGATGAATGACCTCTTCGACATCGAGCAGGATTTTTCTACACACTGCTCCATAGAGGACGACATTCTCGCTCCTGCCA
>JBNMHB010000121.1:0-5057 GCA_050872525.1 Bacteroidales bacterium | reverse complement strand
ATATGAATTTTATTCAACTGATTACCAAACTATTTGGCAATAAGGCGCAGAAAGATATGCGCGCTATTATGCCGTATGTGGAGAAAATCAAGGCGGCATATACCGAGATTGATGCTCTCTCTAATGACGAACTGCGTGCACGCAGCCAAGCCTTGATGGACAAGATACAGGCACATGTAGCAGATAAAAAACAAAAAATTACTGACTTGAAAGCAAGTATCGAGTCGCTTGAGATTGAGCAGCGCGAGAAAGTATATAATGAGGTGGATCGTCTCGAAAAAGAGATTAAGACCGACTATGAGACTATTCTGGATGAGATGCTGCCCGAAGCCTTTGCTATCGTTAAATCGACGGCACATCGCTTTGCGGAGAACGAGACCGTGATTGTTACCGCTACCGAGCAGGACAAGAACCTCGCTGCCGACCCGCGTTTCGACTTCGTGGAGATAGACGGCGACAAGGCTATCTACCACAACCATTGGACTGCCGGCGGCAATGAAATCACATGGGATATGGTACACTATGATGTGCAACTTATCGGTGGTGTCGTATTGCACCAGGGCAAGATTGCCGAGATGGCTACGGGTGAGGGTAAGACCCTTGTTTCAACGCTGCCAGTTTTCCTCAATGCGCTAACCCATGAGGGCGTGCATGTGGTTACGGTGAACGATTATCTCGCCAAACGTGACTCGGAGTGGAACGGACCTATCTATATGTTCCATGGTTTGACCGTCGATTGTATTGACAAGTACAAGCCAAACAGCGATGAGCGTCGTCGCGCTTACAACTGCGATATCACTTTTGGTACTAACAATGAGTTCGGTTTCGACTATCTGCGTGATAATATGGCCACTTCGCCGCTCGATCTTGTACAGCGGGGACATAACTTCGCCATCGTTGATGAGGTGGACTCCGTCTTGATTGATGATGCTCGTACACCGTTGATTATCAGCGGTCCTGTACCTAAAGGCGAAGATCAGATGTTTGACGAATACAAGCACCGTGTGGAACAGTTGGTGCGTACCCAGACCACTCTCACCACCAAACTGCTTTCCGAAGCAAAAGCCAAGATGGGCAGCACTGACGAGAAAGAGCGTGAGGCAGGCGAGTTGGCGCTATTCCGTTCGTTTAAGGGAATGCCGAAGAACAAAGCCCTTATCAAGTATCTGAGCGAACCGGGTATCAAGGTGCGCTTGCAGAAGACCGAGGAGTTCTATCTGCAAGAGAATGAAAAGAACATGCACATCGCCACCGACGAACTCTATTTCGTCATCGACGAGAAAAACAAGACTATCGAACTGACCGATAAGGGTATTGATGCCCTGACGGGTACCACCGAGGACCCGCAGTTCTTCGTTTTGCCCGATGTGGGTAGTGAGATTGCCGAGGTGGAGAATGACACTGCACTATCTGCTGAAGAAAAACAGCAGCGCAAGGATGACATTATGACCAACTACAGCATTAAGTCGGAGCGCGTGCATACAGTCAATCAGTTGCTCAAAGCCTATACGTTGTTTGAGAAAGATGTGGACTATATCATCGACAACAACGAGGTGAAGATCGTTGATGAGCAGACGGGACGTATTATGGAAGGTCGCCGTTGGTCAGATGGTTTGCACCAAGCCGTAGAGGCAAAAGAGAACGTGAAAGTGGAGGGGGCGACACAGACCTTTGCCACCATCACACTGCAAAACTATTTCCGTATGTACAACAAACTCGCAGGTATGACCGGTACCGCAGAAACCGAAGCAGGCGAGTTTTGGAATATCTACAAACTTGATGTGGTGGTCATCCCTACCAACAAACCCATCGCACGTATCGATATGAACGACCGTATCTACCGCACAAAGCGCGAGAAGTATAACGCCGTCATTGATGAGATTGTATCGCTTGTGGGGCAGGGTAGACCGGTACTTGTTGGTACTACCAGTGTGGAAATCAGTGAGTTGCTGAGTCGTATGCTCAATTTGCGTCATATACAGCACAATGTATTGAACGCCAAGTTACACCAGCGTGAGGCGGAGATTGTGGCACAAGCTGGTCGACCGGGAGTGGTTACCATTGCAACAAACATGGCAGGTCGTGGTACGGATATCAAACTCACGCCAGAGGTTAAGGCAGCAGGCGGTTTGGCTATTATTGGTACCGAGCGTCATGAGAGCCGTCGTGTGGACCGACAGTTGCGCGGACGTGCCGGCCGTCAGGGAGATCCGGGTAGCAGTGTCTTCTATGTATCTTTGGAGGATGATCTGATGCGTATGTTCGGATCAGAGCGTATCGCTGCCGTGATGGACAAAATGGGTTTCCAAGAGGGAGAGATGATTGAGCACTCGATGATCTCTAATTCTATCGAGCGTGCGCAGAAAAAGGTGGAGGAGAACAACTTCGGTATCCGCAAGCGCCTGATTGAGTACGACGATGTGATGAACCAGCAGCGTAATGTCATCTATGCCAAACGTCGTCACGCCCTGATGGGTGAGCGTATTGGTGTGGACATTACCAATATGATCTATGACACCGCTGAGGCTATCGTTGCTGATGCACGCGAAGCAGGCGACTACGAAGGACTGAAATTTGAGGTTATGCAAACCTTTGCAATGGAGGTGCCGTTTGACGAGCCCACTTTCCGCAGCAGCAAACCTGCCGTGTTGAGCGAGCAACTCGCCGAAGCGGCTCTTGATATGTTCAAACGTCGTATGGACAAACTCATGTCGGTGGCAAATCCTGTTATCCAAAAGGTATATGAGGAGAAAGGGCAGATGTACGAAAACATCCTTATCCCGATCACCGACGGAAAGAAGGTCTATAATATCGCAGTCAATCTGAAGAAAGCCGCCGAGTCGGAGTCCCGTGAAGTGGTGCGTGAGTTTGAGAAACGTATGCTCCTCTATGTGATTGATGACGAGTGGAAAGAACATCTCCGCCAATTGGACGACCTCAAGCAGAGTGTGCAGAACGCATCCTATGAGCAGAAAGATCCTCTCCTTATATATAAATTGGAGTCATTTGGTATTTTCCGTCGTATGTTGGATGCGCTCAATCGCCGTGCTATCGCAATTCTGCTCCGTGGGCAAATTCCTACATCGAACCCCGAAGATGTGCGTCAGGCACAGGAGCAACGTCGTCAGGACTATTCTCGCTATCGCACGCAAAGAGACTCTACCGCACGTGCTGCACAGCAGAGTGGACAGGCAGTCGCTGCCGGACGCGACACACGCGAGATGCAACGCCCCGAACCCATTCACGTGGAGAAGAAACCGCGTCCCAACGATCCATGCCCATGCGGCAGTGGCAAGAAATACAAACAATGCCATGGTCGTTTGGACAACAGCGCACTCTAAAAAACGTGTGTCGAAAGCCGCATAAGTATTAAAATACATTGCGGGTGGAGTGGGGTGCTTCGTTTTGGATAAGTAAGGTGGATGTAAGGAGAATATCAGGTGGATAGTTTGTTTTTTCCATGCTGATATTGCTCTCAGAGGATAATCTTATTTAACAAAATATGCGTTGTTTTTCCAGTATAGGGAAAACAACGCATATCAAAAAACTTATTTACTATGAAACGATTGGTAAGCATCGGTTTGTTGCTGCTGACATTGTCAGTCCACGCACAGACCGATTATGATTGGCGGGCACACCGCCACGACTTGAGTATTGCGGGCGGATATATGTCGGGTATCTATCCATTGCGGTCTATATTGATAACCGCATGGCAGAATATCGGGGATAACGGAGGAGATGTCAGATATTGTGGGGATTATACATTGTCGTATCATTACCAAGCTTTGTGGTGGTTGCGCGCAGGAGCGAAAGTGCAATGGGAAGGTGATTACTGGTCTTTTTATAGTAGGGAGGACCAGGCGAAATCTATCGCAATGGGCAAAACAATGAATCATTGTTTCAGTTTTATGGCAAGTTGTCAGTTTACCTATCTCAATCGTGAGCATGTGAGATTATATTCCGGGCTTGATGCCGGTCTTGGAATTTTTCTTTCTGACAAACGCTATATCAATGGCAATACCAATAGTGACGGAAAACAAAGAGAGGTACAAACATCCTTTTTGCCGGCATTTAACCTCACTGCGTTTGGCGTTGCTTTTGGGGGCGAACGGGTCTATGGCTTGGCGGAACTGAACCTTGGCTACGATGCCCTTCTTACCCTTGGTATCGGTTGCCGTATGTAATGATAATCAGATTATTACGGAATAAAATTAACGTTCCATATACATCACACGAATGCGGCGATTTATAAGCGTCATTTTATGTTTTTTGTCTTGTGCAGTTTCTCTTGGGGCGGCACAAGACTCTGTTTTAGTGGCAGATGGTTATGCGGGTATCGAACCGGATACCATTCGTTTGCAGGAACAGTCTTCTACATCCGATTTGGATGCTCTATTGTTGGAATTAGTGGCGCAACAGAGCCGCCAACTCTATGAGAACGACAGCCTTACCGAGCAACTTACCGTGGCGGAAATACTTGTTCGGGATTCGCTTTTGGCACAAGCCCACCGCGACTCCGTTGAACTCGATTCGCTTAAGGAGATAAACGCACGTTTGCGCGAAGAAGTACACAATGTGCCGATGGTGGTGATTGCTAAAAAATCGCTTGTTAAGGACGCCGAAGAAGACCGCAACGAAGTATTGCGTGCTATTCGGGAAATGCGCACCCCGTGGAGGAGAGAGGCGAAGATAATGGTGCAACTCACTCAGAACTACGTTTCCCCCAATTGGTATCAAGGGGGATCGTCCTCTTTTGCGGTACTTAGTATTTTCAAGGGAACAGCAGGATATTATACAGAACGGTTCACGTGGGAGAATACGGGCGAATGGCGGGCAGGCGGATCTACCGTCAGTGGTGACTCGCTTCGTAAAATCAATACTACCGATGATCTATTCCGTATCTATTCCAAAGCCAACTATCGGGCGGTAACAAACAAACTCTACTATTCGTTCTCGGCGGAGTTTGAGACGCGACTATTCAATACTTATAAGGCGAATACCCGTGAGAAAAAGTCGGCGCCGCTCTCACCTTTGCGGGTGAACCTTGCTTTGGGTCT
>JBNMHB010000120.1:0-5102 GCA_050872525.1 Bacteroidales bacterium | reverse complement strand
GCTTTACAAATTATCAAAAACCACGAAGAAAGCGGGAAAAAGAAACGAAGTCTTAAGAAAAAACTTTTTATGGCGGCAATGAATCCGGACTATTTACTGCAAATCATAAAAAATGCTAACTTTTGATGCGGTTGACCTGGAATATCTTCGTCCGAAAGTTGTTTTGTATATTTAAATGTATATGGTTAATTTTTTGTGTATTTGTTTCCAAAACGCAGCGTATGTTGCAATCGTAAGAAATTTTGCACTTGCCGAACTTGCTTGTATGGCTAACTGTGATTCGTCGTTTTTACAGTTGGCTATTGAGTTCCTGGTAGTATTTGGGCGATACGGGGACCGATTTGGTGCCTGCAAAGTCGAGTTCGGCAACGATGACGCCTTCCTTGTCGCGGCGAAGGACTTTCACGTGCTTTGGATTGACGAAAAACGACCTTTGGCAACGGACAATACCATGCTTTTGCAGACCTTCTTCTATAGAACGCATAGAGTTGCGCAGGGGATATTCTTTCCTGTTGCCTCCCTCGATATAATGGATATTCACGTAGTTTTCATCTGCTTGGATATACAAAATTGCATCGGCAGCAATGACCAATTTAAGACGCTGTGTACTATCATAGAAGCGCATCAGGTTGTCTTCTTGTGGTGTGACTGACTGATTACGAGCAGCATACATCAGCAGATTGATGATGATATAAGGGTAACTGATGGTCGCCACAAGCAAAAGCATACACTTGCCGGCAACAAAGAAATAATCGTACGCTCCTTGATACATCAGCGTCATATACAGCCCAATAAACAATGCCATTACCACCATTTCTGCCATACTCCATAGTATATAGTATACCCACGGCAGGTGCAGATGTTTCCGACATACAGTCATCGGAATACGTGAACCACATAGTACACCTATCATAATACACATCAGTATCAGGGTGTTGAATACCACCATATCTTTTCCCATACCGAGAAACTCCACCATCCATTCCGATTGATAGAGTAGGATAAAGCACAAAAAGAATATCGGCAACGTCAGAACGTGCAGAAGGAGGGCGGTCAGACTCTGGGTGGAGGCAGGTATCTGTTTCATAAGTAGATTGGGACTAAATTTCGTCAATTTTTATAGTGGGACTAAATTGAAAATACATGGATTTTGTCCCTATATTCTTGTTTTAGTCATCATTTACCTATCTTTCGTCAAAAATTATGCCACTTTATCACTATTCTTTGTTTACCCCGCAAAAAGACACTAATTTTGCAATCGAAATCGAGAAAAAGTTGGTTGTAATGGTCCTTGAAAACAAACGCTGTATGTAGAAATGAATATATCTGACATTCTGGCAGTTTGTAAAACCATACTTTCCGACATCGTGTTTTCTCAAAAGTAATAACTAACTAAAACAAAAAACAAAGTTATGAAATCGATTGTAGTATTGGGTGATTCTATCTCGCGGGGTATCGTTTTGAATGGCGAACGTTATTCTATTTTAGATAATGGATTTGTTGAGCAGTGTAGTGCTGCGTTGGGGTGTAATATCCAAAATTTCAGCAAAATGGGGTGCACTATTACGCGCGGCACACAGATATTGGAACAACGTAAAGAGGCTGTGGCACAGGCAGATGTAACCATATTAGAATACGGAGGCAACGATTCCGATTTCTTTTGGAACGAGATTGCTGAAACACCGCAGCAGAAACATAATCCGAAAACCGGTCTGTCGCAGTTTCGCAATCTCTATTCTCAAATGATTCGCCGTGTGCGTGAGTTGGGGAGCCAACCGGTCTTGTTGAGTTTGCCTCTTATGGACGGTCCCCGTTTCTTTGAGTTCACCACGCGCCACATGACGTCGGTTGAGCGCGAGCATGTACGTCAGTGGTTGGGCGGGCAGTTGGAGCGCATACGCAATTTCCACGATATGTATAATTTGGAGGTCTTCCGTATCGCTGCCGAAATGAACGTGCCGATTATTGATATTACTACGCCATTCCTTGATAATCAGGATTATACGCAGTTTATCTGTGCCGATGGTATCCATCCGAGCGAGGCGGGGCATAACATTATCGCAACGCGTATTATTGCCTATTATCGTTCTCTGCTTCTCCGTCGCGCCTGACGGAAATGGGCTTTTATCATGCCCTTTGGATACAAACAACGTTGGGGCGGCATAGATTTTGAAGTCGCTTTTCCTAAAACAAGCACATACTAATTCGCGGTGATTGTATGGTGCTTGTTTTTTTGTGCCGGCATATTGGCTGTGTTGGTTTTACTAAAAAAACAATGTCGAAATGTCAAAAATTTTCAGAAACATTGCATGTTTCGCAAATATGGTGTATCTTTGCAATAGAAAAAGAAAGCATCAAATATGAAAATAGGTCTGGTTTTAGAAGGTGGCGGTATGCGGGGTATTTATACCTGCGGCGTAATGGATGTGATGATTGACAAGGGTTTTGAACCCGATGTGTTATGTGGTACATCGGCGGGGGCGTTGTTTGGAATTAACCTCCCCTCCAGGCAGCGTGGCAGGGCGTTTGAGTACAACTATCGCTATTGCGACAACCCCAATTATGTGTCGATTCGTTCTCTGATTCGCACTGGAAATATGGTGAACGTGAACTTTTCCTACAATCGTATTCCCAATGAGTTGGCTCCTTTTGACGAGGCCGCTTTCGAAGCGTCGAAGACCCGGGTCTTTGCCACAGTAACGAATGTGCGCACGGGCAAAGCAGAGTACAAACAGATTGATAATTGTCTGACGCAGGTGGATTGGCTCCGCGCTTCGGGGACGCTGCCTTTTATTTCGCGCCCCGTGCATATCGGCGCGGAGACCTATTTGGACGGCGGTTTGGTGGATAATATCCCCTTGGATAAGGCGTTTGAGGAGGGGTGCGACAAGGTAATCGTGGTGCTGACGCGTCCGATAGAGTTCCGCTTGAACGAGCACATGTATTGGCTTAGCAAGATTTGGTATCCGCAAGAGAAAAACTTGCAGGAGGCTCTGCGTGTGCGGAGTGCGAATTACAACAAACGTATGCAACAGGTGCGTCGCCTTAAGGACGAGGGCAAGATTTTCGTCTTCTCGCCGGAGACACTTCTGCCTGTGCGACGTCTGGAACGCAATCCGCTGCACCTGAAACAGGTCTATCATCTTGGTCTGCGCGACGCAAAGCGCGAGTGGGGGAAATTGGAAACCTATTTGCAAGACGGAAAATAGATTTGTCTATTTGCTGAATTTGTCGTATATTTGCACCCTCAAATCCCTTTAGATATGACACGAATAGCATTTTTCGGTACCCAAAAGTACGACCAGGAGACATTCTGCGCGGTCAACGAGAGCATGGACGAGTATGGCAAACCGCGTTTCGGCTTCGAACTCAAGTACTACAAATCGCACCCGACGATGGATAATATCGTGCTTGTGCAAGGGGCGATAGTGGTATGCGTGTTTGTAAATGACCCTCTGACGGCGGACATCATTGCCGAGATGGGGCGTTTGGGTGTGCGTCTGATTGCCCTCCGCTGCGCGGGGTTCAACAACGTGGATTTGGCTGCCGCCAAGCAGGCGGGTATACGTGTGGTGCGCGTCCCCGCCTATTCGCCACACGCCATCGCCGAGTTTACGTTAGGGCTGATTCTTGCCGTTAACCGGCACTTGCCACGTGCTGCGGCACGCACTCGAGACGGAAATTTCTCGCTGCAAGGGTTGATGGGCTTTGACTTGTATGGAAAAACCATCGGCGTTATCGGTACGGGCAAGATTGCCAAGGTGCTGATTGAGTTGTTGCAGGGCTTCGGTATGCGTATTTTGGGCTACGACCCCTATCCGGACAAAGCTTTTGCGGCAAAAACGGGTTTGGAGTATGTGGAGTTGGATATGCTGTTGCGCGGGGCGGATATTATCTCGCTCCATTGCCCGCTGACCTCCGAAAACCACTATATGATTAACGCCGAGGCGATTGGGAAGATGAAACAAGGCGTGATGATTGTGAATACCGGGCGTGGCGGACTGATTGATACTGAAGCACTTATACAAGGTCTGAAAAGTCGGCATATCGGTTCGGCAGCGTTGGACGTGTATGAGGAAGAGGGCGACTATTTCTACGAAGATATATCCGACAATATCATCGAGGACGATGTGTTAGCACGGCTGCTGAGTTTCAACAATGTGTTGCTCACTTCGCATCAGGCATTTTTTACACGCGAAGCACTGACCAACATTGCCATCACAACCTTGCAGAACGTACAGGATTTTGTCGAGGGTAGAGAGTTAGCAAACGAAGTGAAGTGTTAGTCCTTGTTAAAAGATTAGAAACTAACTATTTGATATATAGCAAGATATGAGAGTTCTTTTGATAAACGGCAGTCCGAGACTGCAAGGAAATACAAGTATTGCGCTGGCTGAGGTAGCACATACCTTGCAGGCTGAGGGCATAGAAACCATCACTGTTCAGATTGGTCCGCATCCTATGCGCGGGTGTATTGCCTGTGGAGCATGCAAGGAAAAGGGGCGTTGCGCATTCTCGGACGAGATATACGACCAACTGCGCCGGATATTGGAAGAGGGTATCGATGGACTGATTGTCGGTTCGCCGGTTTATTATGCTGGACCTAATGGTTCGTTGTGTGCGTTGTTGGATAGGTTGTTCTATTCGAGTGCTTCGCTTTTGGCATACAAACCGGCGGCAGCGGTTGCGGTATGTCGTCGTGGCGGTGCAAGTGCTACTTTCGACAGACTGAATAAGTATTTCACTATCAGCAATATGCCCGTTGTGCCATCGCAGTATTGGAACAGCGTGCATGGTGCCGCCAAAGGTGAGGCAATGCAAGATTTGGAGGGGCTGCAAACCATGCGTACTTTGGCACGCAACATGGCATGGATGCTCCGTGGCATGCGTCCCGAAGACACCCCCCAACCCGAACCCCGCCAACGCACAAGTTTTATCCGATAGCAATTATAATATAAATTTCACTACTGTCCCATTAAAATCAGGAATTGTTCTTTGAAATATTTGTAGATTAGTCAGTTACACAGATTTTTCGAGTCAACGGATTGATTTTTGCAGTCACTTTACAAACGTAAAGATATGCAAAATTCATATATTTTCTC
>JBNMHB010000119.1:0-5131 GCA_050872525.1 Bacteroidales bacterium | reverse complement strand
TTGCGTCAGCCACGACCAGTTTAAGACCTTCGACTTCCGCAAGTACAAAGAGCAGGGGGCTGTCATCTTCGATGTCAAGAACTTTGTGGACCGTTCTCTTGTGGATGCACGTCTATAACTTAATAAAGTTAAAGCCGTACCTCGCAGCAAGGGTGAAGCGTAAGGCGGATGTGCGCAGCACACTGAGCGCCGTAGCGACACGAAGCCCTGTGGGCTGAGTAGAACTCCTTATAACCTATAAGCAAGGGATAACAAATGGCAGAGTATTCCACACGCCGCCAATGCTTATAAATTGTTAATAGATTCTTGCCGCCGATTATATACCAAAGTAAGGTGGATGTAAGGAGGATATAAGGTGGATAGCAGGTGGATGACCCGATAACACATTTACAAATTTACAAATTTTCAAATTTACAAACTTACAAATTACCAAATCAATGACCATCGCCGTAGCAGGAACAGGATATGTAGGATTGTCTATCGCCACATTGCTGGCGCAGCACAATCATGTAACCGCAGTGGATATCGTCCCCGAAAAAGTGGAGATGATTAACCGTCGTCAGTCGCCGATTCAAGACGAGTATATCGAAAAGTATCTCGCCGAGAAACCACTCGACCTCACTGCCACGTTAGACGCCCGCACGGCGTACCAAAACGCTGATTTTGTGGTCATTGCCGCACCGACCAACTACGATAGTCAGAAAAATTACTTCGACACGTCGGCTGTGGAAACGGTCATTCGGCTGGTCATGGAGGTCAATCCCAACGCCATAATGGTCATCAAATCGACCATTCCCGTGGGCTACACCGAAAGTATTCGCAAGAAGACCAGAAGCAAGAACATCCTCTTCTCGCCGGAGTTTCTGCGCGAATCCAAGGCACTATATGACAACCTGTACCCTTCGCGCATCATCGTCGGCACAGACCTCAACGACTCGCGTCTCGTAGAGGCGGCGCACACCTTTGCTGGGCTGCTCCAAGAGGGGGCTGTCAAAACCGACATCGACACCCTTTATATGGGATTCACCGAGGCGGAGGCAGTGAAACTCTTTGCCAACACCTACCTTGCGCTGCGCGTCAGTTATTTCAACGAACTCGACACCTACGCCGAGATGAAAGGACTTGATACACAGGCGATTATAGACGGCGTATGTCTCGACCCGCGTATCGGTACCCACTACAACAACCCCTCTTTTGGTTATGGCGGCTACTGCCTGCCCAAGGACACCAAACAATTGCTTGCCAACTATCAGGATGTGCCGGAAAACCTCATCGAAGCGATTGTGGAGAGCAACCGCACACGCAAAGATTTCATTGCCGACCGTGTGTTGGCGAAAGCGGGCTACTACGATTATTACAACCGCGGCGACTATAATCCCAACGAGGAGCACTCGTGTGTCATCGGCGTCTATCGCCTGACAATGAAATCCAATTCGGACAATTTCCGCCAGTCGTCGATACAAGGAATTATGAAACGTGTGAAAGCCAAAGGCGCACAGGTCATCATCTACGAGCCTACCCTACCCGACGGCAGCACGTTCTTCGGTTCATTAGTAGTGAACGACTTGCAGAAATTCAAGTCTCTCTCCCAAGCCATCATCGCCAACCGTTACGACTCTATCCTCGACGATGTAACTGACAAAGTCTATACCCGCGACATCTTCCGCAGGGACTAATTACGCACACAATCAGAGCATATAAGCGTATAAATATCAGGACGTATAATCATCCACAAATTACCCATTGTATATTTGAATTTATTGGGTTTAATTTTTCGCCTATTTGTTTCCCAAGCGTGTCGCATTAATGGTCGAATTACATGGCAAATTATATGTTCCTCTCAAAAAATCAACGTCCTATTACACGACAACTAACGTTACCAATTGATACAAATGTGTGCAACCCCTAATATATCATCCCAAACATCCAAAGCGGAATGATATTGCCGGCAACATATTCTATGTCATCACGGACAACATACCCACGCGCTACATCTTTCAATTGTTTGCTGCCCTTATTCTTCCCACCTACTTCAAAGGTGATGTTGTCCACTTCGAAATCAGAAACAGGCGAAGCCGTTATGGTATGCCCAACTTGTAACCACATCAGGAAAATGGTCTCTCGGATATTACCTATATTGGGACTTTCCGTCAAAGCATAAGCAAAATTCGGGTTGTTGAGATATACCTTGTCAATCTTCTGCAACATCTTTATTCCATTGGCTTTCTCGCGTAACACATTGATTAGTTGGGCTTTTTCCAAATACTCCATATACTGCACTATCGTATTGCGGTTGATGTTCAAGTCGCGCTCCAACGCACTGAAATTCGGTTTGAACGGCACCGACTGCGACAACACATACATCAACTTCTTGAGATTGGTTGCAGACGCCACGTTCATCTCCGCATAATTGGGGATATCATTCTCCACCACCTGCTTGAGTACACCTTGTATGTGCAAATCGAAGTCCGGTTCCAGTCCAAAAGGAAAAACACCATGACGCAAATACTCCTGGAACAAGGCTATCGGACGCTCTTCCGGATGTGCCCATACGGCTTTTCCTGCCAATATATCCTCCAAACTATAGGCACTCATCTGCCACCCCATCTTCATAATAAGCCATTCGCGAAATGATAGCGGCGCCAAATGGTATTCCGATTTGCGCCGCGACAAGTCCGCGCCCCCCCGTTCTAAATCCAAAATAGATGAGCCCGTATAGATGACTTGCAACTTCGGAATTTGGTCGTAGATATTTTTGATTTCAGTAGACCAACCGTGATACTTATGAATCTCGTCTATCAGTAGCCGCTTGCCTCCTTGTTGATAAAATGCCAATGCCAAATCAAACAGGCGATGCTGCGAAAAGTAAAAATCGTCAGCCGTTACATACAGCGTGTTCTCTTTGCCCGTGAGCAAGATATGTTGCAGCAACATAGTTGATTTGCCCACACCACGAGCACCCAAGATGGCTACCAATCGTCCGTCCCAATTGATTTGATGATAGAGATAACGGACAAAACGGGTATCTTTAGTGTCCAAAAGACGTTGCATTGTTTGCTGAAGTTGTAGCATATTAACTCCTTTCTTTTTCATTTAATGCCGCAAAGATACGACTTTTTTATGATATACAAAAGAAATCGCTTGACACGCCAAGCAGTTTTTGTATTTTTCTGCTTTATACACGCCGCATTTTTTCCAATACAACACTACATCTCTCAAAAGCATCAACGACCAATTACACGACAGTTAACGTTACCAATTGACACAACATACTAACAAAAGAGCTGCCCAATCAATTATTGAACAGCCCTGATTTACACATTACAAATTACTCATTACAAATTGATTTCCACGCCCGTAAGGGTATATGTCTTTCCTCCGCGCAAGATATACACCTGCCCGTCGCGGAACACCTTGCGGGGAGCGATATGCTCCTCTGCTACCACGTTCTCTATAGGAGTAGTAGGCTCAAACAACGCCTCTATGGTCATATCTTTTTCTACCAAGAACGAGTAAGGGTTGGCAGTACTGCCATCGCTCCATCGAACAAATTCATACCCCTTATTAGGTATGGCAGTTATTGTTACCTCGCTGCCATACAGGTACACACCACCACCTGTAACTTGTCCTTGCTGGTTGTCGCACGTGGCTGTAATCATATAGATCTGCAATGCAAACTCTGCCGTGTAGATAGCATCGGCTGTAACCGTCACTTTGCGCGGATTGTCCTTGTTACCGTCACTCCATTGGGTAAACGCATACCCTATGTTGGGTGTAGCCGTTAAATATACCTCTCGCCCCACAGTATATGTTCCGCCACCGGTTACTTGTCCTTGTTTTGAGTCGCAGGTGGCTGTAATCGTATAGGTCTGCGATGTAAACTCTGCCGTATAAGTAGCATCGGCTGTAACCGTCACTTTACGCGGGTTATCCTTATTACCATCGCTCCATTGGGTAAACACATATCCCTCGTTGGGTAGGGCTGTCAAATACACCTCTTGCCCCACGGTGTATGTTCCGCCACCCGTTATTTGTCCCTGTTTAGAGTCGCAGGTGGCTGTAATCGTATAGGTCTGCGATGTAAACTCTGCCGTATAAGTAGCATCGGTTGTAACCGTCACCTTGCGTGGGTTGTCCTTATTACCATCGCTCCATTGGGTAAACACATATCCCTCGTTGGGTAGGGCTGTCAACGTGGCTATAGTACCATATTGGTATGTACCACTTCCCGTAACTGAACCTTGTTGTGAATTACAGGTTCCAAATATAGTATGGTTTGTTAATAGTACAAATTCTGCTATATAAGTGGTATCTCCAACGACTACGACTTTACGTGGGTTGTCCATATTACCATCACTCCACTTGTTAAAACGATAATGCTCATTTGCTTCTGCAACAATAATTGTAGTATCATTATTGCAAGTGTTAGTCTGTACGATCTTAACAACGCCCTTAGTACTATCTTGCGATAGCACCATTACATTGTATTCTGCAGCACGCTCTACATAATTGGTGAACCGATTCCATTGTTCTGCATTTTTATATGCTCCTATTGTACCACAAGGGACTACGACTGGAATATTATAATCAATGGAATAAAAAGCATCTGAATACAATGCCGGCGGTTCCTTTGCTTTCACAAAAAGAGTACGTATATTTTCACACTGGCTAAAAGCATATTTCTCTATCCTTGTCACACTATTGGGAATAGTGACAGAGGTAAGACCTGTGCAACCACAAAAAGTACCACTTTCTATACTTGTTATACTATTGGGAATAGTAATCGAGGTAAAACCTATGCAATCTTGAAAAGCCCAATCCCCTATACTTGTTACACTATTGGGAATAATGACGGAGGTTAGACCTGTGCAACCTTTGAAAGCATATTCCCCTATCCTTTTCACACTATCGGGAATAGTGACAGAGGTTAGACCTGTGCAACCACAAAAAGTACCACTTTCTATACTTGTTATACTATTGGGAATAGTAATCGAGGTAAAACCTATACAATCTTGAAAAGCCCAATCCCCTATACTTGTTACACTATTGGGAATAATGACGGAGGTTAGACCTGTGCAACCTTTGAAAGCATATTCCCCTATCCTTTTCACACTATCGGGAATAGTGACAG
>JBNMHB010000118.1:0-5132 GCA_050872525.1 Bacteroidales bacterium | reverse complement strand
CAGGCTGATAAACAGAAAATGAATATCGGTTCTTATCGCAATACCAATAAGTTGGCTGCCGGTTTCTTGCGTGTTAATTACAATTATGATGAGAAATATCTCCTTTCGGCTTCTGTTCGTGCGGAGGGTTCGAGTCGTTTTGGTGAAAATAATAAATGGGGTTGGTTCCCTGCTGTAAGTGCCGGTTGGCGTATATCGGGTGAAGATTGGATGCGCGACCAAGATTGGTGCAACGATTTGAAACTTCGTGCCGGTTTTGGTATTACGGGTAATAACTTGGGTAGCGACTTGCAGTCGAAACAGTTGCTTGAGACAGGCGGTACATTTTGGTATAATGGTCAGTGGATTACTTCGTATGGTGTAGCGCGTAATGCTAATCCGGACTTGCGTTGGGAGAAAAAGTATGAGTACAACCTTGGTATTGACTTCTCTTTCTTGAAAAATCGTTTGAGTGGTAATATCGACCTCTACTATCGTGATACCAAAGATTTGCTTTGGGAATATGATGTGCCTACTCCGCCGTATCAATACAATAAATTGCTGGCTAATGCAGGTGAGATTACTTCAAAAGGTATTGAAATTGCTTTGACAGGTATCCCTGTTAAAACACGCGATTGGGAATGGGCAAGTACATTTACCATTGCTTTCAACGATAACAAAATCAAGAAATTGTCAGATCCGGACAAGGGATTCAACTATTCGGAGATGCTCACAGGTAGCGTGTGGGAGAATGGTTTGGCTAACGTAACAACTCAGAAAATTGTTGAAGGACAGTCGGTTGGTACTTTCTACGGCTACAAGGTGGTGGAAGTAAAAGACAATGGTGCGCTTGTTTATGAGAAATGGACGCAAGAGGATGTAGATGCCGGTCTTTGCGATGCAAAAGAGAAGGGACAGAACAAACTGCAAGTAATAGGTAGAGCACAACCTATCTTTACGTATGGATGGAACAATACCATTCGTTGGAAAGACCTTGATATTACATTGTTCTTCCGTGGCAATTGTGGTAACCAAATCTTAAACGTAAAACGTTGGGCGTATGGCCCCACAAAGGCTGTACTCGCAGGCAATGTGTTTATGAAGGATGTAGAGGCATTGGCAAATGGTACGGGTGCATACCGTCAAGGTAAGTTCTCCGACTACTATTTGGAAAATGGTGGCTTCTTCAAATTGGATAATATCACGGTTGGTTATACTTTCCGTTTCAAAGACAACAAGTATGTTCAATCGTTGCGTCTCCATGCTACTGCAGAAAATGTATTTACGCTCACTAAGTATTCAGGTATTGATCCTGATGTTAATACGGCTGATGTCTGGAATCCGGGTATTGATGCTTCGGGCTTCTATCCCTCCACTTGCAATGTAATGGTGGGTGTTAATCTAACCCTTTAATCTATAAAGACCTACATATATGAAAAAGATATTGATTTGTGCTTTAGCGGCTGTTGCATTGCTTTCAACAGGCTGCAAAGATATGCTTGAGGAAGAGGTTTTCGGACAACCTACTTCCGAAGAGATGCTCACCAATCCGGAAAATGTGGCTATGGTGGTAGGGCAGGCATATTCCGAAGTAAAGTGGTTGCACGACCATTGGGGATATTGGGGAATTGCTACTTTGTCAACCGACGAATGTATCAACCCGCAGCGCAATAGCGACTGGAACGATGACGGCTATTGGAAAGGATTTAATGACCACACATGGTCATCTAAAGATCTCTCGTTTGAACATGTTTGGCAGTATTCAAACGCCGGTGCTATCCTTTGTAACAAGGTATTGGAACAATTAGGCGGCATTCAGGAGACATTGGACCCCGCAGTATATACCCGATTTGCTGCAGAATTGAAAGTGTTGCGTTGCTACTACTATTACACACTCTTTGATGCTTTCGGTCGTATCCCGTATCTGGATGATTATAGTTCGGAGAATGTGCCACAAAGCGAAACATGGGAAGTGTGGAATAAATTGGTTACCACATTGGAAACAGAGGCACCCAATTTGCCTGTTGTAACAGATGAGAACCGCGCAGAGAACTATGGTCGATGCACTCAGGGTATGGCATATTCTCTATTAGCACGCCTCTATCTGAATGCACCATCGTTTGGAGTAACGGCTGCCAATTGCGGTGTAGAGGGGATAAAATCGGATAACGATTTCTATACAAAGTGCGTGGAATCTTGCCAAAAGGTAGTGGATTCTAAGTCGTATAAGATAGAGGACGACTTCTTTACCAATTTCAAAATCAATAATGAAGGTAGTCTTGAGAATATCTTTGTGATTGTGGAAAATGGTAATGCCTCATTTGACTATCGTGATGTAGCAGGTAAGATGGCAAACAAACTACGTATCACGATGTTGTCGCTCAACTACTGCCACCAACAAGCATGGGGGTTGATAGAGAAACCATGGAACGGTTTCTGCTGCCCGCCGGATTTCTTGTCGAAATACGAATATGGCGTTGACCATCGTGGTGCTTGCGACTCTATCAAAGGTACACATGGTTGCGATGGTTGGGGATGGTTCCTCGGACCGGTTTACGCAAGCGATAATAGTATGGATACATTGGTTATGGATGATAAACCGGTTATCAAAGTACGCGTCATCGATGGTGATACGGTTTGGGTTAAAAATCCTGATGGAACTTTCTTTATGCAGAACAATAAAAAAGTTCCTGTGAAGGATACACTTGCCAACAAGGCTGTTATTGTATCGAATATAGAGGGTGTCGTTTGTGTAGGTAACGAGTCGCATAACTATGGTGCACGTTTCCTGAAATACGAAGTGGAAAAATTCGGTGTGAACAAGTATTGCGAGAACGATTTTGTGCTTTTCCGTTATGCAGATGTACTCTATATGCAATATGAGGCAGCCTTGCGTGCAGGAGACAATACTACATGTGCTAAACTTTTGGCAGACCCTGAGTTCCAGAAGATTCGTACCCGTGTGGGATGTAAACCTTATGCTTCGCTCGATTTGGAGGAACTTTTGGATGAGCGAGGACGTGAGTTTGCATGGGAGATGCTTCGCCGTCGCGACTTGATTCGCTACAATAAGTTTGCGAAAGGAGCATGGTTGTTCAAACCGGCAGAGGCAGATAATCACCGTGATTGGTTCCCTATTCCACGTAAGATGATAGAGACTTCAGGCGGATTGTGGAGACAAAATGAAGGTTATACAACTGATAAATAAAAATTCTTCTTTTGGAGAACGAAAATAATTAACTAATCTAACAAACAAAATTTCAAAAACAATGAAAACAAACAAATTGATGTTGGCTGCTATGCTGTTTGGAGCAGTAGCCATGGTAAGTTGCAAAGAAAAAGGGACCCCGGACAAACCGGACAAACCGAACCAACCGGAAGAACCGGAAGTAGTTGTTGAAGACATGCCCGAATTGGCTGCACCGGGTGCAGGAAAAGCAACTATTGCTGTCCGTGTTCCCGAAAACACCGTTAATGGTGTATGGATTGTAGGTGGTTTCTCTGATTCTTGGAAACATCTTCAAGAAGTAGCAGATCCTTCGTTGTATCGCTTTGCTCGTGTAGAAGGGACCAAAACTTGGTGGCAACTCACTGTTGATTTTGATGCAAGTTTGGAGTTTAAGTTCTTGCCTATTTGCAAAAAGGCAGATGGTAGTGAATATACCGCATGGGCTGTAGAACCTACCGGAATGCGCGTTATGACTGACAATGAGCCTGCTGATGATGCTGATTTCAATAAAGATAATCAGAAAATGGCAGGGGAGAATGCAGTTACTTACTTTGAGGTAAAAGGTTGGTCCGTTGATCCGAGTGTCGTATTTGCAGACAAAGGTGCATACAAGTTCCAGATTACGCTTAATAAGATAGACTCTCTTCCTATTCCTGCAGGTGATGTAGTGCTGACCGGTAGTTTTGAGGAGCAAGAATGGGGAAATAGCAAGCGTGTTATGAGAAAGGTAAGCGAAGATGACAAAGCCGTTGTTTATGAATATGAGGACAATGTTCCTGATTATTTCGCCTTCAAAATATTTGTACAAGAGGGAGAAAAACAAACTTGGGCTAATGGCGAGAACATTCCTCTGTCTGTTGACATTGTAAAGAATGGTGTTGTTTCTTACGATGGCTTCACATTCCCCGCTCCTAAAGCAGAATAAGTTTTTTTAAGTACGAATATCTGTTTATAGGCTGCCTGACCGCTTGGGTTAGACAGCCTATTTTTTGTATCTAAATAGAGAAAATGTAAGGAGGATGCACGGATGAAACAAGGACAATACAAGTATATATCTCCTGTTTATTCATACACCCAACCATATCCCTTCTCATACAAACCAATCGTTCTGCAGTGGATACGATATACCGTCCCCCTCTCCCCCCCCGCGATGCCTTTCATAGTGTCTTGTCTGTCTTGCTGCCGTTTGTTTTTATGCTCCCTTGTTATTCTCCATTCGGGGACAGAAATTCGCAAAGCACTGGTTTGTGGCGTTCATCGCCACGCGAATTTCTGTCCTCGCTCTGCTCCCAAGATTGCTCTGCTCCCAAGATTGCTCTGCTCCCAAGATTGCTCGCAGTGAGCACGATATGCCGTTACCCTCCCCTCCCTCTCACAAGTTAATCGCGCTAAAAAACATTAAAAAGACGGCAACGACACGGCAACGACACGACAACGAGAAGCGTGTAAAAGCGTATTTTTAAGGCAGGGCAAAATTTGCAGATATAGAGATTTATGTGTAATTTTGCACACCCAGCATTTATCACCAGAATATACTTATTTTATTCTTTTATTTGTCCAAAAATATACAAAAAAACCAATAACGGACAGATAGTACTGTTTTATTTATCCATATATAGTATTAAATACAAGTTTGTGGATAAATAAGCAATAAAAAATGAATATACATTTGGATTAATAGTAAAAAAATCGTACCTTTGCAGCATCATTTACAGGGCAAAAGTGTATGGCAACAATCATCGGAAGACAGCAAGAAACGGAATTGTTAAAAACAATTTATCGGCGTGATGAGGCGCAATTAGTAGCGGTTTACGGACGACGTCGTGTCGGGAAAACGTTTTTAATACGTGAGACTTTTGGAAATGAATTTGCATTCTACCATACAGGTATATCGCCCGTAGGTATGAAAAATACGAACTTATTG
>JBNMHB010000117.1:0-5204 GCA_050872525.1 Bacteroidales bacterium | reverse complement strand
TCTGTGATGACTCTCATCGGAACCGACTACAGCATTGCTTCGCAGTGGGCATTTGACTTCCATGCGGAGAAAATGGATTTCACTACCCCGCAACCCGGTTTCTACCGTTTTCCCGCCATGATGGGCGACCGTTATTTCATTCGTCGCCTTCAACTCGGAGAACAGACACCGATGAAACTGACTTTCAACCATTATATTCGCACGCGCGAACAGTTGGCAGGAAAGTTGGCGTCTTCGTTGCTTTTGGACAGCATAGATATCCTCCGACGATTGGAAAGCGATGAATATATGGCGCAGTTCGGACTCAACAAAGAGACTTCTATCTGTCTGTTTATTCCGAATACATACGAGGTTTATTGGACGATTTCTCCGGACCAACTATTCGAGCGGATGTATAAGGAATATAACCGTTTTTGGAACGAGCGGCGCCGTCATAAGGCTGATTCTATAGGACTTACGCCTGTAGAGGTAGCGATTGTGGCATCGATTGTCGAGGGCGAGACGCACAACAAAGAGGAGTTGCCTATCGTTGCCAGCCTGTATCTCAACCGCGTGCATCGCGGAATGTTGCTCCAATCGTGTCCGACCGTGATATATGCCAACGGCGATTTTACGTTGCGGCGTGTGCTCAAACGCCACTTGGCTATCGATTCGCCATACAACACCTACAAGTACCCCGGACTGCCCCCGGGACCGATTCGCTGTGCCGCACCTGCGACGATAGATGTGGTACTGAATGCGCCGGCGACGGATTATCTGTATATGTGTGCCAACCCGGACTTTTCCGGCACGCACATTTTTTCCTCGCGGTATAGTCAGCACGCTGCTGCTGCCGTAGAATACCGTCATCAGTTGGACGAAAGGCAGATAAGATAATGCTTTTCGTCTCTGTGGGGACGTGCCTTAATCAGAATAAAAATTGTAAAATAGTCCGAAAAACCATGATTTGGGATAATAACGAAGATATACGTCTGATAGAATGTGCGAATAAATCACGCACTATTCAGCACAACCTCAACGATTGTCGCGAGGAGCGACGCCCGTATGTGTTTATTACTAACACGATGAATATCAAGCCGTTGCACCGCTTGCTTGTGCCTGTGTCGATGCTTGAGGAGGAGGTTTACAAGGCAGAGATGTGTACGTATATCGCCCGCAAGACGGGGGCGCATATTATCTTGCTCAAGGCGCACGATTATGGTAGCCATGCCCAACAAAACACCAACCGAATCATCACGCATATTCGGTCGGTGGCAGAGCGCACGGGAGAAAATATCACCTACGAAGTGGTGGAAGCCAAGAAAGACAGTTTCTCGTTGATGCGTGAGGCGAGCGAGCGTCAGCGCGATTTTCAACACGATTTATTAGTGCTGACCGCCAGTCGCGACTATGGGTTGGATGATATTCTTTTCGGTCCTCCGGAACGGCATGCTATCCGCCATTCGTTGGTTCCCGTCATGCTCATCAACCCGCGCGAGGACTTGTTTTCGCTGTGCGATTAGGTTATTGCAATCGTTCCAAGAATATCGGTTCGTAGTCGGGCATAGTCGTCGGATAGAGGGCGTAGCGCAGGTCGCGCAGGATATATTCTGGGTGGACAACGCCCGTTTCCCAAAAGTCGTTCGCACCGGTTTCGTTCTGCCGGCGATAGAAATTATACACCTCGCCGGTCTTGTATGCATGGAACCATGTTTGTTTTTCGTCTATTTGGCGTAACTCGCTCAATGTCTTTGCATTACATCCCACCCACACATCGGCTTCGCCAAACACTTGCAGGGCTTGCTCCATATTCAGAGGTATAGAGCCGTCGCTTTGTCGGTCGGCATAGGCATAGTCTGCCCCCGCGTCGCGGAACAGTTGCCCCATGTAGGTACTCCCGCTCGGCACATACCATGTCCCCCGAAACGAAGCCCCCGACACTATCGACCTGCGTTCTGTAATCGCCTGACCGATAGTCTGTTCGTGGTGATATGCTTCGCGCACTTCCTTAACAACAGAGTCGGCTTTGGCTTCTTCGCCAATCAGTGCGCCAATCAGGCGTATCCATTCCATACGCGCCAGAGGATTTTCTTCGCGCCATTCCACCATATAAATAATAGGAATCCCTGCCTGCCGGATACGCTCTATATTCTGTATGTTCTGTCCGTATGCGCTAATAATCAGCGCGTTAGGGCGCGAGAGCAAGAGTTTCTCCATATTCAGATTCAGGTCTTCCCCTATATCTTCTACTGCCTGTTTGGGGCGGTTGTACACCCAATCGGGGGTCGCCATCGCCACGATTCTATCCAGTCCGTCAAGGACGCTCAGATAGCCGATATGTGTCGCCGAAGTGGTGGCGATACGTTGCAAAGGCACTTGCAGACGCACTCCGTCGGCAGGCACTTCCGCCGTGGAATCTGCCACCAAATAATACCGTCCCAGCAACTCTCCTTTTTGCCAAGGATTATACACTTCCGCTTTCTGCACACCTAATGTATCGGTGATACGGAAATACAAAGGTTGTTCATCTGCCTGATAATCAGTGCGTTGGCTGCAAGAGCAAAGCCACAGTCCGCACAAAGCCACAAGCACAAACACAAGTTTTTTCATCGGGTTAGTTTTTTTGTTGATTTTGAATATCGTGATTGATTCCCTCAATATAATTGACCAATTCTTCGCCGCCTAATCCGCTTTCTGCGCTGGTAACGAATATCGGCGGCAGTTCCACCCACGTCTCCAACATCTTGGTTTTGTAGGTTTCCACGTTCTCACGCAGGCGCACTTTGCCCAATTTGTCGCCTTTGGTGAACACTATCGCGAATGGCACTTCGTTTTCGCCGAGCCATTCCATAAACTCCATGTCTATTTTTTGTGGTTCGTGGCGACAATCCACCAACACAAACAGGCTGCAAAGCGATTCACGCAGCAGGCAATAACGCTCAATCATCTGTTTGAGTTTGGCGCGTTGTTGTTGTCCTGCCTGCGCATATCCATAGCCCGGCAGGTCCACCAAATGCCAACTCTCGTCGATAAGGAAGTGGTTGATTAGCAGCGTCTTACCCGGTTTCTGACTGGTCTTCGCTAATTTCGGACTATGGGTCAGCATATTGATAAGACTCGACTTACCCACATTGGAACGCCCGATAAACGCATATTCCGGCAGGTTGCTTTGGGGGCAATCCGCCACGTCGGGACTTGATATGACAAATTTTGCACTATGTATCATTGTAGTGTATTTTTTCGTTAATACTTAACGTTTTGTTTTGTTGCCAAAAAAATGGTCAATTATATATTCAAAGAAAAATCAACGTCCATTTGTGCTAACCTGTCTTGCCCATACAATAAATCCCACAAGGCACGCTATCGTAATCATTCCCGCTGCGCAGTAGCCTGCCCAACGCCATTCCATAGGCAGGTGGAATCCTTCCGGCGCGATGAGTATATAACTCGACGACACCATCGTCATAAACAATGCCGGCACTATCGAAATCACATAGCCGTATCGCGTGTGGCACGCCTTGTAGAGGAAGACCGTTCCCGCCCAGAGGGTGAACACAGCGAGCGTCTGATTGGTCCACGCGAAGTATCGCCATACGATATTAAAATCGACAAATATCATGCCGAACACGCAGAGAAACAGAGGGATAGCAATCATCAGTCGTTTTCTGATTTGGCGTTGGTCGAGGTGCAAAAAGTCCGCCACTATCAGTCTTGCTGACCGCAATGCCGTGTCGCCCGAAGTGATAGGTGCGGCTATGACACCCACTATCGCCAATATGCCGCCTACTGTCCCCAACCACGAGCGAGACACCTTATCCACCACCAACGCGGCGATGTTCTCACCCGGGTGCTGTGCCGCAAACGCCTGCAAGCCGTCTATTCCGTACACGCCTTGTTCGGGGTCGGCGAAGAATGTCCCCGCGGCGGCTGCCCAAATCAACGCCAAGATACCTTCCGCCACCATCGCGCCGTAGAAAATCCAACGTCCTTGTCGCTCGTTTGTTACGCAACGCGCCATCAGAGGCGACTGTGTGCCGTGGAATCCGGAGATGGCTCCGCAGGCGATACTCACAAACATCATCGGGAACAGGGGCAGTCCATTGGTCTGTCGGTTGTGCAGTCCGTCGGTCAGTTCGGGCATCTCTCCGCCGTGCCAACCGAGCATCACCACCATTATCCCCAAACCCATAAACAGCAGCACGCCACCAAAGATAGGGTAGAAACGCCCAATCAGTTTGTCCACAGGCAGGATGGTCGCCAACATATAGTATCCGAAAATAATCAGTACCCATATAATAGGTATCGCGTGCGCGCGAAACGTCATTGTCCCAAGCCCGCAAAGCCCCTGCAATAGGGTCGCCGGACCGGATAAGAATGTGGTTGTCAGCAAGATAAGCAGCACGAGCGACAGCACGCGCATAAAGAGTTTCACTCCGTTTCCTAATTCGTCGCCGATGATGTCGGGCAGCGAAGCCCCGCCTTTGCGTATCGAGAGCATACCCGACAGATAGTCGTGTACGCCACCCGCGAATATCGTTCCGAATACTATCCAGAGGAACGCCGCAGGACCGAAGAAGATGCCCATTATCGCGCCGAATATCGGACCTAATCCGGCGATGTTGAGAAACTGAATCAGGAATATCCGCCACGGTTTCATCGGTACATAGTCCACGCCGTCGGTCTTGGTCAGCGCAGGGGTTTGCGCTTTCTCATCAATACCAAACACGCGCTCCACTAATGTCCCGTAGAGCAAGAAACCCACTACCAATGCCACTAAGGCGACAATAAACGTAATCATGGCTTGCTTTTTCTATCATATCAAATGCAGCCGCAAAGGTACTCAATTTTATTGAATGCCGCAAGGCACATAAAACAAAAAAAGAATCCCATACCCCAAAAGACCCCAAAAAGCCCCCCTAAAGACGACAACGACACGATAACGACACGACAACGAGAAGCGTGTGCCACAATCTTTGTATCCCTTGCTAAAATTTTGCCGGTTGTACCCCTGTCTTCTCGCGACCTGCGTATAGGATAACCGATACATAACCGATACATATGAATACTTTCTCTATACTTTGATGCTACCCTAATGCTACCTTGTTATTCTATTTTTTTATATCGAACTCACGTTATTTTAACGTGAGTTCGATATAAGATATTTATAGCGAATCGTTTTTGTTGATTATATGTATAGTCTATTCCCCTACCACTACCCTACCACT
>JBNMHB010000116.1:0-5422 GCA_050872525.1 Bacteroidales bacterium | reverse complement strand
CTTTCCCTACCGTTTTGGCATATATTTTTATAGAATTGCTTGTAGAATCCATTAGTACACAAATCGAATCCTCAGGATGCAAAAGATAAACTTTCATAGATTTTACATTGCTCCATTCTAATATTGTAGTATCTCCAACAGATAATGTGGTTGCGCCAATTTGTACATTGGGTTCTATGAATTTATGGCAACCGGTAATAATTATACAAGAAATAAAAACTAATAGGATAAATGCTGTCTTTCTCATATTACTTTACGAATTTTGTTTGATTAGTTGTTTTATCTATATACAAGTTATACTTATCTATATACAAGTTATACTTAATTGGTAGAGTGGTTTGTTTATTGATAGTTGCATATATTTTATTCAATTTCTTTTTATATTTCTTGCCACCGGCGGCGTGGGAAACACAAAAATCGACCAATCGGGCATACCCATACCCTGCCCATTATATTTTGCAGTACTCGCTGCAAAACATAATGAGTAAGATACGAATGAAAATATACTAAAAGCAGAAAATTTACTTGTACATAAAACGCTTGATAGAGCGTTTCGGAGTCTTCTCAAACTCGTTGGCTACCAATTCGATAGCGGTGATTTGGCTGTATTGTGGGAGCTGTTTATTCAGTTCCTTGCGGTTCTGCTCCATAATCTCGTTGAAGGAGTTTGCGCCATGGAGCAGTTTCTTGCCTTCGGGCGAGTTGTCGGGGAATACCAAAGCCACAAGTTTACCCTCTCGGTCAACCACAACTGACTCAACCACGCAAGGCATGTTGTTCAGTTTGTCCTCTATCTCCTCGGGGTAGATGTTTTGTCCCGAAGGTCCGAGAATCATGTTTTTGCTACGACCTTTGATAAAGATATTTCCCTCTGCGTCAACGATTCCGAGGTCGCCCGTGCGCATCCAACCGTCTGCGGTGAAGACTGCTTTGGTGGCTTCCTCGTTTTTGTAGTAGCCTTTCATCACGTTGATTCCTTGCACTTGCAGTTCGCCTTCTTTGTGTTGTGGGTCATCCGAATCCACACGCACATGACATTGCGGCAGGTCTTTTCCGCAAGAGTGGAATTTGAAGCGATACCAATCCTCATACGAAATCAGAGGTCCGCATTCGGTCATGCCATATCCTACGGAATATACAAAACGAATATCTCTGAGGCATTGCTCCACTTCTTTGTTCAGTGCAGCACCGCCGATAATCAAGTATCGCAACTGTCCGCCGAAAGCCGTCATCAGTTTCTCGTTCACTTTCTTGCGAATGATATTTTTAATACCCGGAGTGTGCCACAGCACTTTCATAATCGGTTTATTGATGACGGGGAACACGCTTTTCTTTACGATTTTTTCGATAACCAAAGGCACCGTCAGAATCATAAACGGGTGTACCTCTGCAAAGGCTTTCATCAGTGCCGATGGGGTTGGAGCCTTGGTCAGGAAATAGGTCTCTGCGCCGTCGCAAACCTGATAGAGGAACTCAAACATCAATCCGAACATGTGCGCGATAGGCAGCATGGAAAGCACTTTGTCGCCATGTTTGTGAGGAATACGGTTGCAGGCAAACTCTACGTTTCCGCTCAGATTCAAGTTGCTTAGCATCACGCCCTTAGGGGCACTGGTCGTTCCGGAGGTGTAGTTGATAAGAGCCAAATCATCCAAGTTGTCATTCGGATAATGCACATCATCTTTCTGTACGCCTTGGGGGAATTTCTCTTTGAACAAACTATCTACTTGTGCGTATGTTTTTTCCACCTCTTCGTTCTGACTGCCAGCCAACGAGTAGTCGTCCATAAACACCATACCTTTCAAGGCGGGCATCGTACTGAAATCTACTTTCTTCTTCACATTCGGACCTACATAAAACAGGCTTGCCTCCGAGTGGTTTACAAGGTTCTGAATACCCTCGCCGGTAAAGTCCGGCAAGATACTTACAGCAACAGCCTTATAGGTTTCTATAGCCAAAAAAGTTACGCCCCAGTTTGCGCAGTTGCGTCCGCAGAGGGCTATTTTGTCGCCCGGTTTAATGCCTAATGCCTCAAATGTAATATGCAGACGCTCAATCTGTTCTGCCAATCCGGCGTATGTGTACTTGTTGTTGCTATCCAAGTCAGCGAGTGCCAACTCGTTCCAACGATTTTTCATTGTTCCCTCAAGGAACTCCAAATAGTGTTTCGTTGCCATATTGTTTCTAATGAGTTACAATTTATGAATTACTTTGCGCGCTACACCTTAATATAAATATATATAATATAGGCATATCCTTTGCGTGGTTTCGGTGCAAAGGTACTGCTTTTTACTTGAACAACTGTTCAAACTGCGAAAAACAATGCATAATCCGTATATCTATAAGTCTTTGAATGTGTAGATTTTATTCGGATTTTATCAACTCATAGAGGTAATTATATTGTTTCGGGAAGATGTTAAAGTCCATCGTTTCGCCATTTTGTCCGCTGTCGTAGCCGTCTTTTACGTGTGTGAACATCAGTGCCAGCAGGTCAATGTCGATATTTGGGCGCACAAGTCCCGCGCGGATACTATTGCGAAGGGCTTTTTTCCAAAGTTCTATCTCCGATGTGTAGAGTCGTTTGGCTTTCCGGGAGAGTAGGGGAAAAAGATTATAAGCGGTGAACATTAGGTTTACCACATTGGTGGTATTGATGTTTTTGTTGTCAAAAGTTTGCAAGGCTTCCTGTAGGCTGTCGAGGTAACTGAGCATCGCTTGTATCATATCGGGTACTAAAATCGTGTCGGGTTGTTGCAGTGCTTTCTGTTTGGGACGCATAAAATAGCGTTCCATACATACTTGAAACAACTCGTCTTGCGACTTAAAATAGTAGTACAATGTCCCTCGCCCCATATCAAGGGCAATTTGTAAGTCGGTGATTGATACGTTGTTATACCCATTTAGGGCATACAATTCCATTGCTTTGGTAATAATATATTCTCGTCTGTCTTTCATACCCAATCCTATATCTTGCTTATTTCATTCCGCCCGCAAAGTTACAAATAAAATCAAAGATACGCAAATCCCACAAATAAAATCCTATCCCCTTTCCCCTGCCAACTACGTTGCATACACGTAATAAGATACACGTAGGATAAAGCCATATTCTCCGAGTCCATACCGAGTCCATACCGAGAACTTGTATAGTATTTTGGTATAGGATTCGCCATATTAAAAAGGCAAAACAGAAAACAATCTTGTATATTTCAAATTTTTGCAGTACCTTTGCACGACAATCGGTGTATAGTATTGTGAATCAATATCCTTCTATATTATTAGAAAATGCGGTCAATCAGTTTGCCTCGTTGCCCGGAGTAGGTCGGAAGACGGCGTTGCGGTTGGTATTACATCTGTTGCGTCAGTCGGACAAAGATGTAGAGGTTTTTGCCGGAGCATTGACACGCCTGAAAAACGAGGTGCATTATTGTCGTATCTGCCACAATATCTCCGACCAAGAAGTATGCCCGATATGTCAGTCGCACCGTCGGGACCGACAGACAATCTGCGTGGTGGAGAACGTGCAAGATGTGATGTCTATCGAGAATACGGGGCAGTACACGGGACTATACCATGTGTTGGGCGGAATCATCTCGCCGATGGATGGTGTGGGACCAAAAGATATAGAGATTGATTCTCTGGTGGCGCGTATAGAACCCGAAGATATACAGGAAGTTATACTTGCCTTGCCTACCACAATGGAGGGCGATACAACTAACTTTTATATCTATCGTCGCCTGCAAAACGCCGGTTTTGACATACCGCCAAAAGTGAGTCAGATTGCCCGCGGAGTAGCGGTTGGTAACGAATTGGAATACACCGATGAGATAACCCTCGGTCGGTCAATAGTAAACAGAATAGATTTCAAAGCATGATGGAACAGAAGATTGCTCGCCAATTGAATTGGTACTACTATGGAATGATGGTGCTTGCGCTGATTGCCATGACCACGATGTATTTATTGGTATCGAAAGGCACCATTGCTGTTCTGGATACGATGTCCACGGCGGGCAAAGTGATTCAGTATATAGTGATTTTTGATGCCTTGCTCACTATCCCGCTCGGATTGTATGGGTTTAAGTTTCTATGCGATAAAATTCGCAATCTGCAAGACGAGGAACGCAAGATTCGGCTCTATCATCGCTATGCGGCATGGCGTATCGTGTTGGTAAGCAATGCCATGGTATTGGGTATCATTGCTTTCTATTGGTTAGGTTGCTATAAATCAATGCTTTGGGTGGCTGCCATTGCTGCTATCGGTTGGTATTTCACCAAGCCCACCGCAAGAAAGATTCAGATTGAACTGACCCCAAGACAAGATAACGAAGAAACATATTAACTATGATTATTGCTGTAGATTTCGATGGGACTATCGTAACGCATGAGTACCCGCGCATAGGCAAACCTATCCCGTTTGCAATCCAGGCTCTCAAGCAACTGCAAGACATCGACCACCACCAGATAATCCTTTGGTCGGTGCGCGAAGGAGAGTTGCTGCAGGAGGCTGTAGATTACTGTAAATCAAAAGGTTTGGAATTTTATGCCGTCAATTCGAACTACCCGGAGGAAACACCGGAAACACGTGTTAATCGCAAACTGACGGCAGACTTGTTTATTGACGACCGCAACCTCGGCGGACTGCCGGATTGGGGAGTAATTTACAATATGATTCACTCCGGCAATGCGCTCAAACCGGTGCCGTCTGACCAGATGGAGGAACCAAAGAAAAAAGGCTTTTTCAGTTTCTTAAGCCGATGAATGTTCGCCTTCGCAAATTAGAACCGCGTGATTTGCCGTTCCTCTATCGTTGGGAGAACGATGCCGAGGTGTGGGCAGACAGCGATACGCATAATCCACTCTCGGAACAGGATTTGCGCGCGTATATCGAGGGTACAACGGGAGACATTTATCGCGATGGGCAACTGCGTCTTATTATTGAGCAATACGAGGGCGAGCAAGTCCTGACGGCGGGGTGTATCGATTTGTTTGATTTCGACCCCCGCAATCGCAAAGCAGCCATGGGCTTGTATATCGCCCCTTATGCACGCCACAGCGGAGTGGGGTATGAGGCGGTGGTGCAATTGGAGCAATACGCTTTTTCGATACTCAATCTGCGTTTGCTCTACGTGGTCATCAATGAGCAAAACACCTCTTGCCTCGCGCTGTATCGCCGCCTCAACTATACTCAGATTGCCCTTTTGCCACACTGGATCTTGGAGGGAACAGCATTTGTGCTGGCAAAATACAATAATTTACTGAAGTTTCGCAAGTGAAATATGGTGTTAGTTTATTAAACTATTTTATTCAACAAAAAAGGTTTTGAAGTTTGTGTAACTCACAAAAAATGAGTATCTTTATAGTGCAAAAAGAAGACAAAACAAAAACTTCAAAACCATACGCAAAGATACAACAATTATTTCAGATT
>JBNMHB010000115.1:0-5470 GCA_050872525.1 Bacteroidales bacterium | reverse complement strand
CCCGTGCCCGCTCGTAAGAGGCTTTCTTCGGCAGGTATTTCAGCGCATTGTCTGCTGCGGATAAGGCATTGCCTATCTCCGTGCGTACTGCGTATGCATTGGAAAGCACCGCATAAGCATAACCATTCTTCGGATTGTCGGACAACTCCTTTTGCAGAACGGAGATGCCTTCCTCATAATTATCGTTGTTGACGAGTTCCTTTCCGCGTTGGTAGTTGTACGAAGTGGGCTCTTGCGGTTGTTTGGCAAAGGTTGCCGTGTAGCCCATAACGGCTGCTATGAGAATAAATAAAAGTCGTTTCATATTGTTCTATTTGTGTGCAAAGATAATACACGAATGGACGTTTTGCAACGATTCAAATCAATGAAATGCAAACAGCGCATCGATTTAAATCGATATTTTTCGTATAAATCTATAAAATGTAAATAATTAAACCTACTATTGCCATAAGATACTATTATTTGTTTGTTATTACGTTTGTTTTAGGGTTTTTATGAATGGACGGCTACGCCGTATCGCACATTAGTCACAAATTCCATATCTTCAAATTATATCGAATCTGACATTTACTTTATTGTTTCCGCAAGATATGCTCTATATATAATGCAGAAAATGACAAAGAACTACACTTTTCGGCAAGAAAAAATGCATTTTCTTTATAATAGCATGATTTGCAACAAGATAAAAGGTGCCAAATTCTCTTTACCATTCCTCCCGCACATCAAACGGGTCGAGGTAATCTATCTCGGGTATCTCGTTGCCGGTATGCAGACCCTGTGCTGCCAACATCTGTTGCAACTCGCGACCGGCGTTGCGTTCCAAGTGGGCAAGCACGCACTGCTGGTGTGAGGGGGTGTTGGCGTCCATTGTCAGGCGGTCGTTGAGCCATATACAACGGTGGCAATGATAGGCATCGCACTTGCGACAAAGCGGCGCATGGTCAAGTTCCAACAGTTGCTTGTTGGGTATCTGCAGACCATTGTCCAAGTCGCCCTCCGACCGCGAAGCGTCTTTCTTGCTGTGGTTCATTCGGTTAGAAATCCCCATTTGCTCATCGTAGTAGAATGCCGGACAGAGATAGAACTTCCCGTTGGGCGCAACCGTGATATTGCCGATACCCGCCTCGCAGTTGTGCATCTCCGTCAGCACAAGGCGGTCGGTCAGCATATTCACCTGTGTCGGATTCTCTTTCTTGTAGAGATTGACCAATACGGCATTTAGTGTCTCCAATGCCTTTTTGTAGTCCTCTGCTTGCTCATCGCAGAACGTCTCTATATCCGTCAGACAGATATTCAGCCGCTCCACTTGTGGCAGCAGGGCGGCGATGTCATACTGCCCCGCGATAAACTCGCCAATCGTCAGACGCAGCACCACATTCTTACCCGCAACGCTCGCAGGCATACCGTTATACACCCGCACATCGCGCCCTATTTTCACATGGTCAATACTCTCTATCAGCGCATTATATTCCTCGGGCAGGTCGTAGTCGGGATAGATATACTGAATCATCAGGTTCTGCTTCATGCCGAAGCGTATCGCCTTGCGCAGGGTGTCCAATGGCATTAACCGTCTCTCTTTCAATGGATTATCGGCATGGCAGTATGCCACGGATGTGTCATCCAATAGGATAACAAGATATTGCATATAGTTCTTCATCGCCTTAGCAGATTATATCGTTTGACTTCTTTGCATTTTGTTGTGCCTCAAACTCTTCGCGCTTGCCTTCGAGTTCCAGTTTACGGTAGAGTTTGTTCCAATAATAGTTGTTCGCACGCACGCGCGCTTTGTGCATCAGGCATATTGCCGTGGCACGCTCATAGACGGTGTGCGTCTTGGCGGCATCGTAGTTCTCACCCTGGCACCATGCGCAACCCTCCGCCACCTCGCAGTCCACGCACTCGGGCTTCGACTGCGTACAGCGGTCGAGCGTCAGGAACGGGCGCAACTTGTTGTTGTCTATGCCGTCATGTATGTTGCCGATTATCCACGCCTCTTTTTCGCGTAGCGAGTACTGTGCAAAGCGGGTACATGGGTAGAAATTACCCGCCGCATCTATCGCCAGCATCTTGCCCGCGCCGCACCAGTTCTGGTTCTGCAGCGTGCAGTCAAGCGGCTTGCCCATATTCTCCGAGAAGAACGAGCAGGCATACTGCTCATACAGTCCGCGGTCGATAATCTCGTCCGCAAGGTCGGTCAGTTGCTGCTCAAACAGCGCGTCATCGCCCTCGTGCCATACGTCCTCGAACACGCAGTTGATGTTCACTTGATGGATACCGAGGTCATACAGGTGCAACACACTCTCTTTGATATACGGAATATCCGCCGACGAGATGGTTACTTTCGTGCCGTCGCCGGGAAACCGGCTCTGCCATAGCGGGATATTGCGCACCACGTCGTCATACGACCCTCGCTCCGAATTCTTATATACGCGGTTCAAGTCGTGCTTGCGACGTGTGCCGTCGATGGTGATACCGATACTCAAGTGCTGTTTGTTCTTCTCTATGAACCGCTGCACTTTCTCGCTGTCGTAGTTGAGTCCGTTGGTCGAGAACGAGAAGCGGTACGAGTTGAACCAGTGATGGTTGCGGCGATACATCTCGGCTTTTATATAGTCGCATATCCGGTCGATAAGGTCAATCTCGAGAAACGGTTCCCCGCCGATAAAGTCCCATATCACACTCTCGTATGCAAAGTTCGGGTCGGTCTCCCTGTCCAATACATAGTCAATCGCCGCCTTAGCGGTATTCCACGGCATCCGCTCCTTTTCGTTCTTCCCCACCAAATAGCAGTACTTGCACGCCAACTGGCAGTCCTTGGTAACAATGAAAGTTATGTTCTTTGACATACCCTCTTGCCAACTTTTATCGTTTGGTTTAATACTTGTCATGAAATGCTAGTATATGATATTTTTATGCTTATCCAACAAAGAAAAAATGATGTTCTCTACAGGCTCTTTCAAATTCTTCCTCATTGACAGGTGTAAGTACCGATAAAGAAATTTTCTTGCCGTCTTGGTATGTGTATACATTTCGAGGATTTTCCAACATAAAATAGAACACACCAATATTTGGGACTATGGCTCTATAAAAATGTTCTTGCATATGAATTAAATCAACATTTATCAATTTATTATCATAGACTGCTTGAACAGATAACCGTTCTGCCAATTTCTTTTGACGTTCAATTGCAAATATAGTACTTCCATAGTAAATTACTTGCCCATCAAATAATTTATAGTTTCCATTTTCTTTAGTAGGAAATAATTGCATTACTTTTGTGACCATAATACTTGCTTTTGCTGTTGAATAAATTGTTTTCCATGTTCACTTTCAAATTTTATTTGAAACACATTTTTAATGTTTTTTCCAACAATTGGTGCCCATATTGCATCGTGATTTGATATCCAATATTGTGTTGTGTCACATTGTTTCAGCCCATTATATGTACTTATTGTTGATCGTGTATTTTTGCACAAGATATTGAGTTTATTCAATTGTACTTCATCCAACTGGAATTCAATGACTCCATAATCTTTTGCAATCCCATTCTTTTGAGACTTATGCCATGCCCAAGAATAGGCTCGCCATAAAGAACTGCCGACATAAAAGCCTTTTCCCAATTCCCCACATCCTTTTGAAATGTCAATACCATTTTTCAGAATAGCATCTATGGCGTTTTTTGTTGTTCCATGATAATATATTAGCATAGTTTTATTATATTTGTTAATATTTTTAATAAGGTTAATAAAGAAGCTGTCTAACAAGTAGAGTTAGGCAGTCTCTTTATTTGTTTACAATCAATAATAAGCCGCAGTTCGACAACTATCATCACATCCTGTACGACAAGTGCGATAACAAGTACCTTGACAACCTCCTGAACAGCCGTGATAACAACCATTGTAACAACCATTATTTGAACCAGAATTTGTTCCTCCTCCATTAGAATTAGAACCTGTACAATCTCCTTTGCAATTACCTTTACACTCACCGGCACAAGTTCCACCACAAGAATCACCGCAACCATTTTGACAAGACTTACAACTCCACGTATTTGGAAAACTACGACCATAGGTATTTCCACCTATTTGAGCACTTGCAGGTAACGATGAAAGTACTACTGCGCCTACAACTGGCAGGGCGGCTTTGGCTGCCTTCTTGAAGAACTCACGACGCGATTGGAGTTCCTCGCTTGAATTTTTGTCAGACATAAAACTTAAGTTTTTGGATGAATCTTGGATTCCGCAAGACTCGGGTACATATACAAAAAAAGCGTGGAACCTTGTTCTACGCTCATCCTATAACTTGGGGTCCTAGCAAAACCTTTACCATTAAGAAGAACGACTTAGCCCACGCCGAATATGTATGTACCAATACATCACGGCACACTATCAGCCACAGCCAATAGTTGCACCATTGATGCACGGCGGAATACACATCCCGTAAGCATTCGCCACATTCTTGTCTTGGATGGTAGAAAATTGCTAGGTTTCAAGTTACCAAAACAAGCGTTAACAAACGCCTTTTATTATGTCCTTGCAGGCGTCTCACCTACATGCCCCACCCGCTCGGGAATTACCTTGGGAGCGACACTTCCTCCCACCCACGGCGTGAGATATTGTTTATCTGTTTATAGTCCCATAAACAAAAGGACCTATATCTATTCTGTTTCGTTTTCCGCTATGCGCTATTCACCATTTACCGGTCTCCCGAACCATACCAACACCCCGCCGAATCGCCTTCGCAATCCTGCCATACAACCTAAAGTGTATCAATATATCGGGGAAACAAATTCATGGCTTTCCGTAGTCCTTTCTATATTCCTTTTTTCTTCTTTGTATTCTTTTTCTGTGTCTCTTGGTTTGCGCTGCAAAGGTACAAATAAATTTTCACATCTACAAATTTTATTTAGTTCGTTAATTGCCCGTCCATCCAATTTTCCGTCTTGATTCTTGCTGTTTGCATCGGGTGCTTGTCGCGGGGGGGCTGTTGGGGCTCGATCGGGTGCTTGTCGCGTGTCTATCGCGGGTCTATCGGGGGTCTGTAGGGTGATTCAGCAATCCCAACCTAAGGCAAATATCATTCATAATTAGAGGTAATTCAATGGTCCAATTACATGGCAAATTACATGTTCAAAAAAAATTAACGTCTAATTACACGCTAATTAACGTCCCCCCCTCTCATAGTATATTTGTCTATATTTGATGTAATTTTTCCTGTATTTGTTTCCAAACCGTAGCACATAGCATACAAACACCCATCCCCGTTTGCTTTCTCGCAAACGGGGATGATTGTATTGTCGGTCTATTATAGAGCCTATTGTCTATTAGTATGTCTATCAGTATCGAAGTGTTATGGATTATTTCGCGTAGTTGATAGCGCGTGTCTCGCGGATAACCGTTACCTTCACCTGTCCGGGATAGGTCATCTCGTCTTGGATACGCTTTGCCAAATCAAACGAAAGGAGTTCGGT
>JBNMHB010000114.1:0-5595 GCA_050872525.1 Bacteroidales bacterium | reverse complement strand
TCTGGTGGAGCACGCCAAGCAATACGACATTGAGGTAGCGGAGTTTGAAAAAGGTGTCAAGGGGCAGAAAGGCGGCTTCCGTCTCGAGTACCTCAACGGCTACATCCCGCCCGTACCGCAACAGCCCAAGAAAGGTGTGCCGGCATGGCTGTGGGCGGTTATCGGACTGCTTGCCGCGGTGGTTGTCGGACTGATTCTGTGGCTCTCGCTCGGGAAAAAGCAGGTTGTCGAGGTAGAGAAAGTAGTCGTTGTACACGACACCCTCTATATTCAGCAACTGCACGAGATTGAGCGCAATTTCAATGCTGCCGAGTTCGCACAAGGCAAATCCGACCTCAGCGAAGACGCCAAGTTCGTCCTCCACGACCTTGCCAAACTGATGCAGGAGAACCCGGAACTAAAACTGGAGATCGAGGGACATACCTCCGCCGAGGGCGATGCGGCCGCCAACCAACAACTCTCCGAAGCACGCGCACAGGCTGCCGTAACTTTTCTCGTTGAGCGTGAGGGTATCGACGCTTCCCGCCTTACTGCCATCGGACGCGGCTCCTCTGAACCCAAGAACGCAGACGACCCCTATGCGCCCGAAAACCGACGCACCGAGTTCGTAATCGTAGAATAATATAACTCTCTAAATCAAATCATTATGGGATTTTTCACAAAAGGTAAAAACTCCGGTCTATTGGATGACCGCCGCAAAGATGTCAAGACGCTGAAAAAAGTGGTCAAGATTGCCACATTGGGTATCGTGGATACTACGGGCAAGAACAAGAACTCTTCTATCCTCAGCAAGAAAAACAAATAAAACTATATAGGAGGTCGGTCGAAAATCCTGCAACAGAGTAGACAACATTTAACTAAACAACCATTATTATGGCAGAAATCAAAATGACAGGCAACAAGCGTGTTGGCACGCTGTGCAAAGAGTTCAAAGAGGCTTTTGGTAGCACTCTTCGTGTTTACAACGGTGCAAAATTTGCAGACGAAACTGCCACATTGGCTTCTATCCGCAAGGGGGATGCCAAGGGCGGAGAACTCGCAGTACGAGGCAACATGCAAGTGGGCAATTTCGAAAACAAAGTGAAAGAGTTGTATGGTATCACCGTACAGGTGGCTAATGCCGACAACTCCAAACTCGCCGACAACAGCATCACCATCGCTGCTGCAGGCAAAGAGTGATTGATGCTACATCGTGCAGGCAGAACTTCGGTTCTGCTTGCACGATGTCCCGCCTTTGTTCTGTTTGTACGCCGACCTCACGCCGACAACTACGGTATTTTTACGGTAGATACACGGTACATTGTGCTACCCATGTAATACCCATACAATACCAATACTGTACTCATATCGTACCCCGCCTGTACATTGCCGCCGTATTGTTTCTTAGCAGGGCTATACCATTGCCCGCCCGACAGCAAAGGATAAGCAAAGGATGCGCAAGGGATAAAATAGTTATCGTTTCTTATTAGGGCAATTATTACCCTGCCACAAAAATAACAAAAAATATGATAGACAATTTCACCAACGATGTTATCCAACAAATGGAATTGGATAGCGAACACAAGTACTATGTGTATGGGTTGCTCAACCCGTTCAACTACCAACCTTTCTATGTAGGGAAAGGCACCGGAAACCGAGTTTTTCAACATGCTAAAAATGCCTTGACCGCAGGTAAAGATGATGATGACATCTCGCTAAAGATTGCCACCATACAAGACATTATAAACCATGGTAAAGAGGTTATTTGTATCATTTACCATTGGGGGCTGACAGAAAACGAGGCATTTGCAGTGGAATCCACACTGATAGATTGTTTCCCTAATCTCACCAACGAGCAACCGGGACACGACAATGATCACGGACTCATCACAGCCGAAGACCTGCAAAACCGTTTAAGTCTTGCCGAGTATGATGAACCCAAAGAGGATTATGTCATCATCAAAACATCCAATAAAGCCATGGAAGAACATGGCAATCTGTACGATGCTACGCGTGGTTGCTGGAAAGCCACTTTGAAAAAAGCCCGACGCTATAAGTATGTACTTGCCGTGATACAAGGTGTTGTCCGTGAGGTATATGAGGTATCAGAATGGCACACCTCAGCAGCAGAAGCACCCCGCATTGAGTTTACAGGAGTTGAAAGTACCAACCCCAATATGCGCCAATTAGTGGGCAAACGCCTCCCCTCCAAATATATGCAAAAAGGAGCCGCCAACCCCTTTATGTACAAGAAAAAATAATGTCTTACTATCTAATAACTTAAAATTATGGATTTTACAATAAATGGTTTGGTCTATCGTACCATTGACGACAAAAACAACGAAGTAATTCTCTTAAACACAGAAGGATTAAAACGCCCTGTACGTAATATCCCGGCAGAGGTGGAGCACGATGGAAAGAAATATAAAGTTACTGCAGTATCTGGAGATCGTACTCACAACCAATGGAGTCATACACCATATGGTGATACTCTGGATACTATACATGATGGTGGTGCATTTCAAAAAGATACCACGCTCGCTAATCTTTCCTTTCCGGAAACTATAGTTAAAATAGAAGATGGGTACTACGGTAGTTGTGGTGCTTTCTATAAATGCAGCAACCTGAAAGAGATAAATTTCCCTGATTCATTACAAGAAATCGGTTCAAATGCTTTTCGAGACTGTACTGCAATTGAACAACTATATTTTGGCGAGGGATTGGAATCTATAGGTGCTTACGCCTTTTTGGGTTGTTCTTCTCTTAAGACAATTGACTTTGGAGACAAGTTAAGAGAAATCCACGAGAGAGCCTTTGGTGATTGTTCCGCATTACAAAATGTATCCTTCCCCGAATCTTTAGTGAAAATTTACAATGGAGCCTTTGGGGGGTGCACCTCTATGACCGAAGTGAACATACCCGCCTCTGTAAAAGAGATAGGGGAAAAAGCATTTAGGGATAGTGGTGTTAAGGTAGTGAATATCTATAGCGAAAACGTCAATATCGCTTCGGATGCATTCCCAAGCGATGCACAAATCAATTTCTTGGATGCGAATTCATTCCCGAAACGAAAACGCAAAGCCCGTGCCGCTAAAACGATAGAGGCACCCAAGCCTGCTCCTGCTCCCAAGAAGGAAGAAACAAAAACAACTCCCACTCAACAAGAGACTGAAGAAAAGCCATCAATGTTTCAACGACTATTGCAACGTTTCGGAGGTTCGCATAAAGAGGAAGAAGAGAAATCTATCCCCGAAACTCCCAAAGCAACAGACTTGAAAGCGGAAGAAATACTACACAATACGCAAGATTCCGCTGAATATACAGAGCCAAAGGAGGATTATATCATCATCAAGACCTCACAAAAAGCCATCGAAGAAAAGGGCAATCTGTACGACGCTACGCGCGGTTGCTGGAAAGCAACCTTGGAGAAAGCCACGCAATACAAGTATGTCCTTGCAGTGGTACAAGGTATCGTCCGCGAGGTGTATGATGTATCGGAATGGCACACCTCTGCCGCAGAAGCACCACGCATTGAGTTCACCGGCAAGCCTACCACTAATGCAGATATGCGCCGGTTAGTGGGCAAGCGTCTCCCCGCTACATATACACAAAAAGGAGCCGCCAACCCCTTTATGTACAAGAAAAAATAATCTATAAAAAACAAAGCAATTATGGAAAACTCATCAGATTTGATCCTATTTGGGATATTCATGTTCTTAGTTATTTTAGAATGGATTTTTATAAAGGTAGACAAACGAACAGGAATCGGTCGTAAGGTCAAATTAATATTCCACACTATATCAATAATTCTTTTAGTTATTGTCGTATTGTTGTGGTTTTTGTAATAAAAACGCTTTGGGTTCACAAGGCAAGCGGGATTGGATTCCTGCTTGCTTACAAATAAAAATCACATTCCACAATGAAACATCTACACATTTCTATTGCCCTCCTCTGCACCATTACCCTTATGGGGTGCGGCAACAGCACCAATTCAGAAACCAAAGGTATGGACAGCCAAACGGCAGAGCAGTATGCCACGGTCAGCCAAGCGGCACAGCAAACACAGCAACTCCTCAAAGACCTGCGAATAGACTGCCGCCACGGCAGAACTTTGTCTGCCAAACAAATCACCTCACTATACGCCCTCAATGAGCAGTTGACCTTCGAGTACGACCCCACCGCACAAGACTCTGCCGCCAATGCACAATGCGAGGCACTGCGCCGGCAGATAGACGACCTGCACAACTCCGTCAATGAGTTGGTCGCAACCCAAACGCCCAATATCTTTGTGTCCGTCCACCACAAGCCGCAGGAACTGTTGGAAGCCACGCAGAACTACCCTGTCTATTTGGAGCGCGGCGACAAGTTGATGTACCGCATCGAGACGGAGAAACCCGCAGATGTACGTATCTACAATGCGGACAGCCACCAACTGCTCAAATCCTACACCGGCAAAACCCTCATCAGAGACTCTATCAACATCTCTTTCAGTGCAATCTATCTCGTACAGGTTACGCCCAAGACACGCCAATATACCAACATCAAGATAGGTTACAAGACGCAAGACGTGTCCCGCCTTGCGGGTACCAAGTCGGTTCGGGTGGATAGCGTGGAGGCGCAAAAAGGCGACTTCCTGGCAGCACCTGTCCGCGGCATCAAGATGACCAACCTCTTCGACGAACCGCGCAAGTTTACCCTTCGCGGACAACTCAAAGCCGCTTTTTCGGGCAGTTATCGGGCTATCGTGGCGTTGCAAGTACCTGCCGGTGCCACCGATGTGCTCTACTCTTTGCGTATCTCCACCAACGAAAGCAACAAGAGTACCGACGGCGATTTCTATAGGGATATGGAGACCTCCTACCGCCGTATCAAGGTCTTGGGGCTGCCCATCTATGAGAGCCATCGGGGCAGCGGACTGATTGCCACGCTGTTAGGCGAGAACGTCCCGCCCCGCGAGGAAGACGCCTACATCAATATGTACGTATTCTACAACGCGGCGCAAGCCAAGAAGTTCCAGGACGGCACAGAGCCATCCAAACTCAGTTACAGCGTGGACTATTCCACCATGGGCACGCAGTCATGCAACGGCCGTATTCCCGCCAAGGGCAATCGGACTATCTACCTCGGTTTTCTCAACGAGCGCATGCGCTACAACAACTATGTCTGGCTCGAAGCCATCAGCGCCGTCCCCCATACCGAATACATCAAACCCGTCTTCAAGGCAAGATAATCATATTAACCAAATAAATTCATCAATACAATGGGACTGATTAACAGCATCAAAGACCACTTTACGAACGCAGAGTTCTCGGTGGCACCACAAATGAAAGTAAAAAGCATTTGCAAGAACTTCAAAGAGACCTTCGGTTGCACACTTGCTATCTACAAGGGCGCACAACTCGCCGACCCCGAAATGACGCTCAAGCAACTGAACGACCGAACCGCAAAAGACATCAAGACACGTGCGGCAGAAGAAATCAAAATCAAAGCCTCTATGAAAGTAGGCGACGCCGAGAAACTGTTCGACACAGCCTACGGACTGAAAGTGCAAATCAAAGACCCTGCAGGCAACCGATGTGTGGATAACAACCTGACTATCGGACAAGCCTCACGCGG
>JBNMHB010000113.1:0-5647 GCA_050872525.1 Bacteroidales bacterium | reverse complement strand
ACAGGGTTTTCTGCGCGACAAACGCAGTCTGACCCAGACGGTGGGACGTGCGGCACGCCATGTGAACGGCAAAGCCATCATGTACGGCGACACTATCACCGGTGCTATGCAGGCGACCATTGACGAGACTAACCGTCGCCGACGCATACAAATGGCATACAACGAGGCACACCATATCACACCTACTGCCATCAAAAAAGAAATCAACACATCGGCTCTCGCCTCACTCTACAAAGACCCCGAACAGGAGAAAGAGCGCGTAGAAAAAGCCATACGCGAGTCGTGGAAGAGCGCCGACTGGCAAAAAATGGACAAGAAAGCCCTCAACAAAGCCATTGAACAGAAACGCCGTGCCATGCTCACAGCCGCGAAAGACCTTGATTTCGACACCGCTGCGCGTCTCCGCGATGAAATGCTCGCCATGGAGAACCGTCTTGACGCGATAGGATAACCGGCAGACAATCAGCAGGATAGGTGTTACTCCAAAGTATAGACACATAAAAAGAGGTTGCCCAACGGACAACCTCTTTTTGTATATTATCGGATAATGAATTAGCCATTAACTTTTGCCATGTGGGCGATGAGTTCGAGAACTTTGTTGGAGTAACCAATCTCGTTGTCGTACCACGAAACAACCTTCACGAAGGTGTCAGTGAGTGCGATACCAGCCTTCGCATCGAAAATAGATGTGCGGGTATCACCCAAGAAGTCGCTCGATACAACAGCGTCCTCGGTGTAACCAAGTATGCCCTTAAGTTCGTTCTCGGAAGCCTCTTTCATTGCAGCGCAAATCTCATCGTAGGTAGCCGGTTTAGCCAAGTTAACAGTGAGGTCAACCACAGATACGTCCAAAGTAGGAACACGCATCGACATACCGGTCAGTTTGCCGTTGAGTTCAGGAATCACTTTACCAACAGCCTTAGCAGCACCAGTAGAAGAAGGAATGATGTTGCCACCAGCAGCACGACCACCGCGCCAGTCTTTCATTGAAGGACCGTCAACGGTCTTCTGGGTAGCGGTAGTAGAGTGAACGGTAGTCATCAAACCGTCTTTGATACCGAATTTGTCGTTCAGCACCTTAGCGATAGGAGCCAAGCAGTTGGTAGTACAAGAAGCGTTCGATACGATTTGTGTTCCCTTAACATATTTGTCGAAGTTTACACCGCAAACGAACATAGGGGTGTCGTCCTTAGAAGGAGCCGACATAACAACATATTTAGCACCGGCGTTGATGTGAGCCTGTGATTTCTCTTTGGTAAGGAAAAGACCTGTCGATTCAACAACATACTCTGCTCCAATTGCGTCCCAAGCGAGTTCGTTTGGGTCTTTGCAAGCAGTTACGCGGATAGACTTACCGTTCACGATAAGTTTGCTATTCTCCACGTCAGCCTCTACGGTACCTTCAAACTTGCCATGCATGGTGTCGTACTTGAGCATGTAAGCCAAATAATCAACCGGGCACAAGTCATTGATACCCACAATCTCAATGTCATTACGGGTTTGCGCAGCGCGGAAAACGAAACGTCCGATACGACCGAACCCATTAATACCTACTTTTGTCATAATTGTATTGAATTTAAATTGTTGTATATTTACAATTTCACGATTTTAGCCCCCCGCATTTTGCGATGACACAAAAACCGTTTTCTCCATTTAGACTGCAAAGTTACATATTTTTTATTGAATAAAAAAATTTTACGCTCACAATCTGCATTTTGTTAGGCTTGTTTTGCAAAATGTGACGGTATATCGTGGCAGTCTTCATTCAGACGGCTCTCGTTGCCGTCTCGTTGCCGTAATTTACTGCTATTTGAAACACGAATGAGGCTAATGGAAACGCGACAGATATGCGAAAAGATATTCTTGTTCGGGTTGCCCCAGAGTGGGAATAAGTTCGGCACGAGAGAGGACACCGAGGGCATGGAAATCCATGATAGTGGAGTAGCCGGAACGGGCAATGATATGCTTTGCCGAACTGAGGGCAGCGGCAAGAGCAGGGTCATCGAGCGACGAGACGAGGGTGATATTGGAGGAAATGGGATGTGAGAGGGGAGAAGGTGGCACTGAGGTAGCAGAAGGCGCAATTTTGCCTTGCACGACGAGTACTTTGTCCGAAACAGAGGCATAACGGCGGATGATGGCGTTCTCCAAAAGGGTGCGCTGGGGTTCCAATCCACTGAGGACTGCCACCACATCGTAGTCCTTATATATATTATAGGTGTCGTCCATATTGTCCGACAGGTTTTTCTGAGCCGATTGAGGCGCGGCGTTCTCCTTATATATATATGATGGAACGGGGGAGGACGAAAAGCGGGAAAGAGGACCGATGTAGCGGATATGCGGGTCCGCGGGGAGGTGGTGGCTCAAGATACCACTCAGTCCGTTGTCTGCAAAATCGGGGACCCATACCTCCGCAAAACGATGATAGATACGCGCGTGGAGACGGTGGGCAAGGGGTTGCAACCACTGCCACGGACGGGGCAAGAGGATTCGCAGTTGGTGGGTGATATAGACACACTTTGTCCGGTTGGAGAACAATCCGAAACGGTTGTCGGAGATGACCAAGTCGAAATGCTCCTGCACCAGATAACGGCGGAGGAGGCGATGGTCGCGAATGGAAAAACGTATCAGTCGGGGTATGGCACGAAGCATTGCGCCGACCTGACTATTCCCCGATGAATACGTGAGACGGAGAGGGGCAAGAGGCAACACGCGCAGGTTGGGAAAATGATGACGGAGCAAAAGCAGGCTATCGCTATCGCCATCGCCGCCCAAGACAACCTCGTCGCCATTGGCGAGATACTGCCGGACCAACGGGACACAACGCGAGGCATGCCCCAATCCCCAGTTGAGCGGTGCGATAAATACCCTCATAATTAGAAAGTCAGGTGAATGTCAGGTAGATATCAGGTGGATACAATGTAAATATCATTCATAATTCATAATTAAATCACGCACTGATGATGACCTTATATCCTTTGGCGATGAGGGGTGCAGCGATGGCTTCCATCTCGTCGCGGGAGAGTTTCTCCAAAGTTTTCACCGGTGTGGCACGGTCGATGACATATATCATGATTTCGCGCGGACGGAGACGCTCCACTGCAGCATACCACGCGTTGAGTTCCTCAGGTGTGGTATTATCGATGGTTTTGCCGAGATGTTCACCACGAAGGAAACAGGTTTGGAGAATAAAATCGCCATCAAACTGATTGAGATACTGCTCTATCCGGCTGACAGTCAGGGCGTTATTAACCGGTTGGTCGATACGTCGCATAGTCTCGTCGATAGCCGAATCGAGTTTGAGGATACGATTGTCGCAGAGGCGCAATGCTTCTACCACATCGGGACGGGCAAGTTGTGTGGAATTGCTCAATACGGACACTTTCGCAGCAGGGAAATAGGTGTTTCGCAGCGACACCGTATCTTGTATAATAGGCAGAAAATCAGGGTGTAGCGTTGGCTCACCATTGCCACTGAAAGTGATGACATCGGGGGTAGTGCCTTCGGCTTTCAGGGTCTGCAACTTGGTTTCGAGTGCCTGTCTAACCTCTTCGCGCGTAGGCAGAACAGGGTGAGAGACCGGCTGATTGAACCCACACTCGCAATAGACACAGTCAAACGTACAGAGTTTGTGCTGCAAAGGCATCAGTTCCATGCCTAACGATATTCCCAAACGGCGGGAATGAATCGGACCATATACAATTTCAGGAAAAAGCATATTATTTAATTAGGAATTTAGGAATTAGGAATGAAGAATGACACGTTACAAAAATTCTTCATTCACAATTCTTCATTAAACATGTTTGTCGTAGTCTCCCACAATGACGCGGTTGCCCAATTGTCGGCAGATAGTGTTTCGGACTTCGAGGAGTTGGGACTGAGTGGTAATCTGCATCTTTTTCATTTCCCAATCGGAGTCGGTTTTGAGTTGTTTATCTATCTCGTCGAGGCGTAACTCGATGGTTGTCAGTTTGATTTCGAGCAAGAGGCGTATTACCAACTCCGGCAAGTGGTCTGCGTCTTCGTCTATATCCACCTCCTGCACCACATTTTCGGATATACTCTGCTTAGCATATATCTGGCTGAGTTGGTATCGGTCGGCTATCAATTCCACTGCAAGTTTGCTGATGTCATGGTCGGTGTGAAACTTGAAAAATTGCTCTGCCACAAACGTTGGTTCCTGACAATGGGCGGCATATTCATCGATTATTTTTTGATAGATTGCGTTTGGCGCGGCGATACCGTCGGCAGTGAGTTGCGCCAAGATATATTCGCCTGCCTGCACCGGTTGCCCATCGGCTTGCACAAACAAATCCCGTTCGCCATAGCGCACAATGACTTGCATAAGGTTGCGATAATTCTCCTCAAAACGAATGGTTTCCTGCGACTTTGCAGGTTGCATAGCATTCTGCTCCGGCATTTGCGCAGCGGCTTCGGCAAAAGATGCCATCACTTCCTGCTGCTCGCGTTTCTTTTTCTCCTCTTCGGCTTTTGTGCGCCGGATACGTATCACTTCGCGGGTGAGCAATTGCTCATTAATCATCAATTTATCTGCCGAATCTTTGATGTACACCTGTCGGGTAATCATATCCGGTATTTGAGCAATAGATTGCGTGATGTCTTTGATGAGATTGGCACGTTTCTGCGGATCGCCGCCTGCCTCCTCCCGCAAGAGTGTAGATTTGAAACGAATAAAATCGGTTTGATGGGATTGGATATATTCGATAAAATCGGAAGCATTGTGGCTCTGTGCGTAGGAGTCGGGGTCTTCACCATCGGGCAGCAGCACGACTTTGACATTAAAGCCCTCTTCGAGGAACATATCAATGCCTCGCAAAGCGGCATGAATACCCGCAGCATCACCATCATAGAGGACGGTGATATTACTTGTAAAACGCTTGATGAGACGTATCTGGGGCTTGGTGAGGGCAGTACCGCCGCTGGCGACCACATTCGGGATGCCGGACTGGTGCATGGAGATGACGTCCATCTGCCCCTCTACGAGATAGCAGAGGTCTAAACGGGAGATAGCCTGCTTGGCGAGGAAAAGTCCGTATAGTTCGTTGGTTTTGGAGTAAATGAGCGAGTCGGGGGAATTGACATACTTGCCGACATTCTCCTTTTTCTTCATAATCCGCCCTGCAAAAGCCACCGTCTTGCCCGAAACGGTATGAATCGGGAACATCACGCGGTCGCGGAAACGGTCGTAGATACGCCCATCTTCGCTTTTGCCGCAGACGCCGGTACCGATTTTGGTATCGGGATTATTGACGATATACTTTTCTACAAAGCCCTGTTGCTTGAGTGCCTGCGCAAGCGGACTCCCTTTCTCCGGCGAATAGCCGAGTTGGAACTTGCGAATGATGTCGTCGCGCAATCCGCGTTCACGGAAATACGACAGACCGATAGCCTGCCCGTCGGGAGTATCCCATAATTGGGATTGAAACCACCGATTGCAGAAATCATTGACGACGAACATCGACTCGCGGTCGTCCTGGCGTTGTTGCTCCTCGGCGGAGAGTTCGCGCTCTTGTACCTCGATATGGTATTTGCGCCCCACTTGCTTGACCGCCTCCACAAAAGAGCATTGCTCTATCTCCATCACGAAACCGATAGCATGCCCCGACTTACCGCAACCGAAACATTT
>JBNMHB010000112.1:0-5970 GCA_050872525.1 Bacteroidales bacterium | reverse complement strand
GTGTTTCTGCCATGGAACGGAAGGATTTGCGGGAACTGCTGACGCAGCCAAACAACCTTTGCACTTTCAATCAAAATGTCAAAGAACTCGAATTATTTGATAATAACTGATTTTTATACGAAATTTATCGCAACAGTACTAATTTCACATAATAAATTTGCACACTCCGGAAATTCGCCGTATCTTTGCACACGAAAAGAGACCCATACTCTCGAGTTTTATTAATCATCACAAAAATCTATCATTTATGAAAAAACTATTCTCGTTAGTTGCTGCGGCATTGACCACTATATCAATGTTTGCTTCAACCATCGTCATTACTCCGGAAAATTGTAATTGGAAAAAAGAGGCTGGTCCTCAAAGTGGCGTTGTAGGTTCTGTAACCATTGCTTGTACACAAGGATTGGCTGATGGACAAATTCGTATTTATAAGAGCCAGACACTAACCCTTTCTTCTACAGACAACATTACAAAAATTGAGTTCACTTGCACTGCAGCCGGAGACGCCAAATATGGTCCCGGATGCTTCGAGGCTCAAGAAGGCTACTCATACGAAGGAAAAATGGGTACTTGGGTGGGTAATGCAAAAAAAGTCGAGTTCAAGGCTTCCGCTAATCAAGTTCGTGCTTTGAAAATTGTTGTTACAACAGATGGTACAGGTGGCGATATTGTTCCTACAGTTACCGACACATTGACTTGCGCAGAGGCTGCTGCAGCCGCTAAAGCAGGCAAAACAGACCTCGTAGCAGTAGAAGGTTACGTAACCGAATATGTTTATAAATGGGACGAAATACACCCCTCTGTATCCTTCTGGATGGCAGATACCAAAGACGGCGGTCAAGTATTCCAGGCTTACGGTATTGATTGCGAAAAACCGGAACAAGGTCCTGCTTTGGGAGACAAAGTGCGCGTTATCGGAGCATTGAAACAATTCAACGAAATCTCTGAGATGAACGGTGGTACTTTTGAAATCCTTGAGGCTAACGGAGGCAAGAACCCCAACACCGAAATTGACGAGCCACAAGACCCCATTCTGCCGGAAGGTTATATTTCCGTAAAACAAGCAATGGAGTTGGCTGCTAAGTTGGCAGACCCGACAGCAGAAAACAAGACCGTAAAAGGTGAGGCTGTTAAGGTTCGTGGCTATGTGAATTTTGCTTATGATGCTAAAGATGGAAAACAAAGCGCATGGGTAAGCGACAAGGTTACCGACAAATCAAATTCCATTCAAGGTGCTTACTTAGTTGTTACAGAGCCTGTTGCCATCGGCGATTTGGTGGACTTGGAAGGTACACTCGCCAAGTATTACAAGGCAGGAAAAGATGGTAAAGAAGCACAAATCATCGTTGAGGTGATTGATGGTACAATGCAGAAAGCCGTCAAAGACGCTATTGACAACACGACCATTACCGAGAAAGCCGTTAAGGTAATCGAGAACGGACAACTCGTTATTATTCGCGACAACGTGAGATACAACGCAGTAGGTGCTGTGATTGAGTAATCATCAAGCAGACCCATTTCGATTTTACGCAGGCTATCCTCAAGGGGTAGCCTGCGTTGTTTTTGTATATCGTATCCCTTGCTTATCCCTTGCTTATCCCTTGCTGTTTGGAGGGGATGTTTGTGTATGGCGTATTGGATAGGTTAGGTAAACTCATGATAGATTCTAATTATCCCCCGACACCCGCGACAGACCCGCGATAACCTCGCGACAGACTCACGATAGACACCTTATTTTGACATCTTCGCTTTGCAAAATACACAAAAATATGCTGCAAAACACATTTTTCTGGCAAATTATTTGGTCATATCAAAAATATGTAGTACTTTTGCATCGTGTTTTTCATGGTATTAGATTTAAGGTTAAGTAAAAAGATTGGGTTGTCGGGATGACAATCCTCTTTTTTTATGTGCCATATTCGGCGGCACGCCCCCCCCTCCATATCAAATAATGCATCTATTTGGAAGAAATTGGGATATTTTTAGGGGTATAGTACTCCGGAAAATGAACAGGCACTTGCATATTTCATTTTTTATCCGTACCTTTGCAGCCGATTTTGAGTTGAGAGCATCGGCGGGCATGCCGGATAATGTTGTTCAACGCCGTGATGGTGGAATCGGTAGACACGAGGGACTTAAAATCCCTTGACCAGAAATGGTTGTGTGGGTTCAAGTCCCACTCGCGGTACCACAAATAGGGACAGACCGAAAAACATCGGTTTTGTCCCTTTTTTACGATGATAAATAGCACGTTATCCTGCACTATCCCTGTTCATAATTATTACTGCCCGTGGATAGTACAATTGCTAAAAAACGAATAAAAAATATATATAATTTGTTACTTTCAAAAAAAATAACTACCTTTGCAAACGATTTTGCGGAAATATGAAAAAACATTTGCTAATATCCATACTTGCCTTAACGCTTGGTCTGTGCTACAGCGGCTCGTTGATGGCGGAAGCTAATGCGAATCGGAGGAATCCGCGACAACACGCACAAACACAACATGGTTGGCGAAAAACGCCCGATCGGCATGGTTTGTATTTTGCACGCCACAAGCCGATTGCCCAAGGTATTGCTATCACAGGCAATGTTTTGTATTACTACGGCGACATTGATATGCCTGGTGTGGCTTTTAAGGGAGGTTTTCAAAAACAGAGCGTGGGCGGTAGTGCTGTCTTCAGTTATCTTCACCCGCTTGCTAATAGTGCAAACTGGCGTTTCTCGCTGTCGGGAGGTTACTTGCACGGCAACGATAGTGCACGCTATAATATGGTAAAAGACCCAATAACCGAAAACGAAACACAGAAATGGATAGGCAAAGGTGAGTTCAAAAACGGTTTTGGTGAATTAGCCGCCGGCATAGAATGGTATCCATTCCCTAAGTCGGGCTTTTATCTCTACGCCGGTTTGGGGCTAAACGTGAGCGTTATAAATTATGATTTCACACAATCGGGACGCGATGATGGGAAGAAGGTAAGTGTATTGCCTATGATCCCTTTGGAGATAGGTTATACTATTGACATTACACATGGTTTCTTTATGACAATCATGGCTTCCGTTCACCAAGGATTGTTGGATGTACCAGAAATTTGGACGCATGGCCGCTCAGTAAATCCAGTTCCAACGACAAATGGGCAGATGGTTATTTCCTGTTAGGTATCAGTTTCTCTTATCGTTGGCAAAAGTGAGACCTTGCCGCTTGCATAAATGGTAACCAACAAACGAAAGATAATCAACGATCCGGTATTCGGATTTCTGAGTATTCCGAGCGACCTGCTCTACGATGTACTACAGCATCCATACGTACAACGACTCAACCGCATTCGGCAGTTGGGTCTTTCTTATTTGGTATATCCGGGTGCTATGCACAGCCGTTTTCTCCACTCGTTGGGTGCTATGCACCTGATGAGCGAGGGCATAGCATCGCTACGCCGCAAGGGCGTGGACATCAGCGAAAGCGAGGAGACAGGCGTGTTGGCTGCTATCCTGCTCCATGACATCGGGCATGGTCCGTTCTCACATGTATTGGAGCATACATTGGTGGACGGTATCACCCACGAGGAGATTTCACTCCTAATGATGGAGCAGATAAACATCGACCTGAGTCATAGCAGCGAACAACAACTATGGCAACAACGCCCCTTGGATGAGGCGATAGCCATCTTCAGAGATCGATACCCCCGACATTTCTTACATCAACTGATTTCCAGCCAGTTGGACGTGGACAGAATGGACTATCTGTGTCGTGATTCGTTCTTCACCGGCGTACAAGAAGGGCGTGTGGCGAGCGAGCGGCTGCTGAAAATGCTCAACGTGGTGGACGACCGATTGGTGGTGGAGATAAAAGGTATCTATTCGGTGGAAAAATTTCTTGTAGCACGCCGATTGATGTATTGGCAGGTATATCTGCACAAGACTTCGGTGGCTGCGGAGCAACACCTTATAAAAATACTCGCGCGCGCGAAAGAACTGGCACTCAGCGGAAAAGAACTCTTCTGCTCGCCCGCATTGCATTATTTTCTCTATAATCCCATATCCGCGGAGGATTTTGCATTGGGTAGCAAGGCCATGCAACAATATGCCTTATTGGACGACACGGATGTACTTTCGGCTATAAAAGTATGGATGAATTCGGACGATGTGGTGTTGCGCGAACTGAGTACGGCGTTTACCAACCGGCAACTCTTCCGTGGGCGACTGCTGACCGAACCACTGAGCGACAACGAGCGACTGATACTGCATCAGCATTATGCCAATACGCTGAATATCAGCGAAGAAGAAGCAGAGTACTTCTTTATTGAGCATGTATCGACCAGCAACACCTATTCGGAAAAAGACGATTCTATTGATATTCTTTATCAAGACGGTACGGTGCGCGACATCGCGTCCGCCAGTGAGATTCTGGACCTAAAGTCCCTCACCCGCAAACCCAAGAAACTATATTTATTTGAGTTTCGCAGATAGACAATTAACATACAGCATAATTTTTTGTTTGTGTTTTTGTTATAGGATCGTTATAGGATGCTTATAGGATAGAGCATAAAGAAAGAAACAAATAATTCATAATTAGTAATTCATAATTAGCATAAAGTGGAGTTTAGCGCACAACAAATAGCCATGTTGCTTGGTGGCAAATTATATGGCGACAGCAATAAAAAAGTGAATGATGTAGCCCCCATTGAGAGTGCTACCGAGGGCAAGTTATGCTTCTTGTGTGATGAGAAGTATATGCCGTATCTATCAGATACACAGGCATCTGTAGTATTGGTTACCGCAAGTTTGCTGGGCGACCAAGCACCACAAAGCGATGCTACCGTCATCGCTGTAGAGAACGCACGCGGTGCGATGGGGCAACTGCTTCAACTTGTGGCAAAAGCGATGAATCCCGCCCGCCATGGTGTGGAGCAACCATCGTATATCAGCGAGGGAGTATCCGTACCGGAAGATGCCTACATCGGTGCTTTTGCCTACATCGGAAAGAATGTTCGCTTGGGTAAGGGAGTACAGATTTACCCGCACACGTATATAGGTGATAATGTGCAGATTGGCGACAATACGATTCTCTATTCGGGCGTAAAAATCTACTACAACTGCGTGATTGGCAAAGATTGTATCCTGCATGCAGGTGTGGTGGTAGGTGCCGATGGGTTTGGTTTTGAACCCGATGCGCAAGGAGTGAACCAAAAACTGCCACAGATTGGTAACGTAGTTATTGAGGACGATGTAGAGATTGGTGCCAACAGCACTATCGACCGCGCGATGATGGGTTCGACACGCATACACAAGAATGTAAAAATAGACAACCTTGTACAAGTGGCTCATAATGTGGAGGTGGGCGAATCAACGTTTATGTGCGCACAAGTGGGCGTGGCAGGTTCCACCAAGATTGGCAGTCATTGTATTCTTGCCGGACAAGTGGGCGTAGCAGGGCATATTGAGGTGGCAGACCGTTGTGTGTTTGGGGCGCAGGCGGGTGTGGCAGGCAGTGTCCGCAAACCGGGCATGTATCAGGGGTCGCCCGCTATCGATGCGATGAATTGGCGTCGCTCTTCGGTCGGCTTCAAGCAGTTGCCTGACCTTATGCGCCGCCTCAACGAATTAGAAAAGAAATAAAGTCCGTTATCGGAATCAGGGTTCATATATTTTCCTTCCACATACTAACGTAAAGTTGGGATGGCTTAATCACCCCATTAACCACCCGACATCCACCTGATATCCACCCGATACAGACGCTACGAATTATGAATCTCATAATTCATAATTATTATTAGGTATGGTCCTGCTGTATTTCTATAGTATAAAATTCAATTGGCGTGTTCCGAAAAGTGCAGGGCAACCGCATCAAAATAGGACGATAGTATGGCTGACGAGTTTTGGCGAATACTTCCGGTTTTGTGATTCGTTTTCGTATTCGCCGGGGAATGAACGATTATACCATATAAATAGGTGATTTTCAATGTGTTTACT
>JBNMHB010000111.1:0-6002 GCA_050872525.1 Bacteroidales bacterium | reverse complement strand
TATTGTACTTTTCTGCAAGGTTTTGCATTGTAAAGGTACAAAATTTTGCGGAATTATGCAAGTAAAATCACAACTATTTTTCTGATTATCAATACAATAGCGCATTCTTAAGGAACGACCAATTATTATCAGGAAAAAGGCCGTTACCTCAAAAAACAGGCAAAGCGATACCCCACTGTAATACAAGCCCCAAAACGCCTAATCACACACAAACTACACAGGTCCGACAACACCAGGACAAGACTATGCTCATAAAAGCACAAAAAAGGGATTGTCCGACTAACACTTATCAGACAATCCCACGAAAAGCGGATAGAGCATAGCAGTCGGTAGTGCGTACTACGTACAAAGCAGGACTTCGCACCACCGATTGCCAAATATCAGGAGTAACCACCTACTTTATTCCTATCGCCGCCATTCAAAAGCATAATAAAGGCGGAGACCGAAAAAAAGAGGGTGGACAGAAGAACAGAGAGACAGAAGCGCATTGGAGACTTGCACTTCGGGTACAGGTTGTACCGGATTGGCGACAGGGGAAACTGCGATGACGACATTGTCAGAGGGATGGAAATTGTTCCACACCGAGCAGGAGAAGAAGGCTTGCAGACCCAGCCAGCCTTTCGGGAGAGCAAAGTCGTAACCTATCTCGGTGCAGACTCCCAGCCCCACCGTAGGCAAACCTGCAGCATAGCCATCGGTCTGCCGGTCGGCTGACAGTTGACCGGTAATGAGTTCATCGATAACATGCACATTATAAGCCGGATAGAACACATCAATCTTGGGGGAACACAGATGTTGGCGGATATGCTGCCAAAGCACCGTTTGGAGAGACAAACCGACATTGAAGGTAAACCCCTTGGCACGCAAAGCCATCATCAAGGGAACCTCCGCCGATACCATTTGCTGTCGGGCATACAGTTGTGCGGAGGTGGTATAGTCCATTTGGTTGCCAAGATAGTCGGTATTGGTAAACTGCTGGGAGAACCCACCGCCGACGGCGCTTGCACCATAGCCGAGCAGCAGCCCCGTACGTATGCCCAAGTCCGCTTTGGGAACAGGGGCATACCATATATAGCCGAGGTCCAATGCCCCTACTCCACCCAGTTGGTTATTCAGATTCTGCGCAGATTGTTGTAGGACGGTCATTTCGCCGCCGCGCAGTCCGAGGGTGAGCAGGTGGATATTCTCCGCGCTGAGCGGCAACGCCAGAGTAGCAAACAAGAAAAGGGATAATCGTATCTTTTTCATATTATTTCTTGACTATATAACGGAGTGTCTCGTTGAGCGAAGGACTCTCAACACGCACCTGATAGCAGCCTGCCACATAAGCGGCTTGAAGCAGGTAGGTATCGGCACCGGCGGAAGTGTATGTTGCCAGCAACTGCCCCGTGGTGCTATAGACGCGGATTGTGGTTTGCTCGGCAGGGTCGAGACCGACAATCCGCAGCGTTTCGCCCGCAAGGGCTTGGTTGGGATTGAGGGCTACTTGGTGGCGTTGCCCCGAATGTGCATAATGGGCTATGGTAGAGCGCATGAGCCCGTCGCATAGCATACCCCGTGCATCAGACACATCGGCTACGGCGTAGTAATCGCCCGTGCCTTGCAGGTTCTGCGCGAGGGTAAGATAGTAGCCTGTTGCCACAGGGACATCGTCTTGCGGAAAGGCATTGTGCATATCATCGGGGGTCCCCACAACGCGATACCACGTAACGGCAGCGGGCGAGATATAATAGCCCATATCGTTGATTGCCTGCACGTTGAGCATCAGGAGCCAGTCGTAGAGCGCGACCAAGGGCCAGTTGGCATACTCCTCACAGTTGGCAGCAAAGAATGCGATGTAGGCAGCATCTTCGTTCACCTGAATCTGCCGCACGGCATCGGTGTTATGGTCGTTCCACTCCACAAAATGGTAGTCGGTATAGGGCGTAGCAGTAAGTTGCACCCAGTTGCCACACTCCACACGCATCGTGTGCGGTGTACTCTCCGCGCGGAGAGCACACACGCCGACGACGCATAGGATGAGAGAAAGGAGTCGTTTCATAATCATTACGGCATTGCTGTAATGCTGACAGAACCTTGCGTATCGTTGTCAGACTGAACGGTAATAGTATATTGCACCTTGCGGAATGTAGCCACATAGGTAGCGTTGCCGGTAACGGTTACCTCGCGGGTGGCATAGGTATCGCCATCGTTCCACTGAACAAACTCGTAGCAAGCGTCTGCCACGGCAGAGATGGTTACTTTCTTACCGTATAGGTAGGTGCCGTCGCCCGTAGTGGTACCGTGCTCGCCAGAGGTGGTGAGGGTGTAGGAGTTAGTGGTGCCGTTGTATTGGGCGGTATAGGTAGCCTCGCCGGTAACAGTAGAGATGGTCTTGTCCCAACCCGAGAAAGTGTAGGAATGTTCGGCATCGGCGGGGCGGGTAGGCGTGCCTGCATACGAAGGCAACGTGCCGTACTCCCAGTCTTTGGCTTCGAGGACAGAACCGTCCCAGTTGCGGAAGGTGATAGTGTACTTGTTCACTGTCTGGTCGAACTGCGCCACGTATGTAGCATCCGCCGTGGCGGTATATTCGACATTAGGACTCCAACCCGAGAAAGTGTAGGTGTACTGCGCCGTGGCGGGTTTGGAAGGGGTAGTGCCTTTGTAGGAGACTGCATCGCCGTGGTTGAGGGTTTCCTTTTGGAGTTCGGTGCCGTCATAGTTCTGGAAGATGACCGTGTAGCGGTTGATAGCGAAGAACGCCGTGTAAGTGGCATCTTCCGTCGGGCTGATGATACGCGGGTTGTCGGTGTTGAGGTCGTTCCAGCGCACGAAGTGATAGCCCGTGGCGGGAGTGGCGGTTAGTTTGGCAGTACGCCCGCAATCTACCACCAACCGGTCGGCTTGGACTGTGACTACAGCACACAACGCCATTAAGAAAATAGATAAGAGTCTTTTCATTATTTGTATTTGTTTTTTATTATCCGTTGACTTGGAGTTTTCTCTGAGAGAGCATTTTACTCCATTGTCGTTAATTAGACGTTAATTTTATTCTGCGGTGACAGATACTGAACCTTGTTCGTCATTATCCGCTATGGCAGTAATGGTGTATTGTTTGGGGGCAAACTCCGCTGTGTAGGTGGCATCGCCTGTTACTACGACAGAACGAGGGTTTTCGGTATTGCCGTCAGACCAACGGAGGAATTTGCCGCAAGTCGGTTCGGGAACTGCACGCAGTTCGCACGTTGCGCCATCCGGAACTTTTTGAACAGAAGGAGAGGAACATGCATTAGCGGAAATTGTTAATGTATGCCATATAGTAAGTACCTCCTCTGCCGCTCCGAAAATGGCTTTATAGGTCACATCTGACCGCACGGTGATTATGCGGGGGTTATCTGTATTGCCGTCATTCCAGCGGATAAACAGATTTTCCGCCGAAGGTTTTGCTTCCAGCACTATGGTTGCACCATCTGCCACAGATTGGGTTTGGAATGTGGAGCAGTCGGAAGCACCAATAGTGAGAGTATGATCGGCATAAGCAGACACTATCCCAAACAAACAGAGATCCAAACCAATACAGAAATATCGTATAAATTGTTGTTGCATTGTGTATTGGGCTTATTGGATGTTTACTGAACAGTCTTGATTTACGGTAATGACATAGCGCATTTTGACAAACAGAGCCGTGTAAGTAGCATCCGTTGTACCCACCGTAACGGAACGAGGATTGGTTTTGTCGCCATCGCTCCAGCCAGAGAATATATAACCTTCTTTGGGAGTGGCAGTCAGTGTAATTATAGTGCCTTCGGTGTAGTTGCCACCGCCACTGACAGAGCCTTGAGACTCATCGCAAGTAGCGGTGATTTTATAGATTGCTACAGGAACCTGCCAACCTAAGATAGGATACCCGTCATTGGAATTATTGGTGTCCATTACCCATGTAGAACCTGTTTCTGAACCATTGAGCAGTATTGGCATCGAAATGGATTTAAGTTGTGCAGTTGTTTTGGAAGTACCATACTCTGAAGATGTAGAAGCGCCACAATCAGAGTTGAAATAACTATTAACAATAGATCCTTTTTTAGCAACACCATAGTTTTCCGATACTCCTTCTAATTTTCCTGCAAAATAACTATTAGTTATTATTCCATCACCACCACCAGCAATTCCATAAGTAGCATTTGCCTTCTGTGTACCGCGTGCATAGCAGTTATTAATTTGATATTTGTTAGAAGAGTATCCTATTAAACCTCCAGTTCCATAAAAAATATCTGAATCATTAGAACCGTTAGAAGGAGCAGTTATAGATCCAGTGCTTGCGCATTGTGTCAGTGTACATGATGCGATATAGTTAAAACCAATTATACCACCAGCAATGGCGCGACGATAAACTGTGCCAAAAGAACGAAAAATTGAGGAAGAACATATGGAGCCTACATTTGAGCACTGCACCAAAGTGCAACTACTACTATTGTACCCTACTATACCACCAGAATAGGAGCCAGGAACTTGCTGATAACCAGAACCAGTAATCTGAATTGTAGCAGATACAATGTTTGTGTTTAAGCATTCTATTATGGTACAAGTTCCATAATTGTACCCCACGATCCCTCCTGCAGAGACACTACCACTATAAGAGGTAGCATATATTTTACCTGAATTCGAACACTTCTTCAATGTACAGGTTCCACTAGGGAATGCCACGATTCCTGCTGCTGCTACACTATTTATATTTATCTCCATCATATTTGTACAATTGATGAGTGTTACATCTTTGCCATATGCAAGTATTCCTGCAGCTCCTTCGCTCGACAAACTAGTACTCGCAAAAGATCCTTTGGTCGTTAGATTGCTAATCGTTGCCCCAATTGCACAACAAAAAAGAGCAATATGCTTATTGTTATTATCCCCAGAAACATTCAGGTTAGAAACAAATTTGTTATTACCGTTGTAATTACCCTTGAATGGGGTGGCTGGGAAAATACCAATGGGCGTAAAAACAAGACTCTTCATATCAAAATCTTGTGTTTGCTTAAAGTACTTGCCCGAATAATCACTAATGCCTGCGCTGACCATCTCTGCCAGAAAGGCTAACTGATTGGGCGTTTCGATTAGATATGGGTCTTTTTCTGTACCGGAACCTTTTGTCCACTTGGCAGAGGTACCATCCCACACTTGTGTGGCATTGGCTGCTATGGCTGTGAAAGACAGCATTATACATAGCAAAAACACGTTACATTTCTCTCTCATTGTTTATGTGATTTATTGTTATTTCCATATACAGACACAAAAGAAAGCGTAGACCTCGTGTTGCTTACTTACAACTCGAGGTCTTCGCATTACCTAAACAGTCAAATAAACAACAGGAAACCTACGCTGATATGACGACACACCACGCCCGAATGGACGCAGTATAGGTATGTCATACCCATAGGCATCTATTGCTACTTTGCTTCTGACTGTTTGATGAAAAGTTGCGAAGTTTTCGAGTTGTCAAACACAAAGCGTCAATAAACGCTATTCAATATGTCAAAAATCCACCCTGAAACGAGGACATATCCCCTCCAGCGTAGATTCAGGTGCAAAAGTACGATAATTATCTTAATTATGCAAATTATAGTTTATTTTTTTAAATCAATAGTTCGTTATTTTTAGTTCAACTAATTCATTTTGTAGCAGTTAAGTACTACCGGACTATTTGATTCATCAGTTCGTTGGCTCTGATAAAAAGCCCTCAAAAAAGTGTTCTTTGAGATGAAGTTTTTTGCCTAAAAACTTGCTCAAGTGGCCGATTTTCAGTATCTTTATAGTGTGTAAATACAAGAACATTATCAGTCCACTCGAACAAGTCAAAGACTTAATTATTGAGGCCCTTCGCAGTCAAAAGGCACTGCGACATTCTTTCGTTGCCTTTTTCATTGAGGCAGTAATCGGAGTTTTAACCATTTGCGGTCGTGTCAACTTCTCGCAACTTGCACGCTATGGCAAGTCTTGTGAGCAGAGGTTCCGTCAAAACTTCC
>JBNMHB010000110.1:0-6131 GCA_050872525.1 Bacteroidales bacterium | reverse complement strand
TAGCCACAAGGATATCTTGCGCCAAACGACTGCTGATACTCTCAGCCACTTGAAGCGGCGTTACGCCACTCTCATACTCGCGGACACTACCGTCCGGGAACGAAATTTTAATCATAATAAACGTACAAATGTTTACGGCTCAGAGCCAACAAATGCCCCTTCGCCAATTCCGCCACAAAGATACTGCTTTTTTCTCACATACGCAAATGAGATTTTAGTTAAGAGCCAAGCGTTGAGAGTTAAGAGTAGTTGAATTCGTTTAATACACCGTATAGGCTGCATGAAAAATAAGAGGGGCAGCCTATACGGTGTAATAGATGAACTGTGCTGTTGAAGGAAAATCAGTTTGTAGTGGGAGACTGAACTTTGAAACAATAGGTGTTAGCCACTGAAGCAACAAGGGCTGTTTGAGCGGCGATGATGACTTTCTTTTGCGAACGAAAAAAATCATTATCATTGCCCTCAAATACAATCGGTTCTGCAACAAAAGTGATTTCTCTTCCGTTGATAGCCTGCGTGCTGATAGGGGTAATGGTGATTTGCCCAACATCACCCGTCAGTGAGGCTTTTCGGAAATGTACTTGCAGAAGTACCGGAGTCCCTTTGCGGATAAGAATTTTTCGGCCTTGGTCGTCATACACATCTCCCGCTACTATGGCAGATGGACTGAAAGCCGGTTTTTGTGAATTCAATTCGTCCAATACGATGATGCTTACCCGATGTCCCGCTTGTAGGCAATAGCGTTGCCCATGTACAGAAACAGAACACAATAGTAGAAATAAAAACAGAAATTGTTTCATAATGAAGAATTTACTCATTTGCGTATTTTAGAAAAATAGATGCTAAATGCTCTTTTGATATGTTTTTATCCTTGATTTCATTCATCAATGCAATTATTTTATTCTCTTTATTGGACAATAAGAAGTTTTGGATTGTTTCTAAATCATTCCAACCACTAATCATAAGGTAGTATTTGCGCATTTTAACAATTGATTCCCAAAAAGAGGGAAATTCTGCCGCATAACGTGCTTGTAATAGAGTATACTCCGAGGCACCATTTATGGAAGGAACCTGTGGTAAAACTTTGTTATCACTGGTAGTTTCATCTTGTATAATCTCATCTTCTTTTTGAATATCGTTTTCTATCGGTTTTTCTTTTGTAGTATCTTGATATTCAGTATCTTGCATTGGTTCTGCATATATGGTTGATTCAATCATTTCGGTTTTTTGAGGGGCTGTGCCTTCGGGGAGAAACTCAATGACCGTACCGGACACTAAAATGGCTTGTTCGTATTTCTTAGGAAAACCAAAGACGAATGTCCAAAAGTTTTGGCTCTCGCGTTGTTTTTGTTCCATCGTAACGTTGATAATTGTCTGTGCGCCTGTCAGGTTTGCTTCTTTGACTAATGCTGCGTATGCGCTTTCCTTTAGTTGGTTGGCGTTGAAACGCATACTATGCAGATTCTTGTACACATAGTTCACTTTTACGTGTTTCACGACTTGGAAGTTGGCTTTTGAGAGAACTACTTGTGTCTGATTTGTGTTGAAATTCAGCGAGTTATTCACATAACGACCGGTGGAACAACTTGCCATTCCGATTGCAATAGCGGCGGTTAGCAGAAGCATTAGATGTTTGTTCATACTTTTTCCCTGATACGTGTCGGGCGCAACTGTTGTGCGGTGGGCGGGCGCGTGAATAATGGTTGCAGCATTTTGCCCATAATGCTGTTTTGACTTGACTGATAGACACAAAAAAAGCGCAGACCTCTGTTGCTTATTCATTAACAGAGGCCTTCGCATTGCCTTTCGGATTAAATAAACAACAGGAAGCCTACGCCGATATAACAACATGCCACATCCGATACGGAATGTGGTATAGACGAAATGTCATACCTAATAGGCATCTATTGCTACTTTGGTTTTAATCCGAGTGAAAAGTTGCGAAGTTTTCTGTTAATAAAACGCAAAGCGTCAATAAACGCTATACAATATGTCTGCAAAGTCGGTCAAGACTTTACGGCTGCAAAGATACTGCTTTTCTTTGATTCACACAAGAGCAAAAACACTATTTGAAATATGATGATATAAAAGTGCTCACCCTCCCCACTTCAAATATACACTTTATGCACTCGTATGCAAATAATATCAACCACGCTATGAAGACACCCAAAAAGACGGCAACGAGACGGCAACGACACGGCGAAAAGAGCCGTCCCTAAGAAGACTTTGCCACGCTATACTGTCCCCCAAAAAAGACATAGTGTTACGAGAATACGCATATCCTCTTGCGCGGATAGACACTGGTGGATTTGTGCATATCAATAAAAAGTAGTACCTTTGCAATGAAAAACGGATAGTGTATGTATCATGGAACGTATAGCAACCATAGGTTTTTTTGACGGTGTCCATTTGGGACATCGCTATGTGTTTGATTGTCTGTTACATACGGCTTCGGAACAACATCTTTCGCCTTTGATTGTAACGTTTCGTCAGCACCCGAGAGAGGTTTTGCAAAACGGATATGTGCCTCAGTTGCTCACCACTGCAACGGAGCGGAAAGCATTGCTTGAGGCGGTGTCGGAGACGCTGATGTTGGATTTTGCGAAAGTTTATACGTGGACGGCAGAGCAGTTTATGGTCTTTTTGCGCGATGAATACGATGTGCGGGTGATACTGATGGGGTATGACCATCATTTCGGAAGCGACAGACTGCCTTCTCATCGCGATTATGTGGCGGTGGGAGAACGTGTGGGGGTAACCGTTTGTCCGTTAGTGCAATATAAACCTCAGGTGGCGTCGGCAGAAGACGGATTGCCACAGCACGTGAGCAGCACGGAGATTCGTACCCTGCTGAGTGTTGGTAAAGTGCAGAATGCCAACGAGTTACTCGGCTATGCGTACACTCTTGCGGGGACGGTAGTGCATGGTAATGCGATAGGCAGACAGATGGGTTTCCCGACGGCGAATATACATATCACCGACACGCATAAACTGATTCCGGAGGAGGGTGTATATAAGGCAGAGGTGTGTGCGCGCGACCAATGGTATGGGGCAGTGCTGAATATCGGAACTAACCCCACGGTGGGAAATGCGCAACAGACTATAGAAGCATATATTATTGATTTTCAGGGAGATATATATGGAGAAGACATACAGGTACGATTGCTACGTCGCCTGCGTGATGAGCAACAATTTGCGGATTTAGGGGCGTTGAGAACTCAGATAGAGCAAGATATAGCCCATTGTCGATAGCCGCTATTCCTGTTTTCGCAGACTTTCGCGATGTATCTCGTGGAAGATATTTTCAACCATTTCGGCAGACAAACCATTTTCGGCAGCCCATTCTATGCGTTGTTGGAGAATCTCTGTAAATCGTCCTTGCTGGAGGGCGGGCATTGCGTGTGCTTTTTTCCAATCGCCGATGCGCTGACTAACCTCCATACGGCGCGCAATAGTCGCCCATAGTAGGTCGTCTATCTCATCTATTTCTGCCCGCAGCCAATTCAGTTCGGTATGCTCGCATAGGCTGTAAGGCATTGGGAATGTGTCGGTTATGCTTTTTAGTCGTCGGGGTGTGATTTGCTGTTTGGCGTCCGACAGGGCTTCTTCGGGATTGGGGTGGGTCTCAATCATAGCCCCATCGAAACCTAAATTTTGCGCATAACGCATCAGCGGGGCAATCTTCTCTGCACTGCCTCCCAAATGGCTTGGGTCGAGAAGCAGGGGAATGTCGTGTCGTTGTTTGCGCAGAGTGTGTGCCATTGCCCAACAAGGTCTGTGTCCGCAGCCCCGATGTATTGCCATCGTTGCAACGCCCGTATGTTCGATACGCTCTATATCGCCTATCCACAGATTTGCATCTTCATTCACGGGGTTCTTCACCAACACGGCGCGCAGGGTGCGTCGGAGAGTCATCGGTTGCTCCATTATTGTGTTTGCCAACTGCTGCACCAATATGGGATTGGCTGTCGTCCGTGCGCCCAACCATAGATAATCCACTCCTGCCTGCATGGCTTGTACGATATGTTCCGGTGTTGCCACTTCCGTAGCGACGGGCATAGAAGTCAGTGTTTTTGCCTCGCGTAACCATTCCAATGCTTTGGTTCCAATGCCCTGGAAGGTATGCGGATTAGTACGTGGTTTCCATACCCCCGCACGGAAGATAACCTCCTGCTCAGGATACAACGCACTGATTTTTTGTGCAGTCTCCACTATCTGTGTCCTGCTCTCCGCAGCACACGGACCTGCTATCAAAATAGACCTGTTGAACTCTTTTTGCGGCATAGTATTTTTCTTATCCGATGATGCTTTTTGTCTTGTCTTGTCTTATCCGATTATTACCATTGTGGCACCAAAACCATATTGTGCAAAAGAGGCATCATAGTATTCGCAGGTGGGATAGTCGCGGTTGAGACCGGAGGCAATGGCGGCTTTGAGGATACCTTCGCCACGACCGTGGATAAACACGATTTTCTTACCTCTGTTGCGGATGTTTTCGCGCATAACACGCTGAAAAACACCGAGTTGTAGTTGCATCATCTCGCTGCGTTGCATATCTCGCCATCGTTCTGTCAGGCTACTGATATGCAGGTCTATCTCCAATATATCTTCTTTTTTCGCCTCTTTTTTGCCTTTGGCTTTTCGCTCTTCGGTGGTAGGAATATGTGTGGTGCCCTGTTCTTTCTTTTTCAGGTCGCGCGGGGTAGGTTGCGCCATTGTGTCGGCAATATGGGTCTGCTCCACATGGGCGATAATCACAATTTGCGACAATGGTGTAGGGAGTTCAAAACCATCACCGTCCTCCACATAGACCAATTTCTGTTTGGTATCTATGCGTGCCACTTTTCCGCCGCCAACACTATCCAAAAAACGCACTTCATCACCAATATGTATATCTTCTATCTGTTGCATAGTCTCTATATTTCATTAAGGTTGCAAAATTACACTTTTTTTGTCATATATGCAAACCGATAGTATGATGTGTATGGGATAGATATATGCTATATAAAGAATATGATTTCTGACATAATGACGAAAATAGATGTGATAAAATAATAAATCTTGCTAAAAATCAAGTGTATGATGTACTTTTTGGCACAGGTTTTGCAAAATAGACGACGGTATTACAGAAATGTCTATAATTGATATGAATGGTATGAAAAAGATTTTAGTGATATGTGTTTTTTTGTGGGCAGGTGTTGGGCTTGCGTTGGCGGAGAATATGCACTATGAGATAGCGGGCAAGGTAGTAAGTGGTGCCGATGGCAGTGCGTTGGAAATGAGTACGATACGCCTTTTCCGATACAGCGGAACGGACTCAACGCTGGTGCAAGGGGCGCAGACCGATGAGGAGGGGCGATATACGTTGCGGGGCATTGCGGCAGGGCAATACAAACTCTATATATCCAATATCGGGTATAAGGAGCAGACTTTGAGTGTGGATGTGCAGGCGCGAAACACGAAGGATAATGTGCTGACTATGAAGACGATACGTTTGCAAGAGGACGTGTTGGCGTTGCAAGAAGTGAGTGTGCAGGGGCACGCAGCGGAGATGACCGTAAAAGGTGATACGATAGAGTATAACACATCGGCATACAAAGTGGGGGAGAATGCGATGGTGGAGGATTTGCTCAAAAAGATGAACGGTGTAACGGTGGATAAGGAGGGCAATGTAACCGTGAACGGCGAAACGATTACGGCGGTGCGGATAGATGGAAAGAAATTCTTTGGCAGCGATGTGCAGTCTGCCACAAAGAATATCCCTGCCGATATGATTGAAAAAATACAGGTGATAGACGAGAAATCGGACGTGGCGAAGATGACAGGTTTTGAGGACGACGATACGGAACATATCATCAACTTGACGCTCAAACAAGACCGCAAGCATGGTGTATTCGGCAAATATACGGGTTCGTTGGGTGCGGATATGGTGACGGAAAACGGCGGTTGGTTCAACTATGGCGACCCTGCCTATGGTAGTACGTCGGGGGCATTGGCAAAGCATTTCTTTGAGGACGATTTTCGGTATAATGCCAACTTGTTCACCAATATCCTGTTGGGCGAGAGTCAGACAACGATTATCGGTAGCGCGAACAACACCAACGAGGTGCGTATGGGGCGCGGACGGGGCG
>JBNMHB010000109.1:0-6204 GCA_050872525.1 Bacteroidales bacterium | reverse complement strand
TTGTAGGTGCGGAATAGGCATCTCTTGCTTATCCCTTGCTTATCCCTTGCTTATCCCTTGCTGAATCACCTACTAATCACCCACTAATCACCTACTAATCACCCACTCATCACCCGATAACACTCCGATAACACCCCGATATGGACAATTACGCTAATTAACGTTGTATAAAATATTTGCGTAGTTTCCGAAAAAATAGTACTTTTGCCACGGATTTATAATCGGTAGATGATATAACTATAGGTGGTGATGATTGTCGTAGTCAAGATGTATAACTATAATATGTGTATTTAATGGGAAAAAACTCTTTTCGTTTTTGGTGGAAAAATAGTCGCAATATCGCTTTGCCGCAGTCGGCATTGCCATGTTTGACGGCGATAGTACTTTGTATCGGACAAGACGGTTTTGTCGGGTGGCTCGCGTTGCCTGTTCTGTTGGGTGTGTGTGCCGCTCATCTGGGTATGAACCTTGCGGATGACTATTTCGATTATAAACACGACTCTCGTATTCGTTCTGAGTTGTCTTCTACCAGTATCCGTGCGCGTATGGAGAAGTGCCACTATATCCGCAGTGGCGAGGCTACAGTGGAGTCGTTGGGCCGGGCGGTGGTCGGTTTCTTGGGCTTTGCCGCTTTGATGGGGTTGATTATCGTGTTGGTTCAGTGGTGGTTGCATGGTTGGGTAGCCGCTTTGGGCGTTGTGCTGTATGCGGTGCTGGGGCTGATTGTGGGCGTAAACTATTCGGGCAAACCTCTTGAATTGGGTTTTCACGGCTTGGGCGAATTGGTTATAGGCGTGATGTTCGGACCGCTCAATATGTTGGGCGTGCAGGCGGCTATGACGGGCGTAACTTTCTCGTTACCAATGCTTTGTATGAGTATTGCGGTGGGGTGCCTCGTGATAAATATCGTGTATGTCCACTCGGTGATGGAGGTGAATGCCGATGCCGAATTGGGTAAGATGACGTTTGCCCGGTTGTTGCGAAAGCCGGCACTGATGATTGCTTTTGTGGCGGTTTTTGCCATTATGCCCTTTGTGCTGTTGGCAGTCGGAATCGGATTGGGCTGGTGGAGCCCGTGGTATTTGCTCACTTTACTGACCTTTCCGATGTCGGTGTATCTCATCTATTCGACGCACCATTTTGTGCATGGATTGCCGTGTTTGGATAGTCCGCGGTGGTGGATGGGACCCATGGGCGATTGGGACCAGTACGTAAAAGCAGGAGTCGATTGGTTTTTAATACGTTGGCTCTTGGCGCGGAACGTCTGCACATTCTTCTGTTTGATACTGATGATTGTGCATATTGTACTGCTATTTGTCTGAAAATTACATATTTCTTCCGAAAAATGTGTGATATTCTTGTATATTTGCTAATTTAGTAGTATCTTTGCCCACCAAATAGAAAAATCTGTTATTGAAAAACAATATAATAAATCCAAATTATGAAAAAGTTTCTCTCTTTTTTGTGTGCATTGGCAGTGTGTGTGAGTGCTTCGGCAGCGGTTGGCAAGAAGAAAGCCAACAAGGATACCCAGCAGTTCCGCTATGAGATTGAGTGCGCCGGCAATGCAGTACAAGGTTCCTACTTAGTGAAAGTGTGGAGTTATTCCAAGAAAGCCAACGTGGCAGAGAACCAGTGCCGTAAGAATGCGGTGCATGGCGTGATATTCAAAGGCTACGGTGGAGAGAACGGTTGTGTGGCACAGCGTCCGCTGTGCAGTACGCCGGGTGCTGAGATTGAGTATGCCACCTACTTCAAGTCGTTCTTTGCCGAGGGAGGCGAGTTTCAGCGATATGCTTCGATAGTGGAGGGAACAACCGAGATTACCAAAGTGGGGCGTGAATATAAGGTGGGCGTGATAGTCAGCGTCCGAAAAGACGATTTGCGCAGAGTGTTGGAGTCAGCGGGGATAGTACGCTCGCTGAATGCAGGATTCTAAAACGATAATCTTCTGCAGACCACAAACAGTCTGTAGAAACTATACTATACTATACTATACGATTATGAAAAGATTAGGTACATTTCTGATGGCAGCGATAGTGCTTTTGTCGCTTGCCGGTTGTGGTGCAAGACGCTCACAAGCCTATTACGACCAACCCAGCAAAGTGCTTTCGGCTAACTACGATGGCACGTATGTCATTCGCGCACAAGTACGCGCACGCAATTCGGCGTTGGCATTTACCGATGTACAACGCAAAGTGGTTCAGGAGGTTATATTCGACGGAGTGGCTGCGGGAAGCAATGGCGTACAGGACTTGAAACCATTGGTGTTCGACAAGAATGCACGCGAGAAATACGAAGACTATTTCAATACCTTCTTCTCCGACCACGGCGAATGGACCAAATTCTGCTCGCTCAAAGACCGCCGTATCTTCTCTTCTACCTACCAACGAACCAGAACGCAGATGGTACAGGATGTAACGGTTACCGTCAAACGTGCCGAACTGAAACGCAAACTGCAAGCCGACGGAATCATTCCTGCCGAAGGGCGATATAATTAATCTACAATTAGCAAATTGGTATCAATATGAAACGAACATTACTCTTAGTGGCTGCCGTAACTGTAGCCGCGTTGTCTTTTGGACAGATAAAGAAACCCGAACTGATGGTCTTCCCGTCGGACGCTTGGTGTATCAGCAATGGCTACTACACCGAGGTGGAGAATATGGACGAGACCGACAAAGTGCCCAACTACAAACAGGCACTTCAGGAGAATATAGGGCTTAAATTGGCAATCGCCAAAATCAATGACCTGATGGCGGAGCGTCAGTTCCCCTTGCAGAGCCTCGAACAGGCGATTCGCAATGTGGAGCAACGCCGCGCAGAGGATAACCTGACCGTCAGCAAAAGTGGTAACACACTGGCAGAGAGTCCGTTAGACGAGTTGGCACGTGCTGCAAAAGCGGATATCATTCTCGAACTTACTTGGGACATCAAGGATATGGGACCCAAACATACCCTCAGTTATATCCTTGAGGCAAAAGACGCCTACACAAGCAAAAGTATCGGCGCAGTGAGTGGAACAAGTGCTCCCTCTATGACCGCCGATGTGGATGTGTTGCTCGAAGAGGCGATAGTTGCCAATATCGACAATTTCAATATCCGTTTGCAGGACTATTTCACCGAGATGCAGACCATCGGACGAGAGATAGTATTGGATATCAAAGTCTTTGACGGTAATGCTGCAGGTGTGGATTTGGAGAGTGAGTTTGGAGACGACGAACTGATTGACGTCATCAACCGTTGGCTGTTCCAAAATACCATAAGTGGCAGATACTCAATGACGTATGCCAGCGAGAACGTGGCTAACTTTACGCAGGTGCGTATCCCTGTTTACGACGATTACGGAGTGCCTGTCGATGCCAATGCTTTTGCCAAAAAACTCGCACGTATGCTCAAGAAAGAGCCATACAACATTCCAAGCAAAGTGCTTGTCAAAGGTCTCGGACGTGCAGTGATTGTATTAGGAGAGAAATAGGAAGGAGGAATATATGAAAAAATGTAACTTATTGATAGTGTGCCTGTTGATGGCTACTACGTTGTTCGCGCAGAACACCCAATATCTCCCCATCAGCGTGGTGGTGGAGGAGCAGGTTGAACCTTTCCCCGCTACGGCGCATGCGCAGTTGAAAAACAAACTGACTCAATTGCTCACCAAGAACGGTGTCGCTTCGATGGACTATCTGGGGCAGTTCTTCCTGACGGCATTTGTGGTTCCGCAAACCAAAGATGTTATTTCTTCGGCACCCAAGAAAATTTCGGAGACGATGGATATGACGCTTTATATCGCCGACTATACCAACAAGGTGATTTTTGCCAGCACCTCTGTGGTTATACGCGGTGTGGGCGAAACCGAAACCAAGTGCTATATGAATGCCCTCAAAGGTATGCCCCTTACCTCCCCCGACATAGAGAAGTTCGTGCGCGAGGGAAGAGACAAAATCATTGCCTACTACAACCACGAGGCGGAAAACATCATCAAAAAAGCCCAATTCCTTGCTTCTACCAAGCAATACGCTGAGGCTCTGAGCCTGGTCGTAACTATCCCTGCACAATGCGACAAGTATGAGGAAGCATTGCAAACAGGGTTGGCTATCTATCAGCAATACCTTGATAATCAGTGTGCTATCAACCTGGCGGCAGCGCGGCAGGCATGGGCGGCAGAGCAGAATACAATAGGCGCACAGAAAGCCGGTGAATACCTTTCGCAGATACTTCCCGACGCCGCGTGCTACGATGACGCGATGATGCTCTACAACGAGATAAAAGGCAAGGTGTTGGACGACTGGAAGTTCGAGATGAAGAAGTATCAAGACAGTGTGGATGTGGAAAAAGAGCGTATCAACGCTATGCGCGAAGTGGGCGTAGCGTATGGGCGCGGGCAGCAACCTACCACTACCAACATCGGTTTCCTGAGATAGTATGAGACGATATAGTTTCTTTATTGGCTTGGTCATTGCTTTGCCCTTGTTGGCGCAGAGCAATGACCAAGTGCTTAATTACAGGCGCAATGCGTTGGCGACGATGTTGGTCTTCCACCCCGAGGATGAGTTCGGGCGCAACATCTACGAAGCATTTGATAGCCTGCCGTTGCCCGATAAGTACGACGACCAAAATATAGGCTTGCGGATTATTGACAATAGCCTGATTGTGGGAGTGCAGCGCAACGACACTGGTTTCTACAAAGCCACCTACGGACATCCCCTGACCACCATCGAGATACAGAAGAATGCTCTCGCCATTGAGAACCTGCTCAATAAGGCAAACGTGGGGCAGCGGTTGGTGAGCAAGTGGTTCAATTTCCAAGGCGAATCGTTGGACGACGCTTTTTTCGATACCCAACTCATCCAAGAGCGAGGACAGTATAACGCCTCCGATGTCGATGTGGCGGTTGCGATGCAGACCGTCCGAGGGGTGGCAGCATTGGCCGATGCGGGCGAGGAACTGATAAGTCAGACGTTTGTCCTGGTCAACGACATCACCTATGTTACTGCCGAGCAAGAAGCGGAAGTCGCCAAGGCAACCCTCTCGGTCTTGGGAAGCATTGTGGACGCACTCTTTGGCGGCGACACGGGCAAGAACCTGGCAAGCACCGCCGGTGCCATTGCTGACAGTTTCACGGGGTTCAAAGTAAAGACACATAGTTACTTATACCAATTGGATTGGAACGACTCCATCGCCAATATCTTTTATACGCAGTACTATACGTCAAAGCCCGACACGACGAAGATTTCTGCGTATCTGGAGAACTCGGCACTTTTCCGGGTGCGCTATGTGGCACACGAATACGAGTTTGATAAGAAGAGTACTCTCAAAGGGGTGTATGAGCGGTCCGAGTTGGTCAAGACCATCTGCGCACGCTCGATGGATAAGAATATCGTCGCCTTGGCAAAGCAGTACGAGGACTTCAAAGTCAAGACACCTGTCTATTCCGTGTTGTACAACGACAATGGTAAAATCAAAGGATATACGGCGAAGATTGGTATGAAGGAGGGTATCTCCGAAAAGAGCAAGTTCCAAGTCGTGCAGCGGGTGATTGATACCAAGACGGAAAAAACCACTTACAAGTATGTTGCTACCGTTAAACCTATAAAAGGCAAAGTATGGGACAACCGTTATAATGCGGTGATAGAGCAGGGGCAAGGTTCAGATCTTTCCTATACTACTTTCAAAAAGACCTCCGGCGGTGAAATTCTCCCGGGTATGCTCCTCATCGAAGGTAAATACAGAAAAATAACCAAATAACAATCCCCCGCCCTCATAATTCATAATTTCTAATTCATAATTAAAAAAAGAGACTGCCATTCGGCAGTCTCTTTTTTGCTGCTTCAGCAACAAGCGGATAATGCTTCTTTGACAAGTGTGGCAACAGGTGTTTTCCCGTCATTGCATAGCACGATGTCAGCCATACGGGCGCGATCATCGTCGCCCATCTGAGAATGTATACGCGCGAGGACGGCGGCGATATGCTCTTTGGAATGGGAACCATGGTAGTCGCGTTGCAGAGTGCGCTCAAGGCGAATCTCTTCGGGCGCGGTAACGGATATCACCTTGTCGCACAGTGTGTTAAGTTTGCTCTCGAAGAGAATGGCACACTCTACGAAATGGGTTTTCGGGTCTTGTTCTCGGCTCCATCTCTTCAGGTCGAAAGCCACAGCGGGGTGGACGATAGCGTTCAGTTTCTCCAATAGGTCGGGGTGGTGA
>JBNMHB010000108.1:0-6354 GCA_050872525.1 Bacteroidales bacterium | reverse complement strand
GCAACTCCTATCTTTGCAAAATTTTTCATAATTATTGAATGTAAATTTTATCGGAATGTAAAATTCCGTTGGCGGTTATTATTTTGATTATATACAATCCGGATGCGATATTATTGGTCTGAATTGTATTTGTACACTCATCAAAAATGCATATGCCATTGACGGTGAACAATTGAACTCTGAATAACACCACCCATTGGAAGAATCAAATACGCACTAACTTAATTCTGCCAACGGGTTGTGAAATTCATTTTATAATTAATAATGCAATAGTGTGTCAGTATTTATGATGCTCTTTAATCCACGTTGCCTACAACCGTAGTACCTTATGTTGCTCATTATCGTCCCAGCGTTCTGCCTTGCCCTTTCCAAAAGACATAAAAATGAATCAGAGTTATCGGTTATTCAACTAATGTCCAAGTCTCGCCCATTCCTATAAACTCTCCTCCCCACTCCGCAATCGTGTCGGTGATTATGGTTTTGTACATCACAACACCCTTGCCTTTCACTATCTTTGCGGCATTAGGAAAAACGGTTTCGCTACCAAATCTATCCCTATAATAGGCTTTCAAGGAAATTGTATCACCTAAATACTGGAATATGGCATCTGGTTTTGATGACTTATTTTCTACAGTGAAATAAAATTTTAAGTTTTGGGTAGTAGTTAATCTGATGGATAAATATTTCCTGTCCTCCCCAATAGCTATATCAAAAATAATAGGAGCTACAATATCCTCATTGGCATCATTTGTAAAATCTGCTGTAACACAATACATTTCCGAGGCAGTTGTAAATCCTCCGAATGCTTCTTCTACAAGATCCCTTCCCGGTTGTGGATAATAGTGTTTCCATAATTTGTCTACGGTTAGTGTGAATGTGTTACCTTTGTCAGAAACATACACTAACTCTGTACCCTCTTCCGGGAAATAGCAATCAACTCGTTCAAAAGGGAAATTATCCCAACCATACTTGATGTATGGAACAGTCTTATCGGGATTGTTTCGGTCTCTACATGAGCACAACATAATGAGTGCGAAGCAGATAAGTGCACTGTTTACAAATTTTTTCATAATAATCTTATATGGATTTTTTAAAGGAACATAGAATTCAATTTGCAAAGGTATATTATTTATTTCACATTCGCAACACTTTTGTTATTTTTTCAGCACAAACATACAATTTTGCTACAAAAAACAACAAATACCTACAATTATGCAATCACTATAGTCGAGGCTAAAATCGGGTAAAAAAACAAACATCCATTTCGATATGACAAATAGTTGGTTATATTTGTCGGAAAATTTAATGGGCAATGAGGTCAGGGGTTGCACATTATTTCTTCCATAGTGCTTTGGTGAAGAGGAGGAGGACAGTGAAAATCTCCAGTCGGCCGATGAGCATGACAAATGTCATTGTCCACTTAGCCACAACGGGGAAATCGGCATAGGTGCCAACAGGACCAAACTGCCCGATGCTGACGCCCACGTTGCCTATCCCCGAGACCGCTGTGCCTATCGCCTCATCAAACGCCACGCCGGTGGCACAGAAAATCAACACCGTAACGCCGATGATAGCAATATAGAAAAACAAGAACGCCATCACATTACTGATAGTGGCTTCCGACACCGAATGGCCGTTGAAGCGGACAGGCAAGACCGCGTTTGGGTGGATACGGCGTTTGAGTTCGGTCATTGCGCTCTTTGCGAAGATACCTATACGCACCCATTTGATACCGCCGGAGGTGCTGCCGGACGATGCTCCCGTGAACATCATAAAGAACACCATCACCCAAAACAGTTTGGGCCACGACATATAATCGCTTGCGGCAAATCCCGAACTGGTCATCGCCGACGTAACCATAAAGAAACTCTTCCTCAGCGCCCGCTCCGCCATCGCGAACCATTCTCCAAGTCCCGCCATCTCCACCAACGGCTCGTGCAACGTATAGTGTAAGAACAGACCTACGCCCAACACCACAGTACACACCACCACCGCGCGGGAGTACCACTGTGTCTCCTCGTCGTGGAAGATATGCGAAGGTTTGCCACGCAGGACATAAATGAGTTGGGTGAAGTTGATACCCGACAGGAACATAAAAATAGCAATGGTATATTGTATCGCCGCGCCATCGTTAATCACGCTCAGGTTGCGGGTTGAGAAACCGCCCGTGGAGATAGTGGAGAGCGAATGGCACACAGCGTCGAAGCCCGTCATCCCGAATCCCCATAGCAAACCCGTCTCCACCACGGTGAGCAAGATATAGGTTGCCCACATGTGTTTCGCTGTGTCGGCAATACGTGGGGATAGTTTCTCGTAACTGACGCCCGTAACCTCGGCGGCATACAACTGCATACCTCCCAACCCGAACATCGGCAGGATAGCCACGCTCAGCACGATGATCCCCATACCTCCCAGCCATTGGCTCAGCGCCCGCCAGAGCAAAATGCCATGCGTCATCGACTCCACGTCGGGTATGACGGTGGCACCCGTGGTGGTAAAGCCCGACATAGTCTCGAACCAACAGTCGGTAAACGAGTTCATCGCGCCGCCCAACCAATAGGGCAACACGCCGAACACGGAATAGACCACCCACACCGTAGCCACGATGAAGTACCCCTCGCGTTCGCCCACGTGCTTTTGCGCCTTGCGCCCCACCACGCATCCCACCAATCCGCCCAACAGGGTGAGGATAGTGGATACCACGAAAGCACCCGCGTCAGGGTCGCGATAGCCCCACGAGACACAGGTAGGTATCAACATAAAGAGCGACTCGATACAGAGCAGCACGCCCATCGTCTTGATGACCAATCGCCAATTGAATGTCCGCGTCATAGATAATCCGTCTTTGCTACCCTTATTTGAAGAAATGTTCCAACCTGCGCAGCACATGCTTTTTGCAGAACACCACCACTTGGTCGTTGGCGATGATACGCGTTTCGCCGTTCACCAACACGCCCTCGCCGGCCCGCACAATCGCGCCGATATTGGTATCCTCGGGCAGTTCCATATCCCGTATTTTCGCGCGTGTGATACGGCTTCCCTCTTTGGCGATAAAGACCACTATCTCGGCATCGGCACTGGTCAGGTTGTGGATATTCAGCACACTCGCGTCCAACAACATCTGATAGATATAGGAGGCGGTGATGGTCTTTTTGTTCAGCACCGTGCCTATGTCCAAAGCCTCTGCCATAGGGATATAGTCGATATTCTCCACTTCGGCGATGGTCTTTCCGACGCCGAAACGCTTGGCAGCCAGGCAGGCAAAGATATTCGCCTCGCTGCTGTCGGTCAGGGCCACAAAGGCATCGGCATCTTGTATGCCCTCCTCTTTAAGCACCGACATATCGCTGCCGTCGGCATTGATAATCAGCGCATGCGGGAGTTTTTCGGACAATTGGGTGCATACCTCGCGGTCTTTCTCCAACACTTTGATATTCAGGTCTTCGGGGAGTGACAACGCGGCTTTGCGCGTAATACGAGACCCGCCAAAGAAGATGATATTGCGTATCTCGCCTTGGTGCTTGCCCAACTGCTCTCGCAGGAAATCCATCTCCTCGCGGTTGCAGACCACATACACCACATCGCCCGCCAACACTTGGTCGCTACCACGCGGGATAATCGTTTCGCTCTCGCGCTTGATAGCCACAATACGAAACCGCCCGTGGTTGTAGATACCCGACTGAAAAGTCTTGTTGACCACCGCCGCGCCCTCACGCACTTTCACAACGCATAGTTCCATCGCCCCATGACACAACGAGAGATGAAAACGCATCCAATTGGTACGTAGCGACTCCTCTATCTCGTTGGCTGCCAACACTTCGGGGTAGATGAGGTGGTTCAGCCCCATCTGCTCAAACAGACCTTTGTTACCGGGCAGCAGATACTCGTAGTTGTCGATACGCGCCAGGGTACGCTTCGCACCTAACTGATTGGCAATCAGGCACGAAGTGATATTCTCGGTCTCTACGGGCGTAACGGCGATAAACAAATCGACGTTCTTCACCCCAATATCCTGCAAATCGTGGATAGAAGTGGGGCTGCCGACCTTGGTCAGCATATCGTAATCGGCGTCCAAGAAGCCCAAGCGCTCTCGGCTCTCGTCCAACAGACTGATTTCCATCTCCTCTTCCGACAGCAACTTCGCCAAGTGGGTTCCCACCTCTCCTGCTCCTACAATGATAACACGCATTTGGTATATTATAATGTATATGTAATACTAATTCTGTCGCAAAGATACGCCAAAAAGATGATGTACACAACATCTATCGATCTTTTATCCAATTACCAATACTCATTTTCTTATAATTCCTCGCCGGAGGAGTTCGAAGTAACAATCTTTGGTGGCACAAACATCGGCTAAGGCGTCGTGTGCATCCGAAAAAGTATGGCCGAATAGTTTGGTATAAAGTTCCGTAAGAGTAGGATACTTATACCCCGAATAAAACTTGCTTTTGCTCGGCAGTGCACAAAAATCCGTACTGCGTACCATTGTACAAACCGCCGGTTTGCTCACCAACGATCGATAATCCATATTCTGGCGATAGAGTTCGCAACCAATGATGTGCATATCGAAATCCACATTGTGTCCCACCAACAAAGACGCCGATTCTACATCTGCCATAAATTCGGGCAATATATCCTGTAAGTAAATACCTTTGCGCTGTGCATCGAGTGTAGTGATACCTGTAAGGCGAGTAACTTCGGCATCGATGGTGAACGACTGCGGGTAGATAAGTTGGCTTTTTTGCTTCAAGACATTGCCCGATTCGTCGGTAATAATCCAACCGAGTTGAATAAGACGCGGCCAGTTGGAGGTGGCTGTGTAGTCCAACTTGTAGTTGAATGGTAGCCCGTTGGTTTCGGTATCAAAAAAGAGGATGGTTTTCTGCGGTTTCTGTGCTGCTGCCCGTTGAACGAGTTGTGCTTGTCGGGCGAGTTGCTGCTCCTCTTGGAGAGCAGATAGTCGTGCATTCTCTTCCTCTATCATACGGAGACATTTTTGGCTACGTGCTTCACCATTGGGGTTATAGAGTTGGGCTGACTTGGCAAACCAGTCCGCTGCCTGCCGATAGTTTTGTGGAAGCCCGTTGCCCTCTTCATAGAGTTCGCCAAGATGATAAGCAGCCTCCGCACAACCTTTGTCGGCAGCCTGTACGTAGCAAAGGACGGCTTGCGCAAGATTGCGTGCCAGACCGATGCCGAGTTCGTAGCCACGGGCGATGTTGAGGAGAATGGTGTATTCCTCTTGACGGGGTTCCACTATCTTATCGTGCCAAGGCTCCAAGCCCATTTTGCAGAAAGCATCGGTCATCCCCTGCGGAACACGGATAGTATGTAAGTTCTCGCAACCCGAGAACACCTCATCGTCTATTTCTGCAATAGTCTTTGGAAGAGTGATAGAGGTAAGTCCGTAACAGTTACGGAAAGCGTCTTTGGCTATTCTGTTTATTGTATATGTATTGCCCTCTTGCTCCACGCGTGCCGGGATAACCACATTATCTGCATACTTGTCCGCTTTGGCACAGACTATGGCTGTAAAATTATCTTCTAATTCGTATTGAATAGCACCAATAAGGGTTTCTGTATATTCTATAAATTTATCTTGTAATGCTCGTCTATCTTTTTCGCAAAAGATATATTTTTTGCCTTTGGAGATACGGATTATGCTTAATTGTGTGCAATCACCGAACGCATCCTCTCCTATACTTGTTACGCTATCAGGGATAGTGATGGAGGTCAGTCCGCTGCAATCATAGAACGCACCCCATCCTATACTTGTTACGCTATCAGGGATAGTGATGGAGGTCAGGCCGCTGCAACCACTGAACGCATACTTTCCTATACTTGTTACGCTATCGGGGATAGTGATGGAGGTCAGTCCGCTGCAACCTATGAACGCATACTCTCCTATACTTGTTACGCCTTCAGGGATAGTGATGGAGGTCAGGCCACTGCAATACACGAACGCAGACTTTCCAATACTTGTTACGCTGTCTGGGATAGTGATGGAGGTCAGTCCTTCGCAACCATCGAACGCATGCTTTCCTATACTTGTTACGCTATCGGGGATAGTGATGGAGGTCAGTCCGCTGCAACCACAGAACGCAGACTCTCCTATACTTGTTACGCTATCAGGGATAGTGATGGAGGTCAGTCCGCTGCAATCATAGAACGCTCGCTCTCCTATACTTGTTACGCTATCAGGGATAGTGATGGAGGTCAGTCTGCTGCAACCCTTGAACGCACACGCTCCTATACTTGTTACGCTATCTGGGATAATGATGGAGGTCAGTCTGCTGCAATACATGAACGCTTGCTCTCCTATACTTGTTACGCTATCGGGGATAGTGATGG
>JBNMHB010000107.1:0-6545 GCA_050872525.1 Bacteroidales bacterium | reverse complement strand
TTTGAGAGTAGGAAAAGCCCTCGCTTGCCATCACGGCAGCACCTATCTGGCACAATCCGACACCGTGTCCCCAGCCATGTCCGTGCAAGACAAACCCAAAAGGAACCCTCTTGGCTTTTTCACTAACCGCAGTGGAAAGAAAGGGCTGTTCCTTAGAATCGGAAATAGGCGAAAGTCGTAGCCAAGTGTATTGTACATCAAACCACGAGGAATAGAGGCAACTGCGACTGAGCCACTGGCGTATTTCCAGTTCTTTGCCTATCACTTCCGTGTGTTTTGTACCTACTATCTCTAACGAATAAATACGCCCCGAGGCACCCCTTTTGAGGGGATTGAGAGCAAGGATATCACCAAAGTCGATACCTGATTTTTGGCGAATAATATCGGATAATTCTGCTTGACTGTATGTCATCCTCCACTTATAGAAATCCGTCGTTTCTTGGTCGTAGTTGTTCAGCACCAATCGCAGAAGTCGCTCATTACCAACGGCTTTGGCACAATACGGGCAATCAACGGATGTGAGGTATGGGATATGTCTGTCCTCCCAACAGGTCTCGAAATTCTCGGTTTTCCCGCCGCAACACTTATGGTAGCGCGTGTCGCAGATGTCGGCACTTTCTCCAAACACCAACACCTCGCCCGCGGTGGCATGCACAGCCTCTTTCGCCCGCGGATTGCGGCGAAGGATACCCTCGTAACGCTGACAATGGTCGTCGGCACACACATCATACCCCACATGCCCCGTGTTGGCTTGCCGGATAGCACTCACAACCCAACTGCGCGAGATGACAGCGTGGGCTTTGAGCAACTCCATCGGACTGTCGGCAGACATCTCCGACGAGATGACAGAGGTCAGATAGTCCTCCAAATCGATGATATTTACCGCCGTCTCGGTGCCGTCCACGTTGTGCAAAATCTCTAAATCGCCCTCAAACTCCTGCTCCTCGTATCTGTCCCAATGGAAACCGATACCAATACGTACATTCTTGATAATGAACGTATTAGCCCGCTTTTCGTATTCGATATGTGGTGCCGTAAGTATGCCGACGCGCACTTTCATTTTGGGAGTTCGTAATTACAACTTGTTCATTCTGGCACTCAGTTCCCACGTGCGGAGACGGTCTTTGTACCAGTTGTTGCGATTCATCGCAGGGATGTCGCAGTTGGCGTCGGAGTTGTCCTCCCAGCGGCGACAGTTATAGACCACGTCGTAGATACGCCCGATGGGGTAATCGCGCGAGATTCGCAGTCCCACGGCATAGTCTTCGCCATACTTGGTAGTGGGGAAATCGAGCGTGCGGAGCAGGGGAGTATAGAACCCTCTTGGTGCCCCTAATCCGTTGATACGCAGTGCGTTGTTCCGCCCGTTATCATCTGTCCACTCGCGGTGGTCTATCACACCGGGCGGCAGGATATGCCCCTCTATGTCGGTCATCTGATAGGTACCGATCACCATACCGTAATGCCCGTTTTCGAAGGTGTCGATGAAGCGTTGAACGGTCGTCTCGTCGTGGTAAGTATCGTCGGAATCGAGTTGGATAGCATACTTGCCACAGCGCGGGTCGTGTATCGCCATGTTCCAGTTGCCGCCGATGGCGTGCCACGTCTTGTCCTGCGCGATGTATATCAGTTCGGGGGCACTCGCGTCTGCTTGACGGCGTTTGATATTGTCCTCCACACATTGGCGAATCAACTCCTGTGTGCCGTCGGTGGAGTTGTCGTCCACGATGAAAACATTGTAGGTATAGGGTGCATGTACCGCCTGACGCAATGCGCTCTCTATGGCGTCCTTTACGGTGCGAACGCGATTCTTGCAAGGAATAATCACACTGGCTGTTACGCTGTTTACTTGATGGATGAATTGAGATAAATCCTTGTACTCTCCCGGGCGCAAACAAGCACCGATAGTTTGCAGATGGCGGGTAACGCATTGCTCCATTTCCACCTGTACGGCGCGATTGCGCGGATCGACATAATCGAATAGTTTTTCGCCCGATTTGCGGGTGTCGGTCTCCACCTCATAATAGAGATACTCGGGGATATGCACCAGTCCGCAGTCACCTGTTTTACCCTGTGTGGCACGCAAACGCAAATCATAGAATCCGGCAAACTGATACTCTGTATCCATCTGATTAACAAGATGTTGCAGCCTGTCTGTACGCCAGAGTGTTACGCCTCCGAAATCGAAATCGTCGCGCAAAGCCCCCATCTGATAATCAATCACGGGTGCCTCCGTCGTGTTGGTTTCAGAACCATTGGCGGTCTGTTGGAAATGGTCGGCATAGACCATCGTGGCACCGGTCATCTCCAACACTTGCACCATACGTTCCTGCGCGCGATAGACCCATTGTATCTCCGGTTTCAGCGCGATGAGGGTGTAGGGGGCGGTACTGCCTTGTGCTATTTGGCGTATCTCCTGCGTGGAGCAGATACGGCTCGGCAAAGTAAATGTGCTGATATTCATATAGTTATGCGTTTTTTATCGTTCATTGATTTTGTCGTAGGTGGCTTGTCGGGTGGGGTCGATATCCATCAGGATTTCATAGACCGATTTCTTCTCGGCATCGGTGCCTTTTTGGAATATATTGACCAACTCATCCGCCTTGGCATCGAGAAACGTGTTGATGACATACGTAGCGGGGCGGGCACGGTTGGCGGCGCGTAACACGCTGATTCCGTTGGCGATACGTGCGCGACCGTTGGCAACATTAGCCTGCATTTCGTCCAATCCGAGGCGGTGGTATTCGTAGAAATACTCGCGATATTTGCGAAACGCCTCGTCCATCAGGTTGTTGATGAGGGCATAGCGGTTGCGATTGCTGTCGAATGCCAACCAACCTTTCTGCTCCAAACTCTCCATAGACGCTGATTGACAGGCAGATACGATGTCTTCGCATGCCTGAAAATAGGGCGTACCACCCAATCGCGAATACGAATCCATATCGTATCCGATAACCAAATAGCAATAGTATGCCAACATCGCCGTGAGGTTGGTAGTGAATTGGTTTTGCTGGTATTCGAGGCGGTCGAACTCTTGATAGGTGAAGTTGAAATGGTTGTCTTTGAAGTTGATAAGCGGGGTGGTGTAGGACGTGTTATAGACCGGTCGGCGGCTCTGCAACTGCATTTCGCAGGTATATAGATTATCGGCTACCGACTTGACAATCAGCATGATACTGCAGTCGATTTTCTCTTTGGCAGCAAACGTCATATTCGTCCACCGATTTTGGTTGATATACTCCTCGATGGAGGTTTTCAGGGTGTTAAAAACCGACTTGTTACTCCCCGGAACTTGGTCAGAATTGATAGTTACCGTGCAGTTCAACTCCTGTGCATACGCCCCAAACAGGGTGCATGCGAGCAGGATAGAGAGTAGTATTTTCTTCAAAGTCATACCGAATAATATAAATAATGTGTCCTGATAAATCGTCCGCCGAGGCGCATTGCCTCACACGGACAGACTATTGTTTTTGCATGTTGATAGACCGGATATTTCCTGTGCGGAGGTCAAATTGTATTTGTGGCAGAATCTCGCCCGTGAACAGGTCGCGAACCAACGGAATCGCCACTCCGAACTGCGCAATGGGCAGGCTCTTTTCTGCCAGCACTTCCCCCAGATAGGTTACTGCATAATCTGCCGAACCGGGCAGGTTGTAGTAGATTTGCGAGGGTTGTGGAGCCTTCTTATCTTGCTGATTAGCAGCCGTTTTCATCTGTTTGTGTGCTATGATAGTCAGCGTCAGAGGGTTTGCCGTAGCGTCGTTTTCGGTAGTGATTCCGTTCTCCTCCGAGAAGTACAGCAGCGGATATTCTTCGCTTTTGGTGGGGATATATGTGATGGTTTTGTGCATACGTTTGATAGTACGTTTGCCTGTAAATAGTTCCGTCATCTGACGTTCCTGTCGGTCTAATTCGTTGAGAACCAACTCCATAGCCTTTCCGTCGGCAGGTGCATGGTCTATCTCTCCGCCGAGGATATAGAGGCGTGTCTCGCGAATACGATAGATTTGTTTTGCCACGCCGGCGGCTTTCTCTTGCAGGGTAGGTGCCTTGATTTGCTCCTCAAAAAGCGGCATTACATCCGCGCGTTTGGTACGCATCTTGTCTTTCGACACCTCTTTTTTGTGGTATGGTTGCTCCGGTTGGCACACGTTGTAGCCGTAGAGAAGCCCCTCTTTGCTGAGCGAAAGCAGTTGCATTTGCAGTCCTTTCTCGGGGACCACTTTATAGGCGCGGGTGTAGTCGGGGTGCGTGGTGGTGCGCACTTTTACGCCGGTCAGATGATAGACCGTTTGGTTTTCTTGGATTACATCTTCCGTGCCGAGATATTTCTCCGCAAAGAGGAAGAAAGGTCCCGTTTCTAATGTCTCTTCGGTGTACTCGATGTCAAAAACCAATTGGTTTTCAGGCATATAATAGACCAATGCCGGTTCGTTTTCTTGCACTGTTTGTGCCAAGACGGGCAGCATAAAGCACAGCCCTAAAATTGCTATTTGTAGTCGTTTCATATCTTATTTGTTGTTTTTCAATGTGTTATGTTTCGTCCATATTTGCCACGCGGCTTCGGCTTGCCCGTATAGCATTTGCAGTCCATTGGTTGTACGTGTACCATGTTCCCGCCCGCGCCGCAGAAAGACTGTCTCGGCGGGATTATATATACAATCGAACAGCAGATGAGCGGGCGTCAGTAGGTCGTAAGGTATTGCAGGACAGGTGTTTATGTCCGGTAGCATACCCAATGGCGTGCAGTTGATGATTAGCGAATGCGTCCGCATGGTCTCAACATCCAACTGTTCGTAGGTCAGTTGTCCCGCTTTGGGTATGCGGCTGACCAACGTGGGGGCTATTCCCAACCGGCGCAGCCCATACACCACCGCCTTGGCTGCTCCGCCTGTACCCAACACCAATGCTTTTCGGTCGGTGGGTTTTAGCAGCGGACGCAATGCCTCCACAAATCCGATACAATCCGTGTTGTATCCCACGCGTCCACATACCACGTTTACCGCCCCGATGGTTTGAGCGGTCTCGTCCAAACGGTCGAGGTACGGAATAATCTTTTCCTTATACGGATAAGTTACATTCATACCATCGAGTGAATCAAGCAACTGATACACCGTGTCGGGAAAGTCTTTCTCCTGAATGGAGTATAGGTTATATTCGCCTCGGATATGTTCGCGGTGAAATTTCTCCGTAAAATAACGTGCCGAAAAACTATGTTCCAACGGGTAGCCGATGATACCCAAACGCATTGGCGCGGGCAGTGGTTCGATGACCCATTGGCGGTGTCTGAGGGTTGCTTTGTGGTTCGGCGCATAGAAGGTCTTGCCCCCCTCGCCGCGTTGCAACGCCTCGTACATTTTTTCTATTTCGGGAAATTTATATTGGCGAAGTTGTTCGTATAGTTGCGTAATACCTGCTTCGCGGGAGTTTCGCTGCTCCAATAGATCCACATAGCCTTGCATACGCTCTGCCGTCTTGGCGATATTTTCTATCTCGGCTTTGCTGCAGCGCGATAGTTCCGCGCGTATCGCATTGCGTGCGATGTTCGTGTCGGCATTGGTGGAATCCACCACCCACGAGAGGTGCCGTTTGCTGTGCAGATAGTATTCGATATAGTCGTGCGTCGTGCAGAGTAGGGGACGTATCACTTTCACACTATCGGGGTGCAATGGGTTGTTCGCGATAGGTCGCATACCGCATAGTCCCCTTATTCCCGCACCGCGCAACAGGTTCAGAAGCAGGGTCTCCGCTTGGTCGTTTTGGTGGTGTGCCACGGCTATGGCTTGGCACTTTTCTTCGCGCGCCACTTGGTCGAACCAGTCGTAGCGCAGGTTGCGCGCCGCCACTTCCACACCTTGTTTATTCTCGCGCGCGTAAGCCAATGTATCAAAATCGCGTACTATCAATCGCACGTGCATACGCTGGCATAGGTCGCGCACAAACTGCTCATCGCGCATACTCTCCTCGCCGCGCAGGTGGAAGTTGCAATGTGCCGCCACACACTCATACCCCGCGCGAAGCAGTACATCCAATAGTGCCACGCTGTCGGCACCTCCGCTCACGCACACCAACACACGGTCGCTCGGCCGGAGCAACTGTTCATCTCGGATATATTTCTGTACGCGACGAAGCATAGGTTTACTTCAGTTCGTCCAAGTCCACTAAATGATTTACTATCGCGTAGATAGTCAATCCCGCTGTGGAATGGATATTCAGTTTGCGGGTAATGTTCTTGCGATGGGTGATGACAGTGTGAGTAGAGATACACAATACATCGGCTATCTCCTTATTGCTCAGCCCCTTAACCAATTGTATAAGTACATCTTTCTCGCGGTCGCTCAGTTCCTCTCCGCCCTGGTTCTCGCCGGTCTTGCCGTTGTTACGGCGTTTTTTGTCCAACTCAATGGCAGGAGCGAGAATGTCGTCCTCTATGGAGCAGTGTGTAGAAAAATCCTGCTCGATGTCGAAGAGGTCATTCATCACGCTGATGATGGCATAGGTATGCTTCACATCATCGGTCTGACTCGGATAATACTTGATAATCA
>JBNMHB010000106.1:0-6614 GCA_050872525.1 Bacteroidales bacterium | reverse complement strand
TTCAAGCCCAACTTATCGGTGAACATATACGAACCCATGATAGACACCATCGGGTTGGCACCAATCGTTTTTTTCAACAACGGGTCGCCCGCCAATTTGTCCAAACTATTCTGTCCGGTATAGCCGCTCAACAAGTTGCCCACAAAAGTAGCCAATGGGTCAAGCGCAAAACCTACGGAGAAATCGCCCTCTGCAGGCATCCATGTAGAATAGTCTTTTTGGGCTCTCTGCTCGGGAGTTTCTTTCTCACGAGCCGCCATTGCAGGGACCGCCATAGCAGCCACGAGCAAAATACTGAGAATCTTCTTCATAATCAATTATGTATTAGAAGTGATTAGTATGCCCAACCAAGCGGGTTCTTAGATTGGTATATTATGATACCCTTATCGTTTGTTTTGTCGATGTCCGGATTTCCGATACCATAGATAGTCTCCTTTGCGTAATTAGGAACGAATTCCACTACCAAATCACTTACTACGCAACCAATCAACAGCGAACCGTCAGACAAAGGTTTCTGAACCTCACCGCGCTCGAAATAACCGGAAACTTCTTGTGTCTTGCTGATATATTTCTTGTCATCGTCATCATATTTCTCATAATAGTGGTTGATTTTATTGAGATATGATTTTGCTTCAATTTTCACTTCGGTTTTGTTGATATCCCAAGCGTCATACAAGTCAGCAGTAAGTTCGTATGCTCCGCCGGCACCGGTAGTGAGGTTGTAAATCAGTTCTTGACCATTGAACTTGGTATCCGTATTGGTGAAAGTAGCCACGAGTGTAACTGTCTGGGTAGCATTGTTGGTACCTACCACGCCGTAGTAACCTTTATCAGGATTCTCTTTGTCCACATATTCTTTTTTCTCGAATTTCTCGACAATTTTACCCGATACTTTTACTTTCTGGTTGCGTGTGAGAATAGGTTTCTCTACATCTTTGGTAACAATCATGTTGGCAGCGGTAAAGACCTTGCCACTCTCGATATCAACAGAAGTCGATTCCTCGGTAAAGGAAACCTCCACTTCTTGGATAGCCCCGTTAACCAGGTCGTAATACTTGCCAACGAACGGACGAGTGTAAACATTCATACCGGCAATAGCCTCTTGTCCCACAGGAATTTCCACTTTATAGAAACCATTGGCATCACAAACAGCCTCAAAGAACTTTTGTCCTCCGGCAGCATCTTTGTCATACTTTTGATAATCCACTTTGACAGCTACTGCTACGCCCTCAGCGGGTTTGTTGAGTTTGGCAAAACCCGTACCCTCTTGTATATATCCTAAATCGATATATACATACCCCTGCACTGTGGCTTTGGTTTTGATGTCATCAAAGTCCAGTTCTGATTGTTTTTGGCAACCTACGAGTGCCAAAGCGGCAGCAAAGGCTGCCAGAAAGAAAGATTTCTTCATAAAATAATGAATTTAATAGGTTAATTAGTATTTATTGGTTTATTAGTTAAACAATTAAGTTAATTATAGTTGGTATTATGGTCGAACAAGGGGTTAAGTATGATTGCGCAACTTTGTATAACAATGAGTTAGTGATGGCTAAACGGCATATATGCTGCGCAATAAAAATTAGATTTGCGTGCAAAGGTACATCATTCTTTTAATATACGCAAATATTCTGCTCAAAAAAATATCAATAATTCGTTTTTTCTTTCGTTTTTTCGTTTTCTTATTGTAAACTCAACGAGCAAGTGCAATGGATGTTTAGAATACATATATAATGTAAATGTTTTATTTTTCATCGGTCATAATAGGGTGGATTAGCGGACTTAAAGCAGTTCTAAGAAAGTGTTTATCATCGGTGCGATGGAAAAACACAACATTTGTATCATACATAATTTAACGTCAGTTCGATATAAGACATAACGCATATTTTTTGTTGATAATAGATATTTGAGTTGTTGTTACTCTCTATATATTTGAATATATTTGGTGTAATTTTTCGTGTATTTGTTTCCAAATCGCAGTACATCTTGCTCCATAAAAAAGTTTTTATTCGCGTTATGGTATAAGTTTTCGTTATATCGAACTCACGTTAATTTATAATTTATACAATACCAATCTGATTCAGAACAAGAAACAACCGGGAAACGGACAAAAAAGGGAGCATTGAACGCTCCCTTTTTTGTCCGTTTCTGAATTCAATAGCCCTCTTTGTTTATTTGCCGGCGATGCAGTCTATCTCCACCAATGCGGCCTTGGGCAGGTCTTTCACTGCATAGCAGATGCGTGCGGGTTTGCTTTCGGGGAAGAACTCGGCATACACTGCGTTCATGGCACCGAAGTCAGCGATGTCTGCTAATAGCACGGTAGTTTTCACTACATCATTCATTGTCATACCGGCTTCTTCTAAGATAGCCTGCAGGTTGAGCAGCGACTGACGGGTCTGTGTCTCTATCGTCGCAGGCATTTCGCCTGTCGCAGGGTTGATGGGTAACTGACCGGAAGCAAACAATGTGCCGTTCAATACTTGTGCTTGGCAATACGGACCGATAGCAGCCGGTGCTTTCTGAGATGCAATAATTGTTTTCATAATCGATTGATTTTATTAGATGATTTAAGGGTTCGCGTTCTTATTTTTTAGGGTGTCTGTTGTGGTGCTGTCAGGATACGCCGATGTATGTTTTCTTGACCGACAATCATTCCCCTCTACTAACACCCCGCAAAGGTACAAAAATCTATTGAATAAACCAATCTTTTGTCAAATAAAGTACACAAAACAATACCAATTTATGCCCGCCAATGCCCTTCAAACCTGTTTTTTTACCCTAATGGATATGCAGAAATCTTTTCCCTCAATGCTATAAATAAACAAAAGGGAACGACCAGCGCTCCCTTTTGAATAACTTTGCTCTTTTTATTTATTTCACTTTTTGTCCCATCACGGTGAATACTTGGTCGCCGCGAATGATAAACACTTGCCCGTTGTAGAATACTTTGCGTACCTGTGTTCCCGATGTTGCGGTGTTTTGTTCAATAGCGGTAGATGGTATGCCTCGTACGGGGCGTACAGAGATACCCGACTTTCTCAGATAGTCAGTTACTTGGGCAGTTGCGCCGGTTCCTGCATTGAAAGTGAGTTTGTATGCTTTGGACTCGTCACTTGTCAGGGTGCTCGACCAGAAGAAACCGCTTGTGTTGCCGAATGAGAGACTATTATCCAAGTAAGCACCGCCTGCGGGCAGGAAGATGGCACCGCTATTGGTCCGAGAGGCAACGATATTACCCATTATGCCGGTACCTTGGTAGTCATCGGTCCATGTCCAATCGCAGTTGTCGATAAGTTCTTGCCAATTTGCTTGAGTCGGCATACACCACGGTGTACCCCATTGTTGTGTGGCAGCGTCATCATCGCTGTCAAGTTGGGTCTTGCCATCGGTGGCGTTATATTTGTTAATCACGCTACCGTCGTCGTTGGAGTAAGTGTAGTTGGTCCAACCGAAACCGGTTGTCCGTGGAGCGGTCTCGCCCCATGCAAAGTAGTCGCCGTATTCGTATGGAGTGTTTGCTCCGATATTGGTAGTTGCCCAAAGCACCTTGCTTGGCAAAGCGAGGTCCACATATTCGAGGATGAATGTAACGCTCACTTCCACATTGCCGGCAGGCATCGTGAACTGATACTTGTTTTCTTCGCCTGCCACGGGAGTAAGGGTAACGGCGGTGGTACCAAATATGACGGAGAGGGTAGATATCTTATAGGTCTCATCAGGTGTAACGGTGATGGTAACCACCTCGCCTGCTGAGGCTTTTGTTTTGTCGGCACTGATTGTCCCGTTTGCGGTTGGTTGGATGATGATGGTAGGCATATATTCTTGTGCCAAACGGACCGAATAGCCGGAGGGTCGGTCGGAGGAAAGCATCGGATTTAGAATCGAATTATTGAAGTTCATACACAATGCAGCGTTTGTGACAAATGAAGCCGACCAATAGTTTCCTGAGGCATTTATCTCCGACAGGTTAAGACCATTGCGTTCACCTCCGGCGGGTAGAAATACTGCTCCGGCTTGCTCCATCAGCGCCCATTCGTAGATGGTGTAGGTGTTGTGTGTATAATTGTCATCATCCTCGTTTTCGTATCCGCTTCCCATATCGTTTAACGGGATGTTCTTTGTGGCCGCCGAGTTGAATGTAATGCCGGCAGGCGTGGTCCATGCGTCGGGCAGAATAATAAGTCCGTTTATGCCATTTACAGAACCAAAGCCGAATAGTTGGGTGGCGTTGGTACGTTCCATAAAGATATAGTTCCATTCTTCGGAACTTAAAGTGTACCATTCGTCGGCAGGCTCGGTACCGATGATGTTCTCTCCCCAATCCAAAAACTCGTTGGCGGCATAGTCTGCTCTGTCGGTAGATGGGATAGTGCCAAACAAGGTGTTTGCTTGGTCTGCACTCCAACCCAAGAGGTCTATCTTATCGTTCAGTACTTTCTCAAATTTTAGGGGTTTTATACTTATTTGAACGAACATCGTATTGCCGGTTCCTACTATGTCATATTGATACTCCGCAAATGCCCAGATCATTGGGGTTGCGTTGCGGTCGGTGCATTGTAGGTTGCCGGGGGCAAAACGTACTTTCTTGTTTTCTGCCACGGAGATAGGTTGTGGTTGGTAGGATGGGGCTATAGGCAAATCCTGTACCAAGCGCACAGGATTGCCACCCCAACGTTCGGCAGATGAAGTGCCGGCAGAACTACCGGGGCTGAATGCGGCATAACAGGCATGGGTGGAATAAGTACCGTAATTAGTGCTCAACCAATATCCGGCACGCCCTTCACCTGCATAGAAAATATTTTTTTCGATGCGTACATGTGTCCGTGGCAGGAATACGGCACCCATTTGTTCTAATTGTTTCCATTGTGCAGCCGTATAGGTGTTGGTGGCGTAGTCGGTGGCTTTGGGAGTCCAAGAGAGGGTGGACGGCATTTGGAATGCGTCCGGCAAAATAATCATACCATTGATATTATTCACCGTGCCAATAGAGTGAAGTTGGTCTGCGTTGGTACGTCCGCTCATGATGTGGCTCCATTCCGTGTGAGTCAGGGTACGCCACTGTTTAGGTTGGTTGCCACCGTTGCTGATGGCATTATATACACCCCAGTCGTAGTTTGCACTGCTGCCTGCCATATCGCGGTCGGGCATATTTCCGGACGGACCATAGCCGAATGGATTATCGGTGTTTGCATCGTTTTTGGTTTTGCTGCTTGCCCACGGTTGATAATTGACAGCCAACGGGTCTTGGGTGGTGTTGTCGTAGCCGCTGGTACCCCAACCGAAGAGATCGATGTAGCCGTCGTAGGTGGCGGACAGGTTTCTATTGTCTCCTCCAATCTCATCGTATTGGTTTTCGGCGAAACGCCATGTGCCTTGCTGTGTCTCGCCATCGGCACATTTGTGGGTGCCCTGTATGGCATTGAATTGTAAGTTTCCCGGTGAGAAATATACTTGGTGGTTCAGTCCCACCGAGATAGGTTGCGGCTTGTAATCGGATAGGCGGAAGAAGGTAGCCTTCACTTCTACGCCGGTCCCTGACGGCATGATGAATGTATATTGCCCGTCTTGTCCCACAACGGGTGTGAGTTCGATGGCGGTTGTACCTTGTTGTACAGCCAATCCTTGCAGCATGTACCCAGCGTCGGGGGTGGCTGTGATGGTGATGGTCTCGCCGGCGAGAGCGTATGTCTTGTCTGCGCTGATAGTACCATGCTCCGCATCTACAATAGTTATGGCAGAGATTTCTTGTACAAGGCGTACGGCAATACCCTCATGACGAATGAAATAACTATGGCTAACTTCCGAATCCCATATTTCTGTGTATAATGCACTATTGATGGCTTCGGATGTGCTAGACCAATAGAATCCGGCCATTTCTAATATGTCCTCATCTATTTCAATAAAGCCGGAAGTAGAATTTTTTTCGCGTGCACCGGTAGTGGGGAGGAATACGGCTCCTGCTTGTTCCATAGTTTCCCATTCGGTGGTGGTGTAGGTATTGGTTGATTGGGCGTTAAACGTAACCGTGGCTGGGCAGACAAATGCGTCCGGCAGCACTACTATACCATTGATATTGTTCACCGTAGCCCCCGAGTAGAGACTCTTGGCGTTGGGCCTGCCTGAAAACAGATATATCCATTCTGCTTGTGAGAGTGTGCGCCAAAGGTTGGGCTGGTTGCCACCGTTGGTAATGGCATTGGTACCCCAATCTACAAAGTCGCCGGCATAGTCAGCGGCATCCTGCGAAAGGCTGATACCGAAGGGGGCGGTGGTGTTGTTGGCACTCCAACCGAAAAGGTCGATAGTGCTGCCAAACAGGACTCCTACTTTCGTTTTGGATTTATCGAAAAGGTCTTTCAGATTGGCAGTGCCGATACGGTCGTATTGATGTTCGGCGAAAGCCCATGTGCGCGTGGCAGCGTCCTTAGGATTAGTGCATTGCAAATTGCCTTGCGAGAAATACACTTGCTTGTCTGTCGCAACAGAGAAGCGACCATCGATAGCCCCAACGGGCGGATCTACTTGGGCTATTGCGCCTATGGTGGTGGCGATAGCCATTGCAGTAAGAAGTAATTTTTTCATCATAAGTATTCTATATTATTAGGTTAGTATTT
>JBNMHB010000105.1:0-6811 GCA_050872525.1 Bacteroidales bacterium | reverse complement strand
TTATTAAATACAATATATCATGAGTAAGATTCAACCATTAGCAGACCGCGTGTTGGTAAAGCCCGTGGCTGCAGAAGAAAAAACAATTAGCGGTATCATCATTCCTGATAGCGCAAAGGAGAAACCCCTTCGCGGCGAAGTGTTGGCAGTAGGCAAGGGTACAAAAGACGAAGAGATGGTACTCAAAGCCGGCGACCAAGTACTCTATGGCAAATATGCAGGCACGGAACTGGAATACGAAGGCGAAAAATTCCTGATTATGCGCCAAAGCGACGTGCTCGCAATACTCGGCTAATTCTAATTTATGAATTACGGATTGTATTCATTTTATAATCTACAACTTTTCTAATTTACAAATTGACTTACAACTATGGCAAAGGAAATCACATATAATACAGAGGCTCGCGAAGCCCTGAAGAAAGGCGTTGACCAATTGGCTAATGCAGTAAAAGTAACGCTCGGTCCGAAGGGGCGCAACGTCATCATTGACAAGAAATACGGTGCACCACACATCACCAAAGACGGTGTAACAGTTGCCAAAGAGATTGAATTGGCAGATGCAGCCGAGAATCTCGGCGCACAATTAGTGAAAGAAGTGGCATCAAAGACCGGCGACCAGGCAGGTGATGGTACCACCACCGCAACCGTTTTGGCACAAGCCATCGTAGGTGTCGGACTGAAGAACGTAACTGCAGGCGCTAATCCGATGGATTTGAAACGCGGTATCGACAAGGCTGTCAGCACCGTAGTGGCTGAAATCAAAAAGCAAAGCGAAGTAGTAGGTAACGATTTCGACAAGATTGAGCAGGTGGCAACCATCTCTGCCAACAACGATGCCGAAATTGGTAAACTGATTGCCGACGCTATGCGCAAAGTAAGCAAAGACGGTGTCATCACTATCGGCGAGGCGAAGGGTATGGATACCACTATCGATGTGGTACAAGGTATGCAATTCGACCGCGGATATATCAGTCCGTATTTTGTTACCAACACCGAGACTATGGAAGTGGAGATGGATAAACCATATATCCTTATCTACGACAAGAAAATCTCGAACCTCAAAGAATTGCTGCCTGTTCTCGAACCCGCAGTACAGAGTGGTCGTCCGTTGTTGATTATCGCAGAAGATGTTGATAGCGAGGCACTTACCACATTGGTAGTCAACCGCTTGCGTGCGCAACTCAAGATTTGTGCCGTTAAGGCTCCGGGCTTTGGCGACCGCAGAAAAGAAATGCTTGAGGACATCGCTATCCTTACCGGCGGCACAGTCATCAGCGAGGAAAAGGGCATCAAACTTGAAAGCGCAACCATCGAAATGTTGGGTACTGCCGAAAGCATTACCGTCAGCAAAGACAATACTACGATTGTTAACGGCGCAGGCGACAAAGAGGCTATCGCCAACCGCGTTGCACAAATCAAAGCACAGATTGCGGCTACCAAATCAACCTACGACAAAGAGAAACTGCAAGAGCGTCTTGCCAAGTTGGCAGGCGGCGTAGCACAACTGAACGTAGGTGCAGCCAGCGAGGTGGAGATGAAAGAGAAAAAAGACCGTGTGGACGATGCTCTGAGTGCTACTCGTGCTGCCATTGAAGAAGGTATCGTTGCCGGTGGTGGTGTGGCGTATATCCGCGCACAAAAGGCTTTGGATTCACTCAAAGGCGAAAACGAGGACGAGAAAACGGGTATTGAGATTATCCGCCGTGCCATCGAAGAGCCTCTGCGTCAGATAGTTACCAACGCCGGTAAGGAGGGCGCAGTGGTTGTAGATAAGGTTCGTTCCGGCGAAGGTGATTTCGGTTACAATGCCCGCAAAGATTGTTTCGAGAATTTGTTGGCAGCCGGTGTGGTTGACCCTGCAAAGGTTACCCGCGTAGCATTGGAGAATGCCGCTTCTATCGCCGGTATGTTCCTCACCACCGAATGTGTCATCGTGGACAAGAAAGAGGAAAATCCCGCTCCCGCCGCTATGCCTAACCCCGGTATGGGCGGAATGATGTAATCCCGACAAACAATCATCGGTAACATCCGACAAATAATAGGATAACAACATATTATATCCAAATTGCAGAGTGTATTGCGCAGGCAGTACACTCTCTTTTTTTAGGTCTATATGAAGCAGAAAACGAATATGAAAATCGATGAAAATTTGCGTATTTCAGATATTTGCAGTACCTTTGCCCGTCTTTTGTATCTTTTGGGTCGATTTGTGGTGCCTTTATGCTGTATTCGGGAAGAATGAAAAGGAGATGTTTAAGGCTGCAAAAGATAATTATACTCAACTAAACTACCTTTAGCAGAAGTAGAGATATGGTAGAAATACAAGAAATCAATTCAAAATCAGACATTAAAAAATTCATTCAGTTTGCCAACGACCTATACAAGGATTGCCCCTACTACTGTCCGCCGTTGTTCTTCGACGAGATGAATACCTTTGACGAAAAGAAGAATCCGGCACTTGAGGTTTGTAGCCAAAAATTATTTATGGCATACTGCAACGGCAAACCTGTGGGACGAATAGCCGCAATCATCAATCGCGAAGCCAACAGACACTGGAATGTGCAGCGCATACGCTTTGGTTGGATGGATTTTATTGACGATACAGAGGTGAGCAAAGCCCTGTTAGACGCAGTAGCAGAATGGGGACGCAAACAAGGTATGACAGAAATGAACGGGCCTCTCGGTTTCACTGATTTTGACCACGAAGGGTTACTCATTGAAGGGTATGAATACTTGGCACCAATGGCGTCGCTCTACAATTTCCCTTACTATGTGCGCCATATGGAGGAATACGGTTTGCGCAAAGAAGCCGACTGGATTGAGTTTCGTGTAACACCGCCCAACGGCATTCCGGATAGATTACAACGCTTAGCCAATGTGGTGCAACAACGCAGTCATGTGCGCGTAGATAAGGTGCAGAATAGCAAGGAGTTGGTAGCAAAGTATGGTATCGAATATATGGATGTGATAGATGCCGCTTATCAGAAATTGTACAACTTCCAACCTATGACACGGCACCAAAAGGAATACTATCGCGATATGTATTTCCCTATCGTAAACTTCGATTTTGTGACGATAGTGGTGAACGAGAAAAACGAGGTGGTAGGTGTAGGTGTCGGAATGCCTGACATATCTGATGCGTTGCGCAAGTGCGGCGGCAAATTATTCCCATTTGGGTGGTATCACCTATTGAAAGCCCTCCGCGCAAAGAAGATGGAAATCTTTGATTTACTGCTTATTGCAGTGCGTCCTGACTATCAGGACAAAGGTATCAACGTACTGTTCTTCACCGACCAGATTAAGTATATGAACAAGTATGGTATCAAGTATGCAGAGACTACTTCCATCCTTGAAACCAATACTAAAAATCAGGCGAATTGGATGCTCTTTGAGCATAAGCAACATAAGCGTCGTCGCGCGTACGTAAAAGAAATTTAATTGAAACAGGAAGATTCATACAAGGTTGCGCAGTCTAAACTGGAGACTTATATCCAAGCCAACAACTTGCGCCATACGCCTGAGCGATATAGTTTGCTCCGATATGTGTGCGCTTTGGAACAACCATTCAGCGTGGATAGTTTGGTGAAAGTGGCAGAAGAGGAACATATCAGTTTGGGAACAATCTATAATTCTGTCAACTTGTTTGTTTCGGCACAGATTTTGCATTGTATCAACAGACGCGATGGACGTAAGTGGGCACAGTATGAACTTATGACACAACGCACCATGCGTATGGAGATGATTTGCACGCGTTGCGGGCGTGTGTCGCGTATCAAAGACGCGGCCATCGAGAAATTGGTACGCACGCGCAAATACTCCAATTTTAATATGCAAGGCTACTCCTTATATATATATGGAGAGTGTAAGACTTGCAAACGTAAACCACAGAAAGACAAGTGATTATGGAAGATTATGTATTACAGAATGCGAACAGCATCTATTGGATAGTGTTTATTACCATTATGCTTTTGAGTTGGCTTGTGTCGTCCTCGCTGGAGCGCAAGTTCAAACGCTATTCGCAGGTCTCGCTCCCGCTCACGGGCAAGGAAGTGGCAGAGAAGATGTTGCGCGATAATGGTATCACCGATGTGCGCGTTACTTGTATCAAAGGACGCCTGACAGACCACTACAATCCGGCAGACCAAACAGTAAATCTGTCGGAGGCAGTCTATTCGCAGGCGACGGTGGCAGCCGCAGCCGTGGCAGCCCACGAGTGTGGACACGCTGTGCAACATGCTCATGCGTATGCGCCGCTCAAAATGCGTTCTGCGTTGGTTCCTGCTGTGGAGTTCGCCAGCCGTTGGCTCACATGGGTATTGCTCGCAGGCATGCTCTTGATAGGCGTTTTCCCACAGATATTGGAGTTAGGCGTTGCGCTGTTTGCGCTGACGACATTGTTCTCGTTTGTTACTCTGCCTGTGGAAATCAACGCCAGCAAACGGGCTATCGATTGGTTACAAGAAGCAGGAATCACCAACAGCGAGACCACGCCGATGGCAACAAGCGCATTGCGTAGCGCAGCCTATACGTATGTGGTAGCCGCCTTGTCATCGTTGGCAACATTGGTTTACTACATTCTGATTTTGGTAGGAAACCGCCGCAATTAGAAATAGAAAATATCGTTCGCAGGTCTCCACTTGCGGACAAAAGGGCCCCGTAGCTTAGTTGAATAGAGTGTCAGATTCCGGTTCTGAAGGTCCTGGGTTTGAGTCCCAGCGGGGTCACAAGGACGTTGCGATATGTCGGAAACGATATGTCGCAACGTTTCTTTTTGCATACATCAAATGACCTTTCTTTTTGCATACATCAAATAAAATCACTACCTTTGCAGTTGTTTTTTCGGGACAGGCGAAAAACAAAAAAACGGAACACAACGGATATTCTATGCCGGAGCGGCATAGTTTTATCGGTGTACACTTTTATACAAAACGAACATTATTTGTACCTCTTGATACGATAATTATAATTTATGATACGACAGTTATAATTTATGATACGACAATACTTTTATTTGGCACAATGGTTTGTGCGGGCGCGTTTTTTCGGTCGCAAAGCCCCCTTGCAAACGGTGCTTTTTATCACCGACAAATGCAATCTGCGTTGCAAACACTGCTCTGTGTATGGCAGTGCGGGGTATCACCAACGGACATTCGATGACATTCTCGGCGATATGCGCTATGCCTATTCGATAGGGTCAAGATTTATCGATTTGGAGGGCGGTGAACCGACACTTTGGCGGGAAAAAGACAGGACTATCAACGATATCATTGATGCTGCCAAAGAAATCGGGTTCTTCTCGGTAACGGTTACCACTAATGCGCAACAGGATTTTTCGTGGATACACCCCCACTCTATTTGGGTGTCGATGGACGGCGTAGGCAAGTACCACGACAGTGTGCGCGGAGAGGGTACGTTTGCACGCCTCGAAGAGAATATCCGTCGCTCCGGGCAGAAACATATCTGTGTGAATATGGTGGTGAATACCCTCAACAGCGACTCATTGGACGCTGCGATGGAGTATGTGAAAAACAACCCCGCTATTGAACAGATTTCCATCAACTTTCATACTCCCTATCCCGGTACCGAATATCTGATGCCAACGCCGGAGAAGAAAGCTGAAATCATTGACCGCGTCATCGAATACAAACGCCGCGGGTATCCGATAATGAATAGTTATTCGGGGCTTAAAAAGATGAAGCTCAATGCTTTAGGCAAGATTCAGTTGGGCAAAGAATGTTTTGTTACCAACTTTATTTACCCCGATGGTTCGCGTAATCTGTGTTTGGGATATGGTACAGACCAGTGTCGCAATTGTGGTTTTTGTATGGCAGGCGAGATGGCTTCCGTCTTCCATTTCTGCCCCGACACTTTGCTCAGCGGGTTTAAGTTGAGGATGTAGAAAGCCCATATCGGCAAAACAAAAAAGCGGACTACCAAATCGGTAATCCGCTTTTTGTTGTCGGTTCAACCACTACTCAGGCGGTTGTCAACGGAGAAGCCTGAACATACGTGCGGGCGGCAAGTTCTTGGTCGAGAACATACATTCCGTACGAGTTGCCGTCTAACAATCTCAGTTTCTGAATGATGTCGGTAGCGTTTTCCTCTTCCTCTACTTGCTCATCGATAAACCATTGCAGACGCGACTGTGCTGCATAGTCTTTCTCCTGCACGGCGATGTCCATCAAGTTGTTAATCAGCGAAGTAACTTTCTGCTCGTGCGACAAAGTTTGCTCAAAAACTGCCAACGGATTCGCCCATTCGGTTTCCACCGAGTCGATTGCCGACAGACGTACATCTCCACCGCGACTTTGCAGATAGTTGTAGAAAATCATTGCATGGTCCTGTTCCTCTTTGTACTGCACCATGAACCAATTTGCCATACCCGCAAACCCCGCGCGATGGCAATACGCAGACATACTCAGGTATAAATATGCAGACCACATTTCTGCATTGATCTGGGCATTCAGTGCCTCTTCTAACTTCTTGAAAATCATACTAATAAAAAATTAAAGGTTATTCTTCTATCCCTACAAAAAATATACCAAACACTTTGAGTGTATAGAACGGACGTTAATTGGCGGATATTTAGACGTTAGTGTGTTTTCTTTGAACATGTAATTGACCTTTTTTTTACTGCGGCAAATATAAATAAAAATTATTCAAGTATTATTCAGGGCAACCGCATCAAAAGTTAGCATTTTTTATGATTTGCAGTAAATAGTCCGGATTCATTGCCGCCATAAAAAGTTTTTTCTTAAGACTTCGTTTCTTTTTCCCGCTTTCTTCGTGGTTTTTGATAATTTGTAAAGCC
>JBNMHB010000104.1:0-6842 GCA_050872525.1 Bacteroidales bacterium | reverse complement strand
ACCTGAGAAAATGATTGGTAGTGTGCAGAAAGATATGTATCTTTGCACGCAAAATACGTATCTGATGAGCAGGTAGGCGAACGACGGCATTTTTCTCAGTTATGTGCCCGCGGGCACATAACTGAGAAAAGTCTCCCCTCCTGAAGGGGAATAGTCAACCTCTCTTCGGAATAAGTTTAACACCGAGTCAACTTATCCCCGTCCTAACAGACAAAACAGTCAACCTATTTTAGGACAAGACATTGCGTATAGAAAAGTAAGGTGGATACCATGATGATACCAGGTGGATATCATGATGATACCAGGAGGATACCAAGAGGATAGTAGGAATTTCCTTTTCTCTCAAAAATGCTTTTTGTTAAGATGTTCCGCATAGCATGTGTATAGGCAACCCCACTACAGCCATTGGACAGTACAATAGTACACCATTACATGTATATTGTAAAAAATATATCGGTGTGATTTGCATATATGCGAAAAAATATGTAATTTTGCGAACGAGTTTATACGTATAATATTAAGGTATTAGTAGGATGACGATAATTTTTGACTTGGATGGGACGCTTATCAACACCATCGCCGACCTCGGTTTGGCATGCAACCACGCATTGGAGATGGCAGGGTATCCCACTCACGAACTGACAGAATACCCACGCTTGGTGGGCAATGGAGTAAATAAACTGATAGAACGTGCGCTTCCCGCCGAAGCCAAACAGACGCCCAAACAGGCAGCCAAGGAAGTGCAACGTCTGCGCAACGATTTTATTCCCTACTACAATGCCCACAACTGCGACCATACCGTACCCTACGAGGGTATGCCCGAAGTATTGAAAACACTAAAGAACGCCGGAGTGTGCTTGGCAGTAGCCTCGAACAAATATCACGAAGCCACCACGAAAATCATTGCACACTACTACCCCAACCTGTTTGATGTGGTGTTTGGCGAACGCGAAAATATACCCCGCAAACCCGACCCGCAAGTGGTGTACGACATATTGGATATCCTGCCCGATGAACGGGTATTGTATGTGGGGGATAGTTTGGTGGATATACAGACTGCACGCAATGCCAACCTGCCGGTGATAGCCTGCTCGTGGGGATTCGTGGAACGCAAAGAATTGGAAGAAGCAAGACCTGACTACCTGATAGACAAACCGATAGAGATATTGAAGATTGTCGATTTGTAAAAATCGGTCAGTCGCCAAATATAGCCGAATTGTTAAACCCTTAAATACTAACACGTATGGACATATCCAAAAGAGCACAAAACATGCCCTTGTCGCCTATCCGAAAATTGGCGAAATATGCTGATGCCGCAAAACGAAACGGCATACACATCTACCAATTGAACATCGGTCAGCCGGACATTCACACCCCCGATTGCGCCCTGGATGCCCTTCGCAATTTCGACCGGAAGATATTGGATTATTCTCCGTCACAGGGTACTCAGTCGTTGAGAACAAAGATGGTGGGCTACTATGCAGAGTATGGCATTGACCTTTCTCCTGATGAGATTATTATTACCGCCGGTGGCTCGGAAGCCATCATGTTCGCCTATGTGGCGTGTCTCAACCCGGGAGACGAGATAATTGTAGCCGACCCGAGTTATGCCAACTATATGGCATTTGCCACCTCATGCGGCGCGATAATCAAACCGGTGAAGACACGTATTGAAGACGGTTTCAAAATGCCTATAGAGGAGTTTGAGAAACAGATTACCAAAAAGACGCGGGCAATACTCATCTGCAATCCGAACAACCCGACCGGCTATCTCTACACCAAAAAAGAAATGCTGCAATTGCGCGACTTGGTAAAGAAATATGACCTTTATCTGCTCTCTGATGAGGTGTATCGCGAGTTTGTCTATACCAAACGTCCGTATATATCGGCGTGCCACTTGGAGGGTATAGAAGACAATGTGGTGCTTGTGGACTCGGTAAGCAAACGCTATTCAGAGTGCGGAATACGTATCGGTGCACTCATCACAAAGAATAAAAAGGTGCGACAAGCCGTGATGAAACTATGTCAGGCACGCCTCTCGCCGCCACTGATTGGTCAGGCTATTGCCGAAGCATCGCTCTCGACACCGCAAGAATACTTAGAAGAGGTGTACGATGAATATCTGTTGCGACGCAACTTCTTGATAGACCAACTCAATCAGATTCCCGGAGTATTTGCACCAACGCCGATGGGCGCATTCTACACGATGGTACACCTGCCGGTGGACGACACCGACAAGTTCTGCCAATGGTGTCTGACAGATTTTCAATATGAAGGGCAGACCATAATGATGGCACCCGGAAGCGGTTTTTACACCAATCCCGCAGATGGGCGACAACAAGTAAGAATGGCATACATTCTGAATAGGGAAGACTTAGCGAAAGCCATGGTCGTACTGCGCAAAGCATTGGAAGCCTACAACTCTACCGGAAAAGAAGAAGAAAAAACGGCGCAAGAATAATGGCTCAAAAAGAATAAAGAAGACGAACCAAGATGGATATTTTGCTGATTGTCCTCGGGGCGATATGCCTGATAGCGGGTATTTTGGGATGTATTCTGCCTATTCTGCCCGGCGTACCATTGGCGTATGTAGGTATGCTATTGTTGCAACTGACTGACCGTGTGCAGTTTACGTGGCAGTTTCTTGTGATTTGGTGCGCTGTGGTAGTGGTGGTGCAAGTGCTGGATTATTTCGTTCCCGCGTGGGGTACAAAGCGTTTTGGCGGTTCCAAATGGGGAGTCTGGGGCAGCACTATCGGTGTGTTGGTAGGTATGTTCTTTGGTCCTTGGGGTATTGTACTCGGTCCGTTCATCGGGGCGGTGCTATTCGAATTGATAGACGGAAAGAACACTCGCGCTGCACTACGCGCAGGTTGGGGGTCGTTTGTGGGACTGATGACCGGTACGATACTCAAACTTATCTGCTGCGGATTGATGACTTACTATTTTATCGCGGCACTTATCTGATTTTCCGTGGCGGCGTTAATAAGAATCAAAGTGGTATATTTTATGATGATTTTTGCAGCATTTTGACAATTGATACCGCGAAGAAAGAAAGAGTTTTTGACTTCTTTTTGGCGTTCTTAGAACTGCTTTAGAACCGCTACAAAACGGTTTGGAAATCCCCACAAACAGCAGGAAACGACAAATAACAAAATGACATGTTTAGTCGCATTTTAGTTGCTATTTGATTTTTGAAATGATTCTGCCGGTATCTTCAATTCTCTTCCCTAAGATATTTATTGATTGCCCTAAAAATGACGATTTTCGCTTACAAACGGCCCATAAATATGTTATATAACATACTATTTGGCAAAATAGGACATAAAATTAAGGCATAGTATTGCAGAATACAAAAAAAAGTAGTACCTTTGCAGAACGTTTGAGGAAAAACAACACCAATTGAGGAAAATTGGAATATCTTTTACTTGGAACAGACATTTATGAGTCTCATCTTAATGAGTTGGATTGATTTCTTTAGTTCTGTGCTTTGGATTGATTTCTTTGGAAATTTAGTTGTGTTGGAAACAATTCCCTAAAAACGTGGATTTATGAAAAGTAAACATCTTTTTCGTACGGGCTGGAATAACTTACTGCAAGGGGTAATTCGGCTCTGTATGTTGTCGGCAGTGGCATTTACGGTAACTGCGTGCTATGCTCCCGCGCCTTATGACCCGGATAGCGAACCATGGTTGCCCAACGATACGACCGAAAGGGCTGAGCAACGACGCGAATTGGAACAACGTTTGGCAAGTGTCGCCGAGGATATTGAGGCGACTACACATCATGCAGAATAAAAATATCAGTGCAGAATAAATATATATTAACGATAATAACAAATGGATAACAAGAAACGAGTTTACACCTTCGGTAACGGAAAAGCCGAGGGTAATGCCCAGATGCGTGAACAACTGGGCGGCAAAGGTGCAAACTGCGCGGAGATGAACCTGGTCGGCGTACCTGTTCCTCCCGGTTTCACCATTACAACAGATGTTTGCAATGAGTACTATCAAGTTGGACAAGAGGCTATTGTAGGTTTATTGAATGACGAAGTAATGGCTGCCGTAAAGCACATCGAGACCCTGATGAATTGCAAATTCGGCGACCCGAAAAACCCGCTATTGGTCAGCGTTCGCTCTGGTGCACGCGCCTCGATGCCGGGTATGATGGACACGATTCTCAACTTGGGTCTGAACGACACCGTGGCAGAAGGTATGGTGGAGAAGACTCAGAACCCGCACTTCGTATATGACAGTTACCGCCGTTTCGTACAGATGTACGGCGATGTGGTTCTCGGTATGAAGCCCGCTAACAAAGAGGATATTGACCCGTTTGAGGCTATCATCGAGGAGGTGAAGTCTATCCGTGGTATCAAATTGGATAAAGATTTGAACGTGGACGAGTTGAAACTCCTTGTAGCACGTTTCAAGACCGCCATCAAAGACCAAACGGGCAACGACTTCCCGACAGACCCGATTGAGCAACTCTGGGGTGCCATCTGCGCAGTGTTCCGCAGTTGGATGAATGAGCGTGCTATTCTGTATCGTAAGATGGAAGGTATTCCTGACGAATGGGGAACTGCCGTTTCGGTTATGGCGATGGTATTCGGTAATATGGGCGAGACATCTGCTACAGGTGTTTGCTTCAGCCGTGATGCTGCTACGGGCGAGAACATCTTTAATGGTGAGTACCTTGTAAATGCACAGGGTGAGGACGTTGTAGCCGGTATCCGTACCCCGCAACAGATTACCCTTGAGGGCAGTCGTCGTTGGGCTAACTTGCAGGGTATCAGCGAAGAAGAGCGTGCAAGAAAGTATCCGAGTATGGAAGAGGCTATGCCTACACTCTTCCAAGAACTGAATACTATCCAACAGAAATTGGAAGACCACTACAAAGATATGCAGGATATGGAGTTTACCGTGCAAGACGGCAAACTTTGGTTCTTGCAGACCCGTAATGGTAAGCGTACCGGTACTGCGATGGTGAAGATTGCCATGGACCTGATGCGCGAAGGTGTGATTGACGAGAAGACTGCGGTGAAGCGTTGCGAACCACAGAAGTTGGACGAACTGCTCCACCCTATTTTTGACAAAGAAGCACTTAAGAAAGCCAAAGTTATTACTCAAGGTCTGCCTGCCAGTCCCGGTGCTGCGTGCGGACAGATTGTATTCCATGCAGACGATGCACAGGAATGGAACAAAGACGGACATCAGGTGATTATGGTTCGTATCGAGACCAGTCCTGAAGACTTGGCAGGTATGAGTGCTGCCGAAGGTATCCTGACCGCGCGTGGTGGTATGACCTCTCACGCTGCCGTAGTGGCACGTGGTATGGGTAAATGCTGCGTTTCGGGTGCCGGTGCTATCGTAGTGGATTATAAGGCCAAGACCGTTACCATAGAAGGCGTAACCTACAAAGAGGGCGATTATATTTCGCTCAACGGTTCTACCGGTCAGGTATATGCCGGTCAGATTCCTACTCGCGCTGCTGAATTGAGTGGCGACTTCAAAGCACTGATGGACCTCTGCGACAAATATACTCACATGCAAGTGCGTACCAACGCAGATACTCCGCACGATGCAGAAGTAGCACGCGCTTTCGGTGCGAAAGGTATCGGTTTGACCCGTACGGAGCACATGTTCTTCGACGATAAGAAAATCATCGCCATGCGCGAGATGATTTTGGCAAAAGACGCTGCCGGTCGCGAGAAAGCATTGGCTAAACTGCTGCCGTACCAGAAAGCAGACTTCAAGGGTATCCTTGAGGCGATGGACGGTTGCCCCGTGAATATCCGTCTTCTCGACCCACCGTTGCATGAGTTCGTACCCCATGACGCAAAGGGACAGGAAGTGATGGCAAAAGAGATGGGCGTGAGCGTTAAGGAAATCAAACAGCGTGTCAATTCGTTGCCAGAGAACAATCCTATGCTCGGCCACCGTGGTTGCCGTTTGGGTATCACCTTCCCCGAAATCACCGCTATGCAGACCCGCGCTATCCTATCGGCTGCGTGCGAGTTGAAGAAAGCGGGCAAACACCCGATGCCTGAGATTATGGTGCCGCTGATTGGTATCTTGTACGAGTTCAAACAGCAGAAGGATGTTATCATGCGCGTGGCAAAAGAGGTATTCGCAGAGTATGGTACAGAGGTAGAATTTGAGGTAGGTACGATGATTGAGATTCCTCGTGCAGCCCTCACGGCAGACCGTATCGCAACCGAGGCACAATACTTTTCCTTCGGTACCAACGACCTCACACAGATGACCTTCGGTTACAGCCGTGACGATATTGCTTCGTTTTTGCCGGCTTACCTTGAGCAGAAGATTCTGAACGTAGACCCATTCCAAGTGCTTGACCAGAATGGTGTCGGACAACTCATCAAGATGGCAGTGGAGAAAGGTCGTGCAGTCCGTCCGGGATTGCGTACGGGTATTTGTGGTGAGCATGGTGGCGAACCCAGCAGCGTGAAATTCTGCGCCCGTATCGGTATGAACTATGCTTCTTGCTCGCCGTTCCGTGTGCCTATCGCACGCCTTGCTGCTGCTCAAGCCGCTATCGAGGACGAGAAATAATCGGAAGTAACAAAGTTATACACAGCGTATAACGCAAAATAAAGAAAGGCTATGCTTCGTTGCGTAGCCTTTCTTTATTATATATGGTGTAGGGAGGTTTGGATATCCGACAAACGAGTCAACCCGAAAACGGACTTTACCTTTGCACCGTGAAAGTAGAGGTATCAAAAATTAAGATGGAGAGTCAAAAAGAATATGAGGATAAAGGATGCCCAAAAGGTATCTTTTAAGTCGGAAGACTTGCAGGCAAAAGCGTTAATTTGTACCTTTGTT
>JBNMHB010000103.1:0-6962 GCA_050872525.1 Bacteroidales bacterium | reverse complement strand
TCTCACAGGCCATATTCCACTCAAACAAGGATTAAGACTACTCTTTTCCATCCGGACATACCACCACTTCTCACAGGCCATATTCCACTCAAACAAGGATTAAGACCCGGAGCCTCAACATTAACTTGGTACTTTGCCCTCACAGGCCATATTCCACTCAAACAAGGATTAAGACACTTAAAATGTGAGCTTAACACTTTGTTGCAATCCTCACAGGCCATATTCCACTCAAACAAGGATTAAGACCTCTGCTATTATCACGGTGTTGTAGGAGCATTCCCTGTCTCACAGGCCATATTCCACTCAAACAAGGATTAAGACCTTGGCAGACATTTGATTCCTTTTTGGATACTCCTCACAGGCCATATTCCACTCAAACAAGGATTAAGACGCCGTACTCTTTTCCCATACTTCAGGGTCGTTTTCCTCACAGGCCATATTCCACTCAAACAAGGATTAAGACCCACTAACAATAGCAACTCGTTTGCCTGATTTACTCAGCTCACAGGCCATATTCCACTCAAACAAGGATTAAGACTTTCTAAAATTTATTTTTAAGTTAAACAAAAGACGGGCTCACAGGCCATATTCCACTCAAACAAGGATTAAGACGTTTCTTTTGGGATATTCCATGTCCATGTTTTAAGTTCTCACAGGCCATATTCCACTCAAACAAGGATTAAGACCAGGAAACAATATCTTCCAAATCACTTTCTATTTTATCTCACAGACCATATTCCACTCAAACAAGGATTAAGACTGTTAATCTTCCTTGTTGAGTTCGTATATTTCGAGCTCACAGACCATATTCCACTCAAACAAGGATTAAGACTCGACCTGGAACTCAAGGTATTGGAGTCCCTCAACACTTTCTCACAGACCATATTCCACTCAAACAAGGATTAAGGGATGGGGTGATATTTTTTATTAAGTCAGGTTATTCTCTTTGAAAAGTGTGGATAACTTTGTTCAGCTGACATCCACCTGACATCCTCCCGATAATCACATACTAATATCATACTCATTACCCGATATTATGTAGGGCGATATGTGATAAATCAATAGATTGATTTTTTATACGAGAATATGTAAGGGGTAATCATAAGAAGAAAAGAAATAATGGAACTGATATTGTCAACATTCGGGACCAATCTGAACACGGATAATCAAGCATTCGTGGTCGCAAGGGGGTATGAACGCCAACGTGTCCCCGTGGCAGAAGTGTCTGCTATTCAAATCAATAAAGGAACAAGTATTACAAGTGATGCCGTTTTCTTAGCCATAGAAAACGAAATCCCGATAGTATTTATGGATAAGAAAGGAACCCCAAAAGGGCGCGTATGGAGTCCTAAGTATGGTTCTATTTCTACTATTCGTAAAGGGCAATTGCAATTTACTTCTTCTCACGCAGCCGTGGTATGGATACGGGAGATATTAGTTCGAAAGGTGGCTAATCAAGAGGCATTGATTCGTATTATGTTTCCCCCTGCACCGCAACAAAAAGAAGCAGAGCGCGCAATCCATCGATTAGAGGTGTATAGAGAGAAAATAAGTAACATCGACGGTGACAACATTTCAGATGTGGCTGCACAGTTAAGAGGTTGGGAGGGAAGTGCCGCACGGATTTATTTCGAGGCTCTCAATATGGCATTGCCTGCCAATCTGCGCTTTACAGAGAGAACACAGCATCCTGCTTTTGATCCTGTCAATGCTTTTTTGAACTATGGATACGGATTACTCTACAATAAAGTGGAATCAGCATTGATAATGGCAGGCATAGACCCTTATATCGGAGTGTTGCATCGGAATGAATACAATCGACCGGTTTTGGTGTATGATGTGATAGAGATATACAGGATATGGATAGACTATGTGGTGTATTCGTTAGCATGTCAGAATATATTATGTGATGACTATTATTCGGTGCAAGCGAATGGTTCTTATTGGTTGGAATCATTGGGGCGAAGAGTATTGATTCAATCCGTAAACGATTATTTGGAGGATATCGTGGAAATGCGCGGGTTGTCTCGTTCTCGTAGCACCCATATCAACCTGTTTGCACAAGATTTAGCACAACAATTCAAACGATATAACTAAAAAAATATTACTATGTTGTACCTTGGAAAACAAATTACATCTTCTGCAGATGTATTGCAGCCCATAACAGAAGAGGAGTTATTGGGAATGCTTCAACAGCCTCAATCGGAAATATGTAGTATGATAGAGCAATTGCGCATTGTACGCTCTGTGGATGAAAAACAATACTCTGTGCTCAAGCGGCAACTGCCGTATATCGTCTGCGGTACGTTTAATCCTTCCATTCGACGGACAGAAAATTTTGCTTATATTGATAAGTTCTTCGTCGATTTGGACCACTTGTCGGTGTATGGACAAGATGCTTGCTCTATACGTATGCGTTTGCTCACTGATAACCGCGTGCTGTTGTGTTTTGTGTCTCCAAGTCAAGACGGATTGAAACTATTGTTTAGGTTAAAGGAACGGTGTTATGATGCAGGGCTATTTTCATTGTTTTACAAGGCTTTTGTACACAAATTAACAGTTCAATATGATTTGGAACAATTGGTAGATACACGCACCTCAGATGTTACCCGTGCTTGTTTTCTGAGTTGGGACAAAGACGCACATTATAATCCATTGGCAGATGCAGTAGATATCAACGACTTTATCAATACCCGGTCTCCGCAAACCTTATTTGAACAAAAACGGGCACAAGATAAGGCTGCGCAGCAGACCGAAACAAAACAAGAATCTTTATCGCAAACAGCTGATCCGGATAGTGTTGCGGTGGCAAGAATCAAAGAGATACTATCGCTGCAGAGGGCAAAAACGGTAGAAAAACCGGTCTATGTACCGGAAGAGGTAAGCGATATTATGGATAAACTCACCGAATATCTGACCTCTTTGGATGTTCAAGTAGATGCTATTCTCCCTATCCAATATGGGCAAAAGATACGTTGTACATTAGAGGGAAAACACGGAGAATGTAACATTTTTTATGGGAAACGAGGTTTCTCTGTCGTAATATCTCCTCGAGGCGGAACGGATAGTACATTCAACGAGATGTTAGCAGAACTAATCAATGGCTTTCTGGTAGCATAAGTATGGGGCGGACAAAGAATGCTCAGGATTATAAAGCAGCGTTGGCACACATCGCAGCGTCCGGTTTGTCGGATTCTCCGGCACCGAGCAGAGAACAGGAGAAGTGGGAAGTACTGCCGTCATTGAGCGAGAGAGTCAAGACTATTTTAGGTGTTGTAAATAAGCCGGAGAGGAAACCAACAAATATGCTATTCTTTGTGATGTATGATATTGAAAGCAATAAGGTTCGTCGATATGTAGTCAAATATTTGGAAAAGAAAGGATGTTTTCGAGTGCAGAAATCCATATTCTTAGCCGATTTGTCTATGGAAAACTATCAAGCAATTCGAGCGGATTTGGCGGAAGTACAGGCCGCATACGAGAATATGGATAGTATTCTTATCGTGCCGATCAGTACGGACTATCTGCGCGCCATGAAAGTAATAGGTGAGAACATAGATATCGACATTGTTACTCATAACAAAAACACCCTGTTCTTTTAGGCAAAAAATGAAAATAATCAATTATACCACTATATCATGATAAAAAATTTCTTTATGGGCGAGGGCTTTCTACCTCAGTTTGCACACATCATATATGAACAGTTGCTGAACCGTAAATGGGTGAGTAATAGTTCTGTTATGCAACAATACTATGAAGGCGTAGGGAGAAAAATACCTTCCTCTGTATCCAAATGTGATGGATATGGTGAACTTAAAAAAGCATTCTCGTGTGTAGTAATGGCTCTTCGGGAAATCGAAAGCGGTTGCATGGAAAGTCGTGGAGGAACACGAAACAAGGAATGGCGTTATATGGGAACGGATGCTAATCCGCTCGCAAATATGCTCAATGCAGTCATTATTCGAGACCTGAAAACGTATGCTCAATTCTGTCAAGACTCGGCATGGTTGATGCCGACAGAATGGATTGCTTACTTTTTCCGAAATACGCAAGATTTGCTAAACATTCGCAAAACCCGTGCTCAAGGTAAGCAATGTATAAGTGCCGATGTAAATCGCCAAATCAAGAATCTGGATATGCTACCCAAGATATATGAGGCTATTATTCATAAACGTGCCATTCAGTTTGATTATCGCGATTTCACGGGTGAAGTTTACCACCTGCTTTTTCATCCTCAATACCTTCAAGAATATGAAGGACGTTGGCAATTGTTCGGAAAAACTACGGGGCTTAATTATAAAGCAATTCGTGATGTATACAACATTGCTATCGACCGAATAGAGAAAGATACTTATTGTGAATGTACAAATGAAGTATATCAGCCGGCAAGCCCCGGATATTATGATAATTATTTTAGTAATATCATTGGCGTAACACACTTGGAAAATGAGCAAACAGAGCATATTCGTATACGTGCACATAGTGCTTATATTTACGGACTGATTGATACCAAAAGATTGCACCCCACTCAACAAGTAGTAACACCATACGATAGATATGACGATGGAGAATATGGCGAGTTTGAACTGCAAGTAGAATTCAACAATGAATTAGTCGGGCGAATTCTGTATTTTGGAGATGGTTTGGAAGTAATATCTCCCCAATATATTCGTGAACGATTTGCACAGCGCGTTCAAATACTTATGAACCGATATGTGGATTAGTTCCTCCCCAAAACGAACTAATATAATTTGGTATTTCCTTTCTTACATCAGAAATATGCAGTACTTTTGTGCTGTGAAGCGGAGAAACTAAGCCGTTAGGTTGGGCAGTGTTTTGTGATTCACAACTGATTATCTGTTAGCAATTTGACAAATATCTTGTTCCTCCCACAAAAATATCAAACTGCCAATATAGCAACACCTTGTTATTTGTAATTCTAAACATAAATAGTGAATATGAAAACTTTATTGATTATTTCGTTGGTATATGCCATAAGTTTGATTGTTGTTTACTCAATTGCATTCTATAGCAAATACACCACGGGAAACGCAATAGTGGATAACAATTGGTGGCATATTGCCATAATTATTGGTTCTCCGTTGATCGTCGTATGTGTATTGCCGATAGTTCTAACTCAAGATGTAGTGGACAAAATTAAAACGAAAAAACTCGACCGTGAAAGACAACTTAAGGAGCAAGAGCGGTTGAAGCGAATTGATATGGCACACAGGGAGATGTCCCAACCGCAACTGATTGTTCTTACCTCCAATGATGCCTTCCACGAACTTACTATGCAGTATTATACTACGATCATTTTAGACCAACACTACGATCGCATCATAGACATGTTCTCCTGCAATCATTCCCATCAAACAAAAAGAGAACAACTGGTATATCTGAGCAATACTGAGAAACTTTGCGTTGAATTATGCAAAATGGCTGGTATAGGCGATAATAGTAAACTATATGTAAAGACCGAGGATGACAATCGCGACTATGACGTATTCGGGCATCTGAATTTTGAGGTGTCTCCTTATGGGGCTTGGGTCGCATATCTTATATATGAGATGTGGCATAACTTGCCTTCTTTCTGGCATGGCAACTATTCCTTTCGAAAATATCTTTATTCTCAAGAAGACTTCTCTTATATAAAGGAGCGTTATCATCAGGCAATGCCTGCGTTAGACGAAACCTACGATGTGGCACCACGTATATATTGGGCAAACACACGTGCATACATATCGTGTTGCTATTGGACTGATTGGGGAGGACTCATCAGGGAAATCGTTAGAATTGATTTTGAAGGCAATAAAGTGACTATTACAGACATAGACAACCACGTCTTATTGCCTTATGATTGTGGCATATTCTTTTAGTGTCCGTGCAATATATATATATTCGTGTATCTCTTAATATCTTTTTGAACTATGGAAAAAGATTTTACTAAAGTGGTTCCTACCTATTTTGAGCAATTTGACCGTTTCCTAAACGGAGGACTTCCTGTCGGCAAACTGACATTCCTTGCCGGGCACACTGCTATTGGGGTAACACAGTTTGGGCTATCCTTGGCTGCTAATATCGCAGGAAGTGGGCAATATGTGGGATTTTTCTCTCAGACAATGGTAAAACATCTCTTGGAAAAGAAACTGCAAATAATGGAAGAAACTGACATCGCTAATTATATTTTGATGGATGATACCGCCCGCTTTCATTCCCCGGATGAATTGAGAAAACATATTACGGATATGGTTCAAAAGCCTTATGAAGTGAAATGTATTATATTTGACTATTTTGAAGTGTTAGATTCTCAAGCATCCAAGACAGGGAAACTTTGGAAAAAGTATTCTGAAGGAATTATTTCTAAGGAAACCTATTGGAAAGAATATCCTGCTGCCTACGACTCTGATATGGCAGAGAGGGCTTCCTCCTTGCAATCCTTGGCAAAAGAATTGAACATTGCCATACTGGCGGGTTGTCATCATGAAAGGTTCATCCGGTCCGATACAACACATATCCCGACGCTCAAAAAACTGCGGTATGCTTCGGCGATAGTACCGTCTGCAGACAGGATTCTGTATCTCTACCGCTCAGGCTATTATCGGTCGCCTTCGGGCTATTGCCAGTTTTGTGATAAGTTCCCGGACGAAGGATACGCTCAAATCGGCTACCTCTATCCTGAAAACCCGCAAATATGCGTACTCCACTACGATGCAAAACATATCAAATTCACCGACAGATAAAACGGCAAAAACAATAAAATATGTCCCCGCTTTTTATTTTTTACATCACACTGATATTCGGAGTACCTGTTCTCTGCCTTGTGTATATCTTTGCGGAAAACCACCTTATTGTTCCACGCGATGTACGTCGCTTTGAGAATCGTGTTACCAAACTGCTGGATAAAGACGGCTATAAATGGGAACGCCATGAGGGAGACTTGTATGTCTTCAAAAACGATG
>JBNMHB010000102.1:0-6992 GCA_050872525.1 Bacteroidales bacterium | reverse complement strand
GGCGTGAGGATTATGAGTATATGCTTTTGCATATGATTTACGACACGGATGCTCCGAGTTTTGAGAAACTTATTGATGTTATCTCACATTTGCAATCCACTATCAAGGCATTACCATACAAAACAGAATAGTCACATTACACCATGGCACAAAACAAAGGAGCAATAGTTCGCTACCGCGCGATAGACCGATGCCTGCGGTCGAAGCATGGCAAGTACGGCATAGAAGAACTACGTGCTGCTTGCGCAGACGCGTTGTATGATGCTTTCTCGGAGCGCATGAGTGTTAGTCGTCGCCAGATATATGATGACCTCAACCACATGGAGTCCAATGCTGGTTATCGTGCGGAGATCGAGCATTACCGCGATGGCAAGAAGATGTACTATCGTTATGCCGACCCGGATTTCTCCATCGAGAAAGTTCCCGTGACACCGGAGGAGATGGATCAACTCAAAGAGACCATCCTCATGCTCAACCGCTTCAAGGGGATGCCGCAATTTGAGTGGATGGAAGAGATCCTCAGCAAACTGGAAGATAAGTTCCACCTCAAGAGCAGCGAAGACTCTGTCATCGGCTTTGAGCAAAACCTTGACCTCAAAGGGTTGGAGAATATCACACCGCTCTTTGAAGCCATCGTCAACAAGCAGGTGCTCAACATCCGCTACAAGTCTTTCAAAAAGAACAAACCCATTACGTGTAAGGTACATCCGTACTACCTCAAGCAGTACAACAACCGCTGGTTCTTGTTTGGTTGGAACACGGAGTTTGGCGCCATTACGAACTTTGCCCTAGACCGCATCGAAGCGGTGTCGCACATGTTGGGCGAATACAAACCCAAGCCCGCAGGACTGGATTTCGACGAGTATTTTGATGATGTGGTGGGTGTTACCATCCCGAAGGGCAAAGTGGAGCATATCGTCATGCGCGTGGCGCCTGATAGATATCCTTATATCAAGAATAAACCGCTCCATCCCTCGCAGCATAACTACAACAAGGAGTTTCGTGTTACCATTGATGTGATACCGAACAACGAACTGATTGCGCTTCTCTTGTCGTTTGGTTCGCAGTTGGAAGTGCTTGAACCGCAAAACGTCCGCGAAATGATGAAGGAGCATGTGAGGACATTGAATAAATTTTACAAATAATGCACTTTTTTGTAATCTGTGCAGTATCTTTGCACACAAAGGCAGTACTTTTGCACTCGGAATCGAAAAAGTGAAGATTTTAATCGTTCAATTGTAAATACAAATCTGCATGATGGAGACAAGACAACCATATTATTTCATGAAGAATGCAATTCAAAGAATCCGTTTTAATCGTTTAGAGGATTCCTATGCGTTACTACAAATTCTTCATGCACTATTTCATGGCTATTCAATCTTTGAGATGAGTCATGATGATTATCTTTTACGTTCATCGGCTCAATTGGGCGTTTATCCAGAGATGCGGCTACAGACCTCCAATCCAGATTTGGAACATATTATTTCATCGCTTGGCCGTAATTTATTTAATGATGGTACTAGTCGTTTGTCGCTAGAAGAATATCATGAATTAGTCGAATTGGTATTTGCTAATTTGTCTCACATGAGTTATTCTTCGATGTCATCTTCCATTTGTCCTATTGAGTTATCTTCACTGTATCGCTATTTGATAGAACATTATCATTGCCATAATATATATAACCCATTTGCCGGCTTGGCCTCAATAGCAGCAGCCTTGCATGGGCATGATATACAATATATAGGTCAAGAGATTTCTCATGATGTCTGTCATTGGGCAGAGTTCCGATTAGATGCTTGTAAAATAGGACATGCATTCTTTAGGGGAGATAGTATTACAGATTGGCAACGAGGTAACTTTGATGCCATTGTTTCAATGCTCCCTTGGGGAATGAAGTTTTCTGGTAGATATATGGAATTTGAGAGAGAATTCGGTCACTCATTTGAAGACTATTATTATCGGCGCGCAATGAAAGACAATAGGAATGCTCGTGTAGTTATTGGCTGCTCCAGTAGTTCTTTCTGTACATCTATCCGTAGTAGAGAAACACGAGAGATGCTTTGCCGAGAGCGTGTCATCGATACCATTATAGAACTCCCAAACATTCTTTCTTCTACAATATCTCCATCTATATTTATCGTAACACCAGGAGAGCGACATGATTCGATTCGTTTTGTCAAAGCAAAGTCTGCTTTGTTAAAAGAGAGCAGAAAAAAGTTGTTAGATGTAGACGTTATTATTAAAATGTTAGAGGCCTCATCTGATAGCGTTATAAATGTAAACTATGAACAGATTGCAGAGGCATCATATGTTTTAGCATCGGAGTACTATCAGGTTATCCCTGAAGATGTTGAATCTGGAAAAAAACTAGTTGCGCTGAAGGAAGTAGCAACATTTGATAGAGGTGAGATCGTACGCTATAACAGCGAGCCTTCTATCATTATACAGCAGGCGGATTTTTCTTCCGATTTTTATGATATTTGTACGATTCCTAAACATATTGAATCCACTTTGCTTGATGAACGCATAGTGTATCGTAAATTGCGAGGGCCGCATATTATTCTATCTACTCGTGGAGGGCGTGGTATTACTATCTATTGGCATAGAGACGATACTGAGTTTTTTATTCAATCTGGATTCCCTTTAAAAGTCGATTCACATAGAATTTATCAGGAATATTTAATTTATTTGCTGTTAAATAGTAAACCTCTGTTGAACTTTGTTAATGGGAATTCATATGGACGTAGTATAGAGAGGGATTATGAATATCTGCTCAATTACCATATGGCAATTGAACCAGATTTGAGTAGACAACGAGCGTTTGTCAAAGCAATTATTGACAAAGAGGTGTATGAGCGACAGAAGGTATTAGATGCAGTTAAGGCTCGTCAGAACATCACAACTGCTGCAGGAGACTTGGCGCATATGCTTGGTACGCCATTCTTGGCTCAGCAAAATATTATTAGTCGCATTCAAGATTATGAAGGCGACAAAAATCTCGCGGGCTATACAAGTAACGTTAATGCTCTTATAGCGGCATCGTCATATATACAACGTATTGTAAATGCGATGAATGCTGATTTCTCGACTGCGTCATTTGTGAGAGAACCCATTGATTTAGGCGCACACGTTAAGGAGTATATTAATAATATACTTATTAGCGAGATTGTACAATATCCTATTGACGCGAACGATATACAAAATGGCGTAAACGTAAAAGCAGATATTACCATGTTGCAAATCTTGTTAGATAGCGTTATTGAGAATGCGTGCCGACATGGATTCCGAAAAGAAAAACGGAGTGAGTACAAAATATCTGTCAGTGTTGAAAAGGTTATCTTTAATGAGGAAGCATATGCTCTCCTCACAATCAAGAACAACGGATATGCTATGCCGCAAAACTTCACTATTGACGATTATATTTCCAAAGGACGTTTTAACGGGGAATCAGGAAGAAGTGGACTCGGAGGATATCATGTATACTCAATCACCAAGAAACACAATGGATACATGTTCCTGCGTTCTGACGAAGAATGGAATTTTATTATAGACATTCTGTTGCCGTTAACAGCATCTGAAGATAATAATGTATACAACACATATGATTATGAGGCAATATAGAGTAATTTGGGCTGATGACGAAATCGCCGCTATTGTAACGGAGGATTCTAAAAAGCGTTGGTTAGAGAAATATCAAATCGACATCATCGCAACCGCCACAACTGGAGAACAACTGCGCGAAGCGATGAGAGAAAATATTGATCTTGTCGATGCAGTTATTGTTGATGCTAATTTTGACGCTTCGGAGCAACTTCCTGCTGGAGAGCGAGTAATTAGCGGTTTGAGACGCGCTTTCGAATTAAACCGTCTATACAATGAGGAGCAGAGGCTTAACATTCCATTTTTCCTCTTTACTGGTCGTCCGAAATCAGTATTATTAGAAGGCCGTGAGAAAGATGATTCTCAAAGTATGATTGATTTGTTTGAGAAGACGGAAAGATGGTTTGAAAAAAGTATGGGCGAACTATCTACAGAACGTTTGTTCAAAAAAATCAAACTAGACGTAGATGAGGTAAATACCAAGGACTTTGCTTTGCGTAGTCGTTTTGCCAATGAGTTTAATGCAGCCAGACTACTTCCTAAATGTGGCAAATGGTTGATGGAGGCTCTACGCTTTGAATATGATGTAACCGGTGCGTATCGTGATACGGAAAATTACTTTAATCCTGCTCGAAGAATTTGGGAGAAGATTTTTGATGCCTGTAAAACACAGAAATTTATTCCCCGTCTCCCTTCTATGAATAGTGCGGTGGACTATTTCTATATGAAAAAAGCAGGAGCTTATACTGCAACAAAGATGATAATGCCCAAAACATTAGTTCGGTCGTTGGAGTTTTTCCTCAACATAACTCAAGATGGATCTCATAGCAACTCTGACTTATCTTTGGGTGTTATCGATTATGTGAACGAAACCAAAAATGTAAATTTGTATAGGTCCATTTTGTATATAGTGATGGACTTATTGCTATGGTATCAAAGATTGTTAAAGAATCCCCCTCAAGGCGAACTATGGATATCAGATTATGAGATTTCCGGCATCGTAAAGCGAATAGGTAATAAATTTTACGTAGCCAACTATCAATTAGATGCAAATGGTTCAAAAACCGTGCGAGAAGGAGATGAGATAGGTGTTCTGTCTGCGATACAAAATGATCGTCCTTTTACATCTCCTGAAGGAATGAATGTAGACAAATACGTTTATTCCAGTAAATATGACATTTTGCAATAACCAGTGCACTATCTCTGCACACATAAGCAGTACTTTTGCACTCGGAAACAGAAACAAAGCTTAGAACGCGATTATAAATGGCTAAAGAGACGAACATATCAACGGCGCAGGAGTTGTACAACTTCTTGTACAAGGCGTGCGACATCATACGTGGGCCGGTGAGTCATGAGAATTTCAAGGACTACATCACACCGCTGCTGTATTTCAAGCGGTTGAGTGATGTGTATGATGAGGAAACGGCTGTCGCGCTGCAGGAAAGTGGAGGCGACGAGGAATATGCCGCTTTCCCTGAGCAGCATCGCTTTGTCATTCCTGACGGTTGCCATTGGAGCGACATCCGCAATCGTACGGAGAACCTCGGTAGTGCCATCGTGGGCGCGATGCGCCAGATCGAACTCGCCAATCCTGAGACGCTATACGGTGTGCTCAGCATCTTCGGCACAAGCAACTGGATGAACAAGACCATCCTTGACGATGCCAAGATACGCGACCTGATTGAGCATTTCTCTTCTCGCAAACTCGGCAATAACGATTATCCCGCAGACCTTATGGGTGATGCCTATGAGATACTGCTCAAGCAGTTTGCCGATGAGAGCAAGAAGAAAGCGGGCGAGTTCTACACGCCTCGCAGCGTGGTACGTCTGTTGGTCCGTATCCTTGATCCGCAGCCCGGCGAGTCAGTCTATGATCCTGCATGTGGTAGCGGCGGTATGCTGATTGAAGCGATACGCTATATGCACAACGACTCGCTCTGCTGTGGCGCTATCTATGGTCAGGAGAAGAACGTGACGAACGCCGCTATCGCCAAGATGAACCTCTTCCTCCACGGAGCCAGTGATTTCAACGTGCGTCAGGGTGATACGCTGCGCGAGCCGAAGATATTGAGCGGTGACCATTTAGCGCGTTTCCATTGCGTGCTTGCCAATCCGCCTTTCTCGCTCGAACAATGGGGTGCGACGGAATGGAAGAACGACCTGTATGGACGTAATCTCTATGGCACGCCTAATGACAGCAACGGCGACTACGCATGGATTCAGCACATGGTTGCCAGTATGAAACCGGTTGTCGGTCGAATGGCGGTGGTTTTGCCGCAAGGCGTACTCTTCCGTGGCGATACCGAACAACGTATCCGCGAGAAACTCATCCGCGAAGACAAGATAGAAGCCGTAATCACCTTAGGTGACAAACTCTTCTATGGAACAGGTCTGTCGCCGTGCTTCTTGGTGTTGCGTGCGCAGAAGCCGACGGCGCATGTCAATCGTATTCTCATGGTGGATGGTACCAAGATTCTGACCAAACGCCGTGCGCAGAACGTCTTGGAAGAGAGCGATGTGGATCGGCTGTACGAACTCTATCATAACTACCGCGACGAGGAAGATTTCGCTCGCGTGGTTACGAATGAGGACGTGCTGAAGAAAGACTGTAACCTCAGTCCGAACCGCTACATCCAATACCACCAAGCCGAGCGCGCGTCGTATGATGAGGTGTTGGCGCAATTCAAAGCGGCTGTAGAGCGGGTGAACAAGGCGGAAGCCGCTTATCGTAGAACAATGGCATAATTGATACAATATGACGTTACAACAACTGGAAAGTTATCTCTGGGGAGCGGCAGTATTGCTGCGCGGACAGATTGACGCGAGCGGATATAAGGAATATATCTTCCCGCTGATGTTCTTCAAGCGCGTGAGCGATGTCTATGACGAGCAGTATAACCGCTATCTGGAGGAGAGTGACGGCGACGAGGATTATGCCCGTTCGCAGGAATATGATATTGTTGTGCCGGAAGGCGCACATTGGAATGACGTACGCAAGGTGACGGAGAATGTCGGTCAGGCACTTGTGGACGCTTTCCGTCAGATAGAAGAAGCCAATCCGCCAAAGGAGATTAACGGACGTATGGTTGGCGGCTTAACCGGTATCTTCGGAGACAAAAGCGGCTGGACGAACAAGAACAAGATGCCCGACCGTATTATATTGTCGTTGATAGAGCATTTCTCTACACAGACACTCAGTCTGGAGAATTGTCCTGCGGATGAGATGGGACTTGGTTATGAGTATCTCATCGGTCAGTTTGCCAATGACGCAGGTCATACTGCGCAGGAGTTCTATACCAACCGTACGGTGGTAACGCTGATGGCTGAAATTCTACAACCGAAGCCGGACGAGAGTATCTATGATCCGACTTGCGGTAGTGGCGGTATGC
>JBNMHB010000101.1:0-7098 GCA_050872525.1 Bacteroidales bacterium | reverse complement strand
TCTGTCGCCGTCATATTTACGGACGAGGTGGTTGAAATGGTTTCTGTCAAAGGACTTGACGAGTTGTGAGAAAATGTATGAGTTTTGCATATTTTTACGTTTGAAAAGTCATGGCAAAAATCAATCCGTTTACTCGAAAAATCTGAGTAACTGACTAATCTACAAATATTTCAAAGAACAATTCCTGATTTTAATGGGACAGTAGTGAGAAGATATTTATAGCGAATCGTTTTTGTTGATTATATGTATAGTCTATCCCCCTACCACTCCCCTACCACTCACTTCTTTTATACCTCTTTTGCACCATTGTTATCCCTTGCCTATCCCTTGCTCATCCCTTGCTAAAATTCTGCCGGTTGCCCCCCTATCTTCTCGCGACCTGCGTATAGGATAACCGATACATAACCGACACATAACCGATACATATGAATACTTTCTCTATACTTTGATGCTACCCTAATAATACCTTCTTTATACTTTGATGCTACCCTAATGCTACCTTGTTATTCTATTTTTTATATAGAACTCACGTTAAAATACATACACAGCCTACTTCTGTGTGCGTCATCGTTGTGCAACGCCATCGGGCATGTCGCGATGTATGTTTCTTATTTGGAGAATCGGCGATTGACAGGACGCACGCGGTAGCCTGCCTCGCGGAGGTCAGAGAGAAGACCTTTGTCGCCACCGAGATAGATGGCATTGAGTGTAATAAAGCACCCGCCCTCGCGCAAGTATGGGGCTAAACGCTTGGTCCATTGCACATTGCGTTGGGCATACACTTTGTAATCAGAAAACGATATACTGGTCTGATTGTCAGGACTTTCCACTTGAAACGCCATATCACTCAGTCGTCCCGACAGGTACATTTCCTGCAGGGCGCGTTCTTGTTTCACCTCCCGTTCAGGGTATTCTATCACTTTCTTAAGTTCCGCACATTGCCAATGAAAAGGTTCGCGGTCGAAGAGCATGTACATTGTTTCCCCCACGTCGTCCAAACCGTATATGGGCATACCTTTTTCCTGTGCCACTGCCTCAAAGAATGTCTCCATCGACCGTTGTTCGTCGTAGTGGAGCCATTGTTTCATTAGTTCGGTACGAAACATCTCCGTCAGATAGGAGGGTTTCATACGGCACAAGCGGTCTAATCCCATGCCAAGGTTCAGCCGTAAAGCATTGTCTATCAACTGATATTCATCTTCTGTATAGAAATTGCTCAACCGGACAGAGTCGGGTAGGATGGCGGCTTGTCGTAGGGCGGCAATGGCTTCATAGTCTTGCATAGCGAACTCGGTAATGACCTTGTTGCATTTCGCAAAGCACGCAAAAGCGTTGGGGATGGTGTCGATAAACGCCATATCCACAAAGCGATTGGTGGCAAGTATATACGACTTGCTCTGTGTACTGTTGCCGCTTATTTCGTAGAGTAATTGAGCATGTACCGACACGGCACACATACAGGCTAATAGCAAGAAAGACAAGCGTTTAAGAATAGAAGAGACCATAGCGATTACGAATTTGCAGAAACCAATGCAAATTCTGTTCCAAACCGTTTTTTTACACGAGCAGAATATACATCAACGAGATACACGAAATGCAAATCCAAAGCAGTACGCCTTGCAGGAAAGGTTTCCAACCTACTTGCCTGAGTGTCTCGCGTGTGAGCGACGCGCCGATGAAGAAGAGCGAAAGTGTGATGAGATGTTTTGCCAGACTCCCTACCGATTTGCTGAACATCGCCCCCGCCGATGCAATCTCTTCCGCCTCCTCAAAACCGCAGAAAGTGAAGAAACGGCTGCTGGACAACACGTATGTATTGAGCAGGATAGCCACAATGAACCACACAATAAAATTCGGTATGGTCTTATACCATGCAGTGCGTGTTCCGTCCTCTTGAGTCGCACTGCGGAAGAAAAACGGCGTAACCAATGCCAACACCACAATCCATAGTGCACGTGTCAGTTTCACTGTGGTCGCAACCTCCAATGCCGACACGCCCTGTTCTGCCAACCAATCGGGGTGCATACCATCGTAGGCACTGCCGGCACCTACTACCGATGAAGTATCGTGAATCGCGATGGCCGCCCACATTCCGAATTGTTTCATACTCATTGTCAGCGCACTACCGATATGTGGAAAGATAAACAACGCTATTGCATTTAGGATAAATACCACCCCCAACGCCACCGACATCTGTTCGGGCTTGGCCTTGATGATAGGACCTGTGGCAGCAATTGCCGAACCACCGCAAATGGCTGTGCCTGAGGAGATTAGGTAACTCGTCTCCTTGTCCACTTTGAGCAGTTTGCGTCCTATCAGCCAACCAAGAAACAATGTGCCGAATACCGACACAATCGTGAATAGCATACCCTCTTTGCCCGATGCCAAAGCGGCATTGACGTTCATACCGAAACCTAAACCCACTACTGAATACTGGAGCAGTTTCTTCGACATCGTTTTGTTGAAAGCAGGGTAGGCTTTGCCCAACGTGAGTGCGAACACCAATCCGATGACCAACGCCACAGGAGAGGTTACCCAACTGCCTATCCATGAGGCTCTGCCAAGAGAAATCCAACCTTGTGCCTGTAGAAAACCGCATAGCAATGACAAACCCAACACAACCACAATGGTGATATACAAAATATTCGTTATCTTTTGTTTCATATTCACTAAAAATGTTTCATTTAGCCAAAAGGCGCGCAAAGGTACATATTTATTTGTGTATATGCAAATTTCTTCGTACTTTTGCATACTCCATTTTAGTAGAAAAACACATCAATTATGACTATTCAGTTTCTCGGTGCTGCCAACGAGGTAACCGGCAGTAAACACCTCATTACCACCAAGTCCGGCAAACGTATCTTGTTGGATTGCGGTATGTATCAAGGTAAGGGTATGGAAACCGATGCGGCAAACCGCGACTTAGGATTCGACCCCAAACAGATTGATTATGTGGTGCTTTCGCACGCGCATATTGACCACTCGGGGCTTCTTCCTTATATATATAAGTTGGGTTTCCGGGGCGACATCATCGCCACGCCTGCCACGCGCGACCTTTGTGCTATCATGTTACAAGACACGGCGTTTATTCAGGCACAGGATGTGCGCTGGTACAACAAGAAGATGGACCGTCTCCACAAGCCCAAAGTGCAACCGCTGTACGACTATAATCAGGTGGAGCAGTGTATGCACCATTTCGTTGCCGTTGAATACGGGCGTCGTTACCGTCTATTTGATGGGGTGTTTCTCACTTTCACCAACTCCGGACACATGCTCGGTTCGGCTATTTGCAGCCTTGAGATTCAAGAAGATGGCGAGTGGAAACGAATCGCTTATACAGGCGACATCGGACGCGCAAAGAGCCATATACTATGCTCGCCCGTACCTTTTCCGCAATGCGACTATCTGATATGCGAATCCACCTACGGCGACCGTCTGCACGACGATTCGCTGGTAAGTGAGGAGGAATTGCTCGGAGTGGTGGAGAGTACCTGTGTCTATAAAAAAGGTAAATTGCTCATCCCCAGTTTCTCCGTCGGGCGCACGCAAGAGATTGTGTATGTGTTAGATAGGCTTTACAACGATGGTCGACTCCCCCGTATTCCTGTTTATGTGGATTCGCCGTTGTCGGTGAATGCCACGCAGATTTTCCGCAAGTACACCGACCTGCTGAACGAAGGGGTCCAAGACGATATGCGCTTTGATGACGACCCCTTTGGATTCAATACCTTGCGTTATATCACAGACATCAACGAGTCAAAAGCACTCAACAACAACCCCAATCCCTGTATTATCATTTCGGCTTCCGGCATGCTTGAAGCGGGGCGTATCAAACACCACGTGGCAAATCATATCTCCGACCCATCGACCACCATTTTGATTGTGGGTTATTGCACGCCGACCTCATTGGGTGCGCGTATTCAGAATCCGGACCTGAAATGGATAAGTATCTTTGGCTACGATCGTAAGATAAAAGCGCAAATCACTAAGATTGAAGGGTTCTCCGGACACGGAGACTACAAGGAAATGATTGATTATCTGACCCGTAGCCTCAATGTAGAAGCAGTCCGCCGCACGTTTATTGTGCATGGTGAATTAGCCGCCCAAGACGCCTACAAAGACCACCTCTACGAAGCCGGTTTCCGCAACATCGAACACCCCGAAAAAGGTTACATCGTCCATCTTTAATCGTTTCCCTATTTGCTCCCTTGTTCTACAATATCTTTTTCGCCCACTTGAAGAGCGAGTAGGGCATATAGCGGAAAGGCATATCAATCCATGTCGGAGTAGTAACCACAGCACGGCGATGGCTGAATACCAAATAGGAATCCTTGCCGTGGTATGCCGACATACCCGAGTTGCCCACACCGCCAAACGGAATTCTATCGTTGACGATGTGCATAATGGTGTCGTTGATACACGTGCCGCCCGCCGAAGTATGTTTGAGGATATGCGTGCTATGACTGCCGAAGTAGTATAGTGCCAATGGTTTCTCTCTATTCGCTACAAAATCAATCACTTCCTGCAAATCATTGAAAGTCAGTACCGGAAATATCGGACCAAATATCTCTTCTTGCATCACAGGGCTGTCTGGGTGCACATCGGTCAGAATCGTGGGTGAAAAATAACGCTCTTGCGGGTCGTTTTTGCCACCCAAATAGATATTCCCGTCCTTCAAGTAGCCGTTTAGGCGTTCAAATGCCCGTTCACTCACTATACGCACAAAGTGCTGACTCTCTTGCGGATTCTTGCCCAACAGATGTTCAAATTCCTGTTTGAGCAGACGGAGAAACTCGTCTTTTACATCGCGGTGAATCATCAGATAATCAGGTGCAATACAGGTCTGTCCTGCATTGAGTGATTTGCCCCATGCTACACGTTTGGCAGCCACTTTCAAGTCGGCGTCGCGGTCAATGATACACGGGCTTTTGCCCCCTAATTCCAACACTACAGGCGTGAGATATTTCGACGCTGCAAGCATCACTTTCTTGCCAAGATCGGGGCTGCCGGTAAAGAAAATCAAGTCCCAACGTTGTTCCAAAAGAGCCTGATTCACATCGCGGTGTCCCTCCACGATACCGATGTATTCCTCTGAAAATGTGGCGCGTATCATCTCACTCAGCACTGCCGACACATGTGGCGTGTATGGCGAAGGTTTGAGCATAGCCGTACACCCTGCCGATATTGCTCCAACAAGCGGATTGAGCATTAACTGAACAGGATAGTTCCATGGTGCTATGATGAGCGTATTGCCAAGCGGTTCCGTGATGACTTTGCTCCGTGCGGGGAAGATACTTATCGGCGACGACTTTCGTTCCGGACGCATCCAACAGCGCAAGTGGCGCAGGTGGTTGCGTATCTCGCCATAGACGATGCTAATTTCTGTCAGGTACGCCTCTTCATACGACTTGTGCAGGTCTGTCCAAAGGGCATCGGTCAGTGCTTTTTCGTATGTATGCAGGGCATGGTCAAACCGTTGCAACATCTCTTTGCGGAAAGCATAATCGAGTGTTTTCCCCGATTGGAAAAACGCCTTTTGCACATCGTGTATTCGTTCTATCTCTGTCATAATGTGTTTATTTCCGACCTGTGAAATGGTCCATCGCTTTGAATATACCAAAAACTGTACCAAACACAAAGTCAAACACTTTCGTCGGCAGAATACCTTGCATAAAACGTACGAAATGGAATCCCCATGGCAGTCCACAAAAATCCTGATTGCGTTCAATGGCACGGATAATCTTCTTGGATGTCTTTTCGGGGTCGAGGATTGGGAATATAGGCGACTCTACACCATCGAACATTCCTGTATTGATGTAGTAGGGTGCGATGGTGGTAACGTGTACGTTCTTTTTCATCTCGCTCAGTTCAATACGCAGCGAGTCGCTCCAACCGATTACCGCCCATTTGCTGGCAGCATAAACAGTCATTTTCGGGTTGGAAATCATACCCGCCTCCGAAGCGATGTTGCAGATATGTCCCTCGTTGAGGTCGAGCATAGGTTGCAGGGCTTGTAGCGACAGTACCATCGGCGCAATACTATTCACATTGAAAGTCAGGCGCACATCGTCAATCGTATTGTGATTAAATGTCTTGTTCCCGCGTACGATACCGGCGCAGTTGATAAGTACGCCGATGCGCTCAAACTTGCTCAATACTTGCCGATAGGTCTCAACCACAGTTTCATCGTTTGTGATGTCCACTTGATAGGTCGTTACATTGCCTAACGTGCTGAATTGCATACGGGTAGCCTCTAACGAAGTAGGATTCACATCCCAGATAATCAAATTCTTCGCACCCTTTTCAAGACAAATCCGCCCCATAATCTTTCCAATACCCGATGCCCCACCCGTGATGAGGACATTCTTTCCTTTAATCTTTGTCATACTAATACCTTATTTATGTTGTCTATAGCGAACAGCCGCTATAGTTTCGATTTCAAAACAAAAACTCCCTGCTCCGAGACCCGCTTGAAGCAGGGAGTGAAAATGCGCCTTTTTGCAAGGCTATGGGTTGTTATTCTTTTGGCAAAACGGTGATGGGGATATATTCGAATTCCCCATAGTCATAGATACTTTGGGTATAAACATAATCCACTTGAATTGTATCTATACCTACTTTATTTGCATGTACTATAATTGTTTTTTTTGTACGGTCGCCTAAAGTACAAATAGAATCTTCGGCATGAAGCAATGTAAATGCAATATCTCGTACGCGTGGGTGTTTCACCTCGATAACTGTTTCTTCACCTATTGTTAGGGTGTTCGTTCCGACAATTACCTCCGGGCGTTTGTACTCACATGAAACCAAGCATACTAATGCCATCAAAATAAAAATACTCTTTTTCATAGTGTGCTTATTCTTTTGGCAAAACGGTGATAGGAGTGCGATTTATCATATCAGGTGCATTTGTTACCTTATCTTTGTATAGGTAATAGAAATCTGCACATAGGGTATCTTTCCCTACCGTTTTGGCATATATTTTTATAGAATTGCTTGTAGAATCCATTAGTACACAAATCGAATCCTCAGGATGCAAAAGATAAACTTTCATAGATTTTACATTGCTCCATTCTAATATTGTAGTATCTCCAACAG
>JBNMHB010000100.1:0-7202 GCA_050872525.1 Bacteroidales bacterium | reverse complement strand
GCGTCAGACTGCGCTGATTGTTCTGATGGCACAGATGGGTAGTTTCGTACCTGCGGAGAGCGCGTCAATCGGTGTGGTGGACAAGATTTTCACCCGCGTGGGTGCCAGCGACAATATCTCGTTGGGTGAGAGTACGTTTATGGTGGAGATGAACGAGGCAGCAAGTATCCTCAACAACCTCAGCGAACGCAGTTTGGTTCTGTTCGACGAATTAGGACGAGGCACCAGCACCTACGACGGTATCAGTATTGCGTGGGCGATTGTGGAGTATATCCATGAGCAGCGCGGACATGCCAAGACCCTTTTTGCCACCCACTATCACGAACTGAACGAGATGGAACAGTCGTTCTCGCGCATACGCAACTATAATGTGTCGGTACGCGAGGTAAATGGCAAGGTTATCTTCCTGCGCAAATTGGTACGCGGCGGGTCGGAGCATAGTTTTGGTATTCACGTGGCTAAGTTGGCGGGTATGCCGGAGAGTATCGTTGTCCGTGCCGATGAGATTCTGCATGAGTTGGAAGGCAATGGCAATGCTGTGGCAGGCGGTGCTTCGCCACTCTCCGAAGGCGACAAACTGCGTCAGAACGTGAAGAAAGTGGGAGGGGGCAAGGCGACACTCAATGCTCCGGAGGGTATGCAACTGAGTTTCTTCCAATTAGACGACCCTGTCTTAGAGCAGATACGCGATGAACTCACACGCTTGGATATCAACAGCCTTACCCCGCTCGAAGCACTCAACAAACTGAACGACATCAAGACCCTTGTGGGAGGGAAATAAAGGGAAGGGTTAACTGTTCAATTAAAATTTGTACATATAAAAATTTATTTGTACCTTTGCAGGCGGTTCTTGTAAAAGATTTGCAAACTAATAAAAAATAACCAACATTATCATTTAGCCTATGGCATAACCACGCATCGGTAAGGCGATGCAATGACATATATTTATTAAAGCGTTATACAGCGAGTCTTGATTTTTCTGAAAACTTCGACACTTTTTAGAGAAACAAAAAACGTATTCAAGCACAAGCCGATTGACGCTCACGCTTTGGGCGTGGGCTTTTGTGCATATATTTGAATACGTTAGGTAGTCGAAGACCTCAGAAAAATCAAATACTGCGAACGAAAGTTCACGCTTTGTTTTTGTATGTATTTGTAGGTAGAAAATAACAAACTTAATCATTACAAATATGGAAGAACAAAACAAATTACTAAAACTCCTCTACCTGGTCGCATTTGTGGCATTAGCAGGAGTAAGTTGCTGGGCTACAGCAGAATCATTGCACATGTTATTAAACACATGGCCTGTGGTATTCTGTTGGATTGTGACTATTGCCTTTTTCATTATTGCTTCATTAGGCACTAAACTGATTGTGGATAGTCTCAATCAGAATGTCTATGTGGAGAAACGGGGTGCAAAACTCATTTTAGGTATTGTCATTACGTTGGTCTTTTGGCTCGTGTGCAGTATGCCCACGAATACGCACACATTTTTCTATCGCTCCGTGGCTAACAGCATTGCCAAAGATGACATTCAAACTACATCGGGTTACTTGAACCAGTTAGTAAACGACACGCAGACGGAGAACAAAATCACAGAAAAGCAAACCGAATTGGATAATAAGGTAAAAGCCAAACTGACAGACTTGGAGACAGAAATTAAGAATGATGCAAATCCCGGATTCGGCCCCAATGCCAAAGAGATTCTACGTCAATTCGCAGAACTATTGGATGTGCCAAAGGTGGACCCGATTTCATATAAAAGTACATCTGTACAACAACGTGATAAATTGGTGGATATGTATCGTCAAAAGATATACGCCCTTGAAGAAACACGCAAAGATGCCATTCGTGCCTCTATGACTGCAGCCAACAAAGCCGAGTATCAAAAGAAAGCACGTACAGATGTCAAGAATCTTGAGTTTATCGCTGAGGAAATGAATAATAACCCGAGTGCACTCAATGATGTTACTTTTGCCCACGAGGTGGATAACCGCCTGTTGGCAGGCTATGCAACCATCAAAACCTACAACGACTTTATAAGTTTTCAAAATGAATCCGACAAAGAAAAATATGTCACAGAACATCCCGTTACCAAACTAAAACGCCTCATGAGTGTTTTTGATGTTTGGCATGATGTGCTAATAGGTCAATATAAAGGTCATGGCTTTATCTTTTGGATTCTCATATCTATTTTGGTAGATATTGCCGCATTCATCTTCTTCGACTTAACTTTCAAAAAACGAGAAGATTAAACAGAATTATAAATAATTAAAAATATAATACTATGGCAGATTTTCAGTTAGAGAATTTGGAAAACCAAACTCCCGAAACCACAGAGGCTCCTATCGCAGAGGAAACCGCACAGGCAGAACCATACAACGTACCAACAGAGAGTACAGCCACTTCATTGGGCAACTCAATTAAAGGCTTGTCTCAAGAGGAAATCACGGACGCAAATGCAATACGTGTGACAATTGATGACCCGACAACACCTATCGTTGTCCTGTTTGGACCTCCTACGAGCGGTAAGACGATGACACTTATCCGCCTAACACGTTATTTGAACCAACACGGGTATGAAGTCAGACCAGTAGAAACGTTCCGCCCCGCAGCTGACACGCATTATCAGCGAATGTGCGAAAAGTTCAACGAAATGGTCTATAGCGACAATGCCGCAGAAGGAACCAGTAACATCAGTTTCATGTTGGTCAAAGTTACACAAAAAGGACGTCCTATTTGTCAGATATTGGAAGCCCTGGTGAAGGGTACTATATGCCGGAAGTAGATACAGGTGCATTCCCCCGATATGTAAACAATATCATATCAAACAATAATCGCAAAATATGGCTGTTTGTAGTGGAACCCAATTGGTTGGACGAAGCAGACAGACAAGGCTATACCGCTAAAATCAAAAAACTACAGACGAAAATAAAACGTCAGGATAAAGCCGTATTCTTGTTTAACAAGATAGACAAGACTCCGTTTGTGCAAGGTGGTGGACATATCAACACAATCGCAGCAATCAAATCGATTAAAGATCAATACAAAGGTATCTTTGAACCATTCCGCAACGAGAACCCTATCACACGTTTCTTTTCTGAATACAGATGCGAATTTGTTCCGTTTTCAACTGGAGATTATAGTCCGAAAGTGGATGGAGGAATGACGTATGAGCAGGGGGACGATATCTATCCTCACAGACTTTGGAATACAATTTTGAAAATAAGGAAAGGATAATAGTATGCGTTTCTTATTTTACATACATGGTACACCCAAAGGACAAAACATTTGGGGTGCAGAAGAGGATCGGGACTATATCAAAAGTTGCTATACTAGTGAAACGGAAGAAAAAGTGCGATTTATCATAGAGGTATCTCCTCGAACGAATCGTACATATTTTTCTATTTGCGTTATAAAGATTTCTTGAGTGCAGACAATCGCCCTGGGGCTTACTTTGGAATGACTTTGAGCATAGACGGTTTATACTATTGCAAAGATACTGCCAACCTATATAAACTATTTGACCAAATCTATACGAAATGTGTTGCCAATGGTACAATAGTTGAAAAACGACAGGATAAAGAGGCCTACAAGGTATCCTCATTTGCGGAGAAGACAGCAAAGTTAGAGGATATACAAAAGTTACTATTGGAAACCTTCACCAAGAGTTTTGTTGATAAAGGTGATATATGCCGGATAGACAGCAATCATCTTGCTAAAACATCTTCTGCACTGCAACGATACAACTTGTCTGATGTGGATTGTCCGGCATTTTATGACGGTCTTTGTAATAGCCTTAAAGTGTATGTATCCCCCGAATACCCTTCCAAAGACAATCTTATTCAGCATCTCAATCAGCAGATAAACCCCGAGAAAGAGAAAAGCAAACGTATGACAGAGGAGTGCGGAATGTTGCAAGCACAACTCAATAATACCACTCAAGAGTGCAATAGCCTTAGGCAAAAAGTAAGTGCACTTGATGCCACAAAGCGGCAATTAGAAGGATTTTTGCGCGACAAAGAACGGAGAATTTCTGACTTAGAGCAGCAGAATAGACTATTAGAAAAGGAGCGAACAAAGCAACAAGTAGAAACAACCATTCGGCAAATACACCCACAAATAAAGGAATTGTCGAAACAAATGAGCCAAATAGTACCCGACCGACAATTTGATGCAGAATACGAACAAAAGGAGAAATACACCCCTCAATCCGTATGTCCGTGGGTAACGCTAGGCATATCCGCACTATGCCTTTTGATTCTTGCTTTCATAGTGGTCTTTCTTCTCTGCCCGCATTTATTTGCGTATAAACAGAATACTCCTCCGAGTAAGAAGGTAACGCATGAAACCGTTACATCAACACTTGCTCTACCTGCTACTCCTCAAGGAATAACGGTTGATTTTAAGAACAACCGTGGCGATTGTATCTATCAGGATTCTACTTATGCAGTCTGTGCAAAAAATGTCCCGACAGGGAATAAAACAGAGTGGAAGTTGGACGGTTTTGAAATTGTCAGTGGAGAAAGAGCCTCAAAGCAAGTATCTGTAAGAGCTAAGAAAGGCGTGGACAAAGCAGTTTTGTCTCTGTATGTAGAAGGAAAGAAAGAGTGGTCACAAGAATATAAAGTACAAAAATGAAAAGTCCGTTTTTGTTGATGTGCTGTATTTTGGGGACACTATGTGGACTTAGTGCTTGTTCCTCCTCACAGCCGAAGACATCTATTCCTTATGTATCTTATTCTGATGATGACGAATGGGACGAAGATTCTTCTGCCGATATAGTATCTGTTCCATACCAAGAGCGTGGAGGTGTGAAAACTATCAAGGTAACGCTTAATGGTATGGCGGTGGATATGATATTTGATACGGGCTGTTCGGGAACATTGATCTCGCTGGCGGAAGCACAATATATGTACAGCAAAGGTTTATTGACGGAGGATGACATCTTGGGTACTTCTCATTCACAGATAGCCGATGGCAGTATCGTAGAAAATATGGTCATCAATTTGGATAGAATTGTGATAGACGAGAAACTGTCTTGTCATAACGTGCAAGCCACCGTGTGCCTTAACAATGAGGCTCCCTTATTGCTCGGGAATGAAGTACTCAATCGTGCCGCTTCCTATACAATAGACAACGAAAACAAAGTTATCAAATTTAAGTTGAAGTAAATGAACAGCAGAATCTATTTGTTTGGGCAGTTAGGCAATGGCTATACCCAATATCCAACCGACCATACGCAAGCCTATTTCCAAGATTTTGAACGCAATGCAAAAGCCAAAACGGCGGTTTGTGTGAGGCGCGAGGGCGACTTGATGTTGTACCAATATCTTCGTCGGCTGTCCGACAAGAAGGCAGCGCAAGGCGAGTACGTTGGTATTGCCATTGTCTATAACGGAGTGATGCTTACGGATGTAGAGCCGCTGTTCCATATCTATGAAGATGCCATTACCAATATGGTGGTCAATGGTAAGATATTGGAGTTTACCGAAGACGGTGGTATAACCTCTAATATCGACAAGTTGTACCAAGCAGATGCCGAGTTTACGCGGATTTCGGAATATCTGTCATCGCAACTTAATGCCTTGTCGAATCTGTTTGAGAAATTGCCTCCGTCCAACTATGCACTTGGAAAAGAGCAGTCCAAATCATTCTCCATTGGGGATGATATGGCATCTATCATTGAGGCAACCCGCAATTATGCCAAAGTGTACGTGCTCAAAGACGCGGACTATAATACTGCCTCTCTGTCATCATTCAGTGCCCAATTGCACACTCTCAACCAAGCTAAGGAAACCGCACAGCAAAAAGTCAGGCAGCAGCAAGGGGAAATAACGTCCCTCAAGAGGAAGCAAAAGAACATAACCCTTGTGCTGATATTGATACTTATTATATCCTGTGGTGGAATTGGTATCTTGCTTTATGTTAGCAATACAAACAACCAAATTCGTCGCTTGCAAGTGGTAAATAACAACCTACAAACCGCTATCGACAAAAAGAAACAAACTATTCAACTGCAACGAGATAGCATTAGCGAGTTGACTATAACAAATTACCGGCAGGAACTTGAAATATCAACATTAAGCGCAAAAAATAAAAACCTTACATCTGAAAAGGCACAACTAAATGATGACTTGAGCAAAATACAAAAACAACTCACCATCGCCAATGCCAAAGTAGAACAATTTGAGAAAGAGAACAGAGAACAAAAAACAACTATCACTACATTACAGAATCGCCTTAATGGTGGTTATACTTCGAATCAGACCACTTCTGCCTCGTCCAATTATAGTAGCAATATCGTAGGTGCGAACATTAGTGGTTCGACCACAGCAGGATATGATAAAACGTATGCTTTATGGTTGTATGCAAGGAAGCCATTGAAAATCAACTCCTTTTACGTCCGGTCAAACAAATCAGGCTATATAACAATAGGACTATACAACTCATCTAATATTCTAATTGCATCAAAACGGGTATATGTATCCAAAGGCGACATTACCAAAGTGTCACCTTCTTTCACTATTTCTAATGCCGGAAATTACTATTTAGCAATAGAAAAACATAACGGAATAGAACTGAGTTACCATAATTCAAGTACTTCCGAATATTCAACATATAAGTATGGAGACTTGCAAATACTTGGTTCTTCTTCCAAAGGAGAACGGATCTCAGTGGCAAAAACATCTTATTATCAATACTTTTATTACATCAGTTATTCACTTTTGTAATCCATGTAAATTGTAAAATCATCAACTTCTCATATTACTTTCATAACATTAATTTTAGCAGGGGTGAATGCATACGGGCTTGGAGATACTATTACTACGGAATACTCTATTGCTTTCAGACGGCTTTCGTTACCGTGTCGTTGCCGTCTTTTGGGCGTAATTGATTGCTATTTGATGGTACGCGAATCGGGCGAATTGACTCACGACAGCCCCGCGATAGAAAGACAAGATTGCTATTGTCTGGTATAGTTTTTGTAGGAAAGAAAAGCAGTGAGAAATAGGAAACAATATGTGCGTAAAGCGATAGCGTGTATGCTGTCGGTGCTATTCTGTGTGTACTACACGGATATTACCATGTTTACCCACGCGCATATTGTGAATGACACCTATATTGTCCATTCGCACTTCCATACTCCCACACACCACAGTACGCCCGACGGTACCCACTCCACACAACAGATTCATTTC
>JBNMHB010000099.1:0-7232 GCA_050872525.1 Bacteroidales bacterium | reverse complement strand
GTTTGTTACGCAGATACAGACCATCATCGAAGCACACCTCAATGACTCCGACTTCGACATCAACAAGTTGGCACGGGAAATGTGTATGAGCCGAACCGGACTCTACAACAAACTACAAGAAGCCGTAGGTAAAACACCCAATGAACTCATTTCGGATATGCGACTACAGAAAGCCACCAACCTTCTCAAAGAAGCACCGGAGAAATCTGTTGCCGAGATAGCAGACCTTGCGGGCTACAATACCGTCAGTTATTTCATACGTTGTTTCAGCAAACGCTACGGAACAACGCCCTCAGCCTATCGCAAATCTCTCAATTCATAATTTCTATACCATTCAGTAGTGTCTCTCCTTTCAACGACTCAAATCGGATAACAATCCCGTCTTGCGCCTCCACCGTATAGTGCAATTCCACTGCACGATACCTGCCATATTGACGAGTCAGATTGATTGTATCGCCGGGCAAATCTTGCACCCTAACGACCATCTCTCTGCCGCGAAAATCGGTATCAATAGCCTCATTACCAAGGTTATACACCGACATCTGTTCTTTTTCCCGACTCTCCAATTCGGCAAAGTGTAACACCACACGATACTGTCCCGCAGGCACATCGGCACGAAACATCTCCACGCCTACACGCGCAGTCTGATATAGCGGGTCTTGGTCAGTACCGAGTATGTCCACATCGGCAGCAGGCAACTGTCCGTACTTGGTCTTCTTGGTAAACGCTTCACCTCCCACATAGCCCCAACTGCCCTGTGTGTAAGCCTGCTCCGGCTGCCAAACATGCGCACTGTCGTCGGTAAAGAAACAACGACTCCCCATATTCACACGCAGGGGAAGCAACTGAGGTTCAGGCATTTGCAGCATCTTTGTCAGTGTATCTGCCGCCTGTACCCCCACACTGTCATGACGCAACACCGACTGATAATAGAAATAGGTCAGTTTTCGCTGCCTGTCAGAAGTGACCAATCCCTTGCAGTTGTAGTGAGGCAGAGCACCCAAGCGTGCTTCGGAATGGAAATCATTGTAGTTCCATACTGCCCCCCCCGCAAGATATTCACACTGCAACACAAACGACAGATAATGCCGGTGAAAAAGCAATGCATAGTCCATCGAATAGTCGAATCGTTGCGGATACATTGTGCGGATACGCGGGTCGCAGTCAGCACCGAACTCTGTGAGTAACAACGGTTTATGAGGTAATTCCTGATGTACACGCTCCACACTCTTATCCAGTCCGGAGAATACCCCCGAATACCAACCACTATAGATATTCAGTCCTACCACATCGGCGGCTTGGGGGAAACCGTACCGATTATACTCTTTGAAGTTGTCGTGCAGCACAATCATGGTCGGACGCGCAGGGTCTAATGCCTTGAGGTGCGTATTCAGTTGTTGGCACAACGCAGCAGTATGGCGGCAATACAAATCGTGCCGAATGCTGTCATTCCTAAACGGCGGACGCAGCAGTATCTCATTGCTATACGCCCACATAACCACCGACGGATGATTACGGTTCTGCCACACCATCTCATCAACCATTTCGATACAATGCTGTGCAAAAGTTTCCGTCTCGGTAATGGCATTTACCAGCGGAATCTCCACCGAGCAAAGCAAACCGATACTGTCGCACAAGTGCATAATATACTCGCCTTGCGGGTAGTGTGCCACACGGAGGAAATTAGCACCCATCGCTTTAATCAACTCAATATCTTTACGTTGCAGCGAATCGGGCAACGCATTACCTACACCCTTGTAACATTGATGACGACTACTGCCTACAAGTTTTGTTTTTTGCCCATTCAGATAAAACAACCCATCCGCACCAAAGCCGTACCAACGCAGACCTAACGACTCCACGACTTCATCCTGCAATCTGCCTTGACTGTCATATAACCGCGCACACACTGTATATAGATTCGGAGTATCGGGCGTCCACAGAGCAGGATTCGGAATATTCAGTTCCGCCACCGCCTTGCCGTGTTTAACCCGCGATTGAACCGTCTTCGAACAGCCATGCCCGCTGACAGACCACTCTACTCTGCCTTTTCCCTCGACCAATGCTTCCACACGTACCGTGGCTTGCTCTGTAGAAACCGACGGAGTGTAAACATATACACCCCGCGTGGCATAGTGTGTTGTAGAAAAATGCAGAGGCGATGTGGCGGTCAGTACCACATCGCGATATAATCCGCCAAAGAATGTGAAGTCCGCTGACAGAGGCGGAATTTCTGCATTATATTCATTGCTGACCACAATACGCACATGGTTCATCTCACCCACATGGCAATAGCGGGTAATATCCCATGCAAATGCAGTATAACCACCTGCATGATAGCCCACCAAGTTACCGTTTACATACGCCCACGCTTCTTGGTCGGCTGCCCCCACAGAGAGCGTAAACCGCTTACCATCAAGCGTTTGCGGAATATACACCGAGTCGGAATATACATATTGACGACGGCTATACCCCGACGTCTCATCTACGGCATCACTCACATTCCATGTATGGCGCACAAACAACTTATACGTATCGCGCATACCATTCCGCTCCCACGGACGAATCGTTTGTGCCACAACAGGCAAACCGAGTACACACAAGCATAGAATAACGAGATATACTTTTCTAATCATCATACTTTGCAAAATTAGTTTCTGCAAAGGTACCCCTTTTCGCCTGTTCATACAATAGACCCACCACAATTTGTAGGTTTCTTCTATCCTTTTGAACTATTGTGCTATTTTATGAGATATTCCAATACACGAAAAGTAAGGTATAGGCATAAAAAAAGTCGTCATCACGACGACTTTTTTTCTAAAGGTATTAGTCTGTTTTTTTAAGGTACAAAAAAGATTGTGTTGTTTTGATTTCGAGTGCAAAGGTACTGCTTTTAGGGGATATGGGCAATAGCACTTTGTATGTTTTGCAACATGTATTTTACAAAACCTATAGAAAATCACTCTTTTATACCTCAAAAATGGCTTTTTATGCTAACAAAAAGCACGTTTTCTTTACTCTTTGGACAATCGGCACAATCTGACACACATCAGGTGCGTTGCAGTTCGATGACTTCCAAATCACGGATTTGTGTGCCATCGATGACAAAGCGCAACAAGGTCTGTACCGCTTGCCAACCTTGCTTACCTGCTGCGCCGGGGTTCATAGTGAGGAATTGGTAATGCGAATCGTACTGCACTTTGAGTATATGACTATGCCCGCACACAAACAAGTCGATACGTGCGCTTTGCGAAGACTCCGGGTGGTTGAGTGCGTCCAGACTCTTCTGAAACATAGGCAATAACCACGGATTATACTTACCCGGGTATCCTCCGATATGCGTCATCAGCACCTCTACTTCCTCCACACGGAAATGGTAGAACTCTGCTAATGAGTAGCGTACATCACCACTATCCATATTACCATACACCGCGCGCGTGGGTTTGAACTCCCTAAGACTTCGCAACACCTCCTCACTCCCGATGTCGCCCGCGTGCCAAATCTCGTCCACATCTTTGAAATGCTCCAACACACGTGCGTCGAGCAAACCATGTGTATCACTCAATAGTCCGATTCGTGTCATACAATCATATTATTTGCGGGTCAGGCGGTCGATGATAACCGTTGCCAATATAACGGCTATTGCACTGATACTGAGCATATAAACCACATCCCGAAGGTCTATCACGCCACGCGACAGACTGCGATAATGGTTTTGGAGGCTAACCCAATACAGTACAAAACACGCCAATGCCCCAAGTATGAAACTGACTATTTGGCTCTTGCTGAATGTAGCCGCCAACACACCTACAGCCATAAACACCTCACTGAGCAACACCAATCCGATGAAGGAACCGGCAAATGCCCCGCCATCGATGTTGCCTATCGGTTCGGCAATATACGCCACGGCGAAATAATGCACTACACATGGCAGAAGCGCAATCAACACAATAGTCCATGCTGCGAAATACTTACTCGCGACAATACGTCCAACCGAAACGGGTTTAGTGCGCAGCAAATCCCACGTGCCTGTCTGTCGCTCCTCCGCAAAAAGGCGCATAGCCAATGCCGGACAAAGCAACATCAGCAACCAAGGCGAGAGTTGAAACAGTCCGTCCACTTGCGAATAGCCCGACTCGATGATGTTCCACTCGCCGGGTATCACCCACAGAAACAGACCAATAGCCAACAGATACAATCCTATCACGATATAGGCTATCGGGGTGCTGAAATAGTATGTCAGTTCTTTTTTATACATTGCAATTATGAATTATGAATTATGAATTAAGAATTAAGAGGGCAGAGTGTTTTTCTTTAGGACGTATAGTTGTTGTGTAATTTGCCCTAAATACCTCTCTGTATTCTCCCTGCGGGGTCGGCTCTTTTTGCCGTCTCGTTGCCGTCTTTTACCGCAATAAAGAGAGGGTTTCTTTTGGGGTTGATTTTATCCTAAGGGGTGGAATATATCCATTCCGAAGGCGGGGGTGAAAGCGTCCATAGCACGGAGGGCGGAGGGTGTATCCAAGTCGATTCCTGCCTGCGGTGTCATCAGCAGAATCCTATCAGAGAGAGCCAACGCCAAATCCAGTTCGTGGGTGGAGATAAGCACCAACTTGTTTTGCTCGTGAGATAGCCGGCGCAAGAGTTGCAAAGTCCGAATCCGATTGGGCAAGTCAAGATGGGCGGTAGGTTCGTCCAACAAAATCACCGGTGTCTGTTGCGCCAAAGCTTTGGCTATCAGGATACGCTGTTTCTCACCGTCGGAGTGACTATTGAAGAACGTATGCATCTCGTGTGCAAGTCCGACCGCGTCTAACGATTCCGTGATGATTTGTTCATCGTCAGCGTTGAGACCGCCCAGAAAGGAGGTATATGGATAGCGTCCCATTGCCACCACATCGTGTACCATGGTGTTTTCGATACTGAGTCGCTCTGTAAGCACCAAGGCTATCTGTCGTGCAATGTCTGTCTGCGTGGTGCAATCGCCTATCCGATACGTACCATCGATGGGGGGAAGAAGCCCTGCCAAGGTGCGCAAGAGAGTGGATTTGCCACACCCGTTCTGCCCCAACATACACACTATCTCTCCCTCCGCGAGCGAGAAAGAGAGATGCGATTGCACCACGCGTGCGGGATAGCCGATGGTGAGGTCGGTACATTGGATAAGTTGCTTATTCATAGATATATACACGTTGCACACGCCTCGAAACGGATGTGAGTACTTCGTATGGAATAGTATTGAGTTTGTCGGACAGTTCCTCCAATGGCAGGTGGTCGCCAAAGACTTCCACAGCGTCGCCCACTTGTGCGTCGGTGTGGGTAACATCCACCATCGCCTGGTCCATACATACATTTCCGACCACCGGACAACGCCTTCCGCGCACCATTACTTCGCCTCCATAATTGGAGAAACGACGGTCGAACCCGTCCGCATATCCGATAGGTATGACTGCTATCCGGCGTGGCTCGGAGAGTGTGGTATGTCGTCCATAGCCGATAGTTTCGCCCGCCGGCACGGTCTTGAGACTGAGAATGGTGGTGCGCAACGTACATACGTTCTGCAACTTCGCGCCCGCAAACGAGATACCATACAAACCGATACCCAAACGACACATATCGTACTGATACTCAGGGAATCGCTCTATCCCTGCGGAGTTGCAGATATGCTTCATAAGGGGATAACCCAAGCCCGATTTGAGAGTCTCGGCGCAGTCGTTGAAATAAGCAGCCTGCTGACGGGTGAAATCATCGAATTGTGCTTCGTCGCTCCCTGCGAAATGGGAGAACACACTCTGCACACGCACGGCTTTCTGCCTCCGAAGACGTGCGACAAGCGCGGGTATCTCCTCACGGTAAAAGCCGAGACGGTGCATACCTGAGTCTATCTTGATATGGATAGGGTAATTCTCCAAGCCTTTGGATTCTGCGGCACCGATGATGTTCTCCAACGATTGGAAGGAATAGATGTTCGGTTGCAGGTTGTTCTCCATAATCAGGTCGAGTGCTGCCACCTCGGGGTCCATGATGATAATGGGGAGATTGATACCCGTGCGTCGCAGTTCCAATCCCTCGTCAGCCACTGCAACTGCCAGATAATCAACCAGTCCGCTCTGTTGCAATGCTTTGCTCACCTCCACACTTCCGGCACCATAGGCAAAGGCTTTGACCATACAGGTCAGTTGCGTTGTGGGTTTGAGCAAAGAACGGAAATGGCGCACGTTGCTCACCAAGGCAGAGAGATTGATTTGCAAAACCGTCTCATGCGTTTGGCGCAAAATACGCTCGGCGATAGTGTCCTCGTTGTATCCCAACGCGCGTAACACCGCCGCGCAGGTGCGTACATTCTGGTGTGTGGGGTCCTCCACGACGGTAGGGCAATGGGCAAAGAGCAACATCTTCTCGGCGCGTTTGGCTTCGAGGGAGGGAAAGTTCTCGCCATGCTCTGCTCCGATATAGGTGATGACGCCGATAGTGGGGCGAATGATACGCTCCAAACGCGCCATCTCACCGGGTTGCGAGATTCCTGCCTCGAAGATAGCCAGTTGCGTCTGTTCGTTCATCTGCCAGACCGACAATGGTACACCTATCTGCGAGTTGTATGATTTGGGCGAGCGGGTGATATGATAGTCGTCTTTGAGCAACTGATAGAGCCACTCCTTGACGATGGTTTTGCCGTTGGAACCTGTGATACCGATGACGGGGCAATGGAACAAAGAACGCTTGTACGCCGCCAAGTCCTGCAAGGCGGATAATACATCGCCAACTATCAGAAAGACAGACGGTTGAGCGATGGCGAGTGAATAAGCGGTGTATTGTGTTTCGTCCACAACGAATACGCATACGCCTTTTGCAGAAAGGTAGGAGATATACTTTGCTCCATCGTTTTTCTCTGTGCGGAGAGCAAAGAAAAGTGTTTGCGCAGGATACGCCCCCAACTGACGACTGTCGGTAAGAAGATAGTTGATGGCATAATCGTCGGGGAGTGTCCCCACAACACGCACGGGGCGCATAGCCTCAATAACTTGATGCAGTTGCATAGTGATTGTAATTTGCTGCAAAGGTACGAAGAATTTAGGATATACGCAATATGAAACAGGGCAACCGCATCAAAATAGGACGATAGTATGGCTGACGAGTTTTGGCGAATACTTCCGGTTTTGTGATTCGTTTTCGTATTCGCCGGGGAATGAACGATTATACCATATAAATAGGTGATTTTCAATGTGTTTACT
>JBNMHB010000098.1:0-7621 GCA_050872525.1 Bacteroidales bacterium | reverse complement strand
TGCTGGCGGAAATAGGGTAGGTCGAGGGCATTGATATTCTCAAAGTCCCAATCCCCGTTGGCATCACGCGGTGTATCAACACGGTTGACGAAATAGTTGTCCATCGAGATGATGACAGGCTTTATCCCGTTGACAAGCAACTGAATCTGCAGACGCTTTGAGAAAGTAGTTTTTCCGGATGAAGACGGTCCTGAGATAAGAATGAACTTCGGACGCTCCTCGCGATTGGCAATAGCGTCCGCCATCTGGGCGATTTTCTTCTCGTGCAACGCTTCGGCAAGTTTAATCATCATAAAACTGCGGTTGCCCTTGCATGCCACGTTGAAATCGCTTACATTATTGATATTCAGTAGTTTGTTCCACGAATTATATTCGCTGAAGATGCTAAACATCTTGTCTTGCGGAATCTTATCTTCGAGTACGGTCGGATTGGTGCGATTGGGGATACGCAGTAGCATTCCGTCAAAATAGGGTTCAAGGTCGAATACATTGATATAGCCGGATGATGGCATCAACGTATTGGTGTAGTAATCAATGAAATCACCCATACGGAAATAGCGGCAGTAGGGGTTGCCAAGGGTTTCGAAGATGGTGCTTTCGCCGTCCACGCGGGTGCTGAACATCTGGATAACATCCTTGGTACGCTTCTCCTCTTCTAAAATCTTTCGGTCTTCCTGGATAATCTGCAACATACGATGCTTGATAGACTCAATCATCTCCGGCGTCAGTTTGGGATTGACCGTATCGGACGCCAGTTCACCGTCCTTGGGTTTGCGCCATTGCAGCGTGCAGTAGTATCCTTTGGAAATAGGATGCTCTATGCGTAAGTCGGCACGCGGATAGAGTTCGTTGATAGCACATGCCAACACCATACTGAGTGTACGCACATAGCAACGCATTCCGCTAGCCGAACTGGCATCGAGAAACTCGACATCTTTGGGCTTATAGAGCAGAAAATCCAGGTTTTCCTCCTTGTAATTGACATGCGCGGCGATGATAGGATACTGCAAACGTATGTTGAGCATATCCCGCAATTCGATGAGCGAGATACCGCGCGGCACTTCATGGTAGGAGTGCGTGTTCTTACAATAGACGGTGATAGTCGGTTCCATTAGTTAAAGTCTATAATATGGTGGATGGAGATAATACCTATAATCTCTTCTGTATCAGGTGTTTCTGTAACGGCAAGGGTAGTAATGTTGTACTTGTCCATTATCGCCAGAGCCTCTGTAAGCAATGCCTCTTTGTGAATACGCTTATATGATGGCGTCATCATATCGCGAGCCACAATATGCAAGTCGTCATATTTTTGGATGGCACGACGCAAATCGCCGTCGGTAATGATACCGATACAACGTTCACCATCATAGACCATTGTCATACCGAGGTGCTTCTCCGACATCTCACAAACAAGTTTGCGGAATGGTGTATCTACTTGTACGCGTGGCACATTGGTTTGCATACAGTTTTTTACGCGTGCGAGCAGTTGTCGTCCGAGTGCTCCGCCAGGGTGGTAGAGAGCAAAATTTTCAGCCTTGAAATGGCGTTTCTCCATCAGACAAACTATCAGCGCATCCCCCATTAGGGTGGTGGCGGTGGTGGAGGTCGTCGGCGCCAAACCGAGAGGGCAGGCTTCCCTGTCAACATGCACCGAGATAATTACATCGCTCTCTTGTGCTAACTGAGAATCAGGGTTTCCCGTCATAGCGATGATGGTACAACCGAGGTTGCGCAGCGGAGCAATGACATTCAGTATCTCATTGGTCGAACCGCTGTTGCTCACCAGCAACACAACATCTTTACCACTGACCATACCCAAATCGCCGTGTACGGCTTCTACGGCATTGACGAAGATAGCCGAAGTGCCTGTAGAGGCAAGCGAGGCGGCAATCTTATGCCCGATGATACCCGTTTTGCCGATACCCATCACGACCAATTTACCTTGGCAGGCATAGATGAGTTCGACTGCTTTATCGAAGTTTTCGTCAATAGAGACTGCCAATTTTTGTAATTCGCCAATCTCTTCTACGAAGATATTTTTTGCTCTTTCTGAATATGTCATTTCAATGTATTTACTAAATTATCTATCGCCAATGCCTGCGTGAGGATTGTGCGTATATCACTCAGTTTCACCTGATTAGCCGCATCAGATATGGCATGGTCGGGGTCTGGGTGTACCTCTAAAAATAGTCCGTCAATACCCACAGCGATAGCAGCGCGTATCAGGTAGGGTACCATTTCCCGATTTCCGCCTGTAACCCCTGCCTGGCTGCTCGGTTTCTGAACAGAGTGGGTGGCATCGAAGATAATCGGACAGCCGAACTTACGCATTTCAACGAGGGAGGTCATATCGACTATGAGGTTTCCGTAGCCAAAGGATGAGCCGCGTTCTGTGAGCCAAAGGCGTTGATTGACAGGTGTTTCTGAAGGTATGGAGGCAATTTTGCTGACAACGCCCTGCATATCCCACGGTGCCATAAACTGTCCTTTCTTGACGTTTACGATACGACCGGTTTGGGCAGCCGCCAACAGGAGGTCGGTTTGTCGGCTTAGGAAAGCGGGAATTTGCAGAATATCTGCCACTTGCGCTACGGGGGCGCATTGCCACGACTCGTGGACGTCGGTCAGAATAGGCAGACCGAGGGTCTGCTTGACCTCGGATAGGATTTCCAGTCCGCGTGCCATACCTATGCCTCGTTGTGAGTTGGCGGAGGTTCGGTTGGCTTTATCGAAGGAGGACTTATATATAAGGTGAATCCCCAAATCGCCACACACATCTTTCAATGTGCGGGCGGTTTGGAGTACCATCTCTCTATTTTCAATAGCGCAAGGACCTGCAATAAGAAACATGACCTACGTTGTTAAGGTGGGGAAACCTTATTCCCCGTTAGGATTCATATTGATTATAAGAAAAAGGAATTATTGACGGTTGTAAACGCGCACCCAATCCACTTCTATCTTGCCTGCGCCTGCGGAGCAATTCTCGGGCAGGTATTCGGCGATGGCGGGGTAGAATGATGTGCCGGCGAAGTTGTTCTTTATGCGCAGCACTTCCTGTCCGTTGACCGACCAGATAATCTCTGTATCTGTGATTTGCAGACCATAGATGTACCACTTGCCGGATTTAATTCCCTGTATGGTGGTGCAGGTTTCGTCCTTGTCGGTGCGAATACCGGCAGACACTTCTTTACCATTCCATTGCATAAGTTTGAGAACGAGTTGGCGTGTACCTGTAGCCAGGTAGAAGGCAGCGTGTGCTTTTCCGGAGACACGTACCTTAGCCAAGAAAGTACCTTGTGTGGTTTGGAAAGTCTCCGCTGTTTGCAGGATATCGCCTGTCCAAGCGAAGTCTTTTGGTATAAAGCCTTTGGTGGGGTGCCATGCGGGTGCTGTGGCAGACTCTTTGCGTGTCTCTACCGAGAGCACACTACCGACGATGGAAGTGTTCTTACCCTGATTGTTGGCTTGCAGTTCGTTGCAATGCGAATGGTTAGTTTTGAGGTTCTTGTTGGTGTAGTAGAATCCCGGTTTCCACGAAGCCATCAGTTCACATTCGTCTTGGAAGATGGTTTTATAACTCTCCCAGAGGGCTATTTGGTTGGCATCTTGGGACAGGTAGAAACGGATATCAGCCGAGTTGGCAAGTGCCTGATAGCGTGCGTCTTGCTTGCTTTCATCGGTGGTGTACCAACGTTTCTCGTTAGCCCAGAAGGTATTGCTCTTTATGAACTCGTCTGTGGTAACCTCTTTCTCCAATGGCAGGAATGCTTTTGTTTTGTCGGATTCAGCACTACGGCGATACCATTTGGCTTTGAGCGATGTGTCTATTGCGCGATAGGCACGCAGTTCGGGCGATGCAGCCACAGCCTGTTTGTCTTTGAGTTGCGCATACTGCTCACTCTGTGTGAAGAGGAGGTAGTTTCTGAACTCTTCAGACGAGGTTGCCCAATGATACACTTTTACCGCGATGGATTTTTTCAGACTGCGATAGCGCGACATCTTTCGATACTCGTCGGTATCTTTGTATTTGCGGTGGAGCAAATAGTTTTTGTTTTCCTGAAACTCTTTGGTTTCAACGACCTTCTTAAGGTCTTGATACTCTTTGAGTTCTTCTGACTGCTCAACACGACGATAGTGTTGAATGTCGTTTTTGATTTGCTCCATACGCTGTTCGAACTTAACGGTCGAAAGCGTGTCGCCCTTCAAAATAGTCTGCTGGTTCATAAGCGTGTTATTTGAGTATTGTAAAAAGTTGGTCTAAGGTATTGACAAACTCCGGTTTGTAGGATTCTTGTTCGGGAATGAACGCCAAGGCACGCATGTGTTCTGTCTGCTGCTTCAGACCGTCGTAGAATCCCTGATAATTAAGCACATACAATGGTTTTCGATGTTCTCCCACGGTGCCGCTTGCCACCACGTCCATCATCTCGTCTAATGTGCCATAACTGCCCGGCAGGCAGATGAAACAATCCGCTAACTCTCTCATCTTCTGTTTGCGGTCGTTCATAGTCTCTACTGTGTATAGTTGGTCGCAGTTGTCCGCCTGTCGGTGTGCGGCGATGATACGTTGTGGTATAACGCCAATCACCTGCCCGCCGTTTTGCTTGGCGGCGTTGCTTACCCGCGTCATAAGTCCGCCTGTGGCTCCCCCATATACGAGGGTATGCCCCTGTTGCGCAATCCACTCACCCAAGGCATCGCCGAGCAATTTGTATTCCTCGGCGATTTTGTCTTTTGCACTGCAATAAACGGCGATATTCATCGTGGTAGATTATGATTTGTACATCGGTAGGTACATTGTATTGCGCTTAGGCGTCAATCTTGGCATACGTAGCGTTCTGCTCGATGAACTCGCGTCGTGGAGCCACGTCATCGCCCATAAGCATAGCGATGGTGTGATCGGCTTCGGCAGCGTTCTCGATAGTAACTTTCTTGAGCAGACGGCGTGCGGGGTCCATAGTGGTTTCCCAGAGTTGCTCGTCGGACATCTCACCGAGACCTTTGTATCGCTGTGTCTTGATGAGTTTCTCGTCTCCATTACCATATTTCTGGATGAAGTCGAAACGCTGTTGGTCGGTCCAGCAGTACTCGTGGTAGTTGCCTTTTGAGCACATGTAGAGCGGTGCCATAGCGATGTAGAGGTGTCCTTGCTCGATGACTTCTTTCATGTGTCGGAAGAAGAGCGTCATAATAAGTGTAGCGATGTGTGCACCATCGACGTCGGCATCCGCCATAATGATAACCTTATGGTAGCGAATCTTGCTGAGGTTGAGTGCTTTAGGGTCGTCTTCGGTACCGAAAGTGATACCGAGTGCCGTGAAGATATTTCGTACTTCTTCGCTCTCGAAGACCTTGTGTTCCATTGCTTTCTCGACGTTGAGAATTTTACCACGCAGCGGTAAGATAGCCTGGTGCATACGGTCGCGACCGGTCTTGGCAGTACCGCCTGCGGAGTCTCCCTCGACGAGGAACAACTCGCACAGCGCCGGGTCTTTGCTTGCGCAGTCCGCCAATTTACCGGGTAGTCCTCCACCGCCTAACGGCGACTTGCGCAACACGTTCTGACGTGCGTTGCGTGCGGCGATACGTGCCTGTGCGGCGAGGATGACTTTTTCTACGATGCGTTTTGCGTCGTCGGGGTGCTCCTCGAGATAGTTGTTGAGTGCTTCAGCCACGGCAGTGGAGACCATACCTGCTACTTCGGAGTTACCGAGTTTGGTTTTGGTTTGTCCCTCGAACTGCGGTTCAGCCACTTTGACAGAGATGATGGCCGTAAGGCCCTCGCGGAAGTCGTTAGGGTCGATGGTGGCATTGCCCTCTTTGTCTATGAGTTTTGCCTTTTCGAGCATCTTGCTCTCTTCGGCATATTTCTTCATCACACGTGTCAGGGCAGCACGGAAACCGGTTACGTGTGTACCGCCCTCGATGGTGTTGATGTTGTTTACGTAGGAGTGTACGTTCTCGTTGAAGTCGGTGTTGTAAATCATAGCCACTTCGACGGGTGTTCCATACTTATCGGTGTTGAGGTGAATGACCTCGGAGATGAGCGGTGTGCGTGTGCTGTCGATATAGCGTACGAACTCGCTGAGACCTTTCTCGGAGTAGAAAATCTCGCCTTTGTAGCGTTTGCCGTCGTCGGCGAGTATGCCCTGCGGTGCGATTGTCTCGCCCTCGGTGTTGGTGGTGGGAGCCGCCGTAATCTCGTGTCGGCGGTCGGTGAGCGTAATCTTGACGCCGGCATTGAGGTATGCGAGTTCGCGCATACGGTTGGCGAGAATGTCGTATTGATAGACGGTCTCGGTGAAGATGGTGTCATCGGGCCAGAACTGTACGCAAGTACCGGTGCCTCGTTCCGAAGCCTCGTATGTGCCTATCTCTTGGACGGTGCAGAGGGGTTTACCTTTGGAGTACTCTTGCATATAGATTTTGCCGTCGCGATATACATCGACGTGGAGTTTGGACGAGAGTGCGTTTACGCAACTGACACCCACGCCGTGGAGACCACCGGAAACTTTGTAACTGTTTTTGTTGAATTTACCACCGGCGTGCAACACGGTCATAACGACCTCCAATGCGCTTTTATGCTCCTTGGGGTGCATATCGACGGGGATACCACGTCCGTTGTCTTGTACAGTGATAGAATTGTCTTCGTTGATAGTAACTTCGATATGGTTGCAGAATCCTGCGAGTGCCTCGTCAATCGAGTTGTCCACTACCTCGTAAACCAAATGGTGCAGACCTTTTTGCGAAATGTCGCCAATGTACATTGCAGGGCGTTTGCGCACTGCCTCTAATCCCTCAAGCACCTGAATGCTTGAACCATCATACTTTTCTTGTTCTTCCATTGTTGTATTAACTACTTCTTCCATGTTTTTTCTTTTGTTTAGTTGTGTGTGCCTACACTCGTTTCTCTGCCCCCAAAATGGTCTTTTGTGTTCATTTGCTCACATTTTTGTGTCCGTTTGTTTATGTGAGCCGATACGAAATGCGACGAGGGTAGGCGGTAGCACAAAATCTTTGCAAAGGTACAAAAAAAAATACACATACGCAATAGGGTAAGTCATTTTTCTTGAAAAGTATTCGCAAAACGCACAAAAATGCCCAATAAACGAATTTGATATTTTTAGGTTGCAAAATCGTGATTATGCGAAAAGCATTTACAAGCGAAATTTTGAGAGGAGGTTTTTTAGGGTGGTGCGTTTGATGTTGTCATAATTATGTATCGTCTATGTCAGGTGGTTGTCAGGTGGTTGTCGGGTGGATAAGGGGGTATGTAGGCAAAAGCAATCTCATAATTCTTAATTCATAATTAGTATCAATGTGCAATTTTTCGTAAGAAAATGGGGTGAATCTTGTGTGATTCAAAAAAAAAGAGTAACTTTGCACTCTGATATGTCTGATTGAGGAAGTGTGGGGTGAGCGGTTGGGGAGGGTGGACAAATGGAGGATGTGAAAATAACTTTGTAAAAATAACTTTTAGATATGAATTTTATTCAACTGATTACCAAACTATTTGGCAATAAGGCGCAGAAAGATATGCGCGCTATTATGCCGTATGTGGAGAAAATCAAGGCGGCATATACCGAGATTGATGCTCTCTCTAATGACGAACTGCGTGCAC
>JBNMHB010000097.1:0-7640 GCA_050872525.1 Bacteroidales bacterium | reverse complement strand
CCATCGCTTGATAGAGAGAGTAGTACCCTATCTGTTCTTCTTGTGCCATCTTTGCCAATTGCCGGCCCATATAGGGCAGGAGCGGATAGGTCTGTGCCTCACCGTCTATCAGCGTAGTCATATCGCTCGGACCAACAAACAGAATACTTGCCTCGGGGGCACAACTGCGCACGTATTGTACCTGTTTCCGCAGTTGGTTCACTATCCCGCGAATGGTCGAAGGCTGCTCGTTGTAAGGTATTGCATTTCCACCGAACTGCATGATAATCAGTCGTGTACGTGTCTCGCGATAGAAACGGCTGAGTTGTTCTTGCGATATGTCGGTAAACACGGTTCCCAAGCAACCGCGCATCGGGATATTATCCACTATCACACCCGTGGGGGTCTCTAACGATAGCCCATATACCTCCCCTCGCCCAAGCAGCGTCAGACTATAGCGCGTTGTGCTATCTCTCAAAACGAGCATACGCGAGGAGGGTAGGGTATCGCCACGCTCACTCACCACACGTATATCGCCCTCGCTCCATACCCGCACGCGGTTGAAATACCGTTCCGAGTGTTTCTCTTTGCTCATCGGCTCCACAACCAGGTTGATATGTTCCGACCCCGCGAGAAGTGAGTCGTTCATCAACGCCACTTGCCCCATCGGACCATACTTTCCGTCTTTTCGCCGCATCGATTTGGGTCCGTACACCAACTGCCTTTTCGGTCCCTGTTGGATACTTTGTATCTTTCCGTTTATCGTTACCACCTGATGAATCGTGCGGGTGGGGATAGTCTGATGTAGCGGAATCAGCCCCACGCCACCGCCACCGTATTGTGCTTGCAGTCGCCGGCGCAGCATAAGCGTCATGCGGTCCTCCTCTATCTGCGAATCACCGTAATGCACCACCCGTATGCTATGTTCTTCCGCCTCCGCCAATGCCGCATAGAACGCTTGTAGATATACCCGCGTATCGGTCAGTGTGTCAGCAGGCATCGACATCTCTGCCTCGCTGAATGTGCGTGGCGACTTTGTGAGGCTTTTGGGGTCTTTCTCTATCGAATCTGCGCGCGCGCCTCCTATACTGTCCATATTGTTATTGGGTACCTCCGGGGCATCCGTACTCTCGCCGCCATTCTCATTCATACACAAAATATCGTCCACATTCTCTGTCTCCTTACCGCTTGCCTTATCCATATCCAACACTTTCGCCAATGTCGTCCACCGTAGTTCGACGCCGCCAAGCCGTATCGTATCAGGAAACACAACGCACAGCCCGCCAAGCAGTGCGATACAAAGCCATATAAATAGAGCAATACGCCGAGGAGACATTGTTTCCTATATGTGTTTGAATGTTATTGAGATGTTGCTATTGATTTTGTTGAGTGCCTCAAGAGTGGAAACTATAAGTTGCTGAAGTGGTTTCCAACCAAGCACATTCGATTGCAAAATTACTGCTTTTTATCGGATTGTGCAACCCCGCAGATAAAATTATAGTGTTGTTATCTTCCCTCCAAGTAAACGATACACAAATTGTATAGTATCATTTGCCGGTATGGGATAAAAGCAGTACCTTTGCAGATGTAAATTGGATAAATATGTACATTGCGATGAAACGTTCTCGGTTTATACTCTTTTTCCTCCCCCTATTGGTGAGTTGCACGCGCCCCTCTGCCCCCAAACCCTACGGATATGTGCGTATGGCAATGCCCGACACATGTTACGCCCCTTTCGCGCTGCAACAGATTGATAATCAGACTTATCCATACGATTTCCTCCTCTCTTGCAATGCCGTCATACAACCCCGCCGCGAGAAAGGAGAACGCTATTGGATCAATATCCACTACCCCGCGCTGAACGCCACCGTCCATTGTTCCTACAAGCCCGTGCATGGCAACCTCCGCGAACTGACCAACGACGCCATCGAGTTCGTTTATAAGAACGCTTCACACGCCACCTCTATCCCCGAGCATGCATACACCCACCCCGAAGCAAAGGTCTATGGCGTCTTTTTCGACCTTGAGGGAAACACTGCCTCGCCCTATCAGTTCTTCTTGACGGATAGTACCACTCATTTCTTCCGCGCATCCGTCTATTGCAACTGCCGACCCAATGCTGACTCACTCGCGCCCATACACGACTACCTCCGCACCGACATCATACACCTTATCGAGACTTTCCAATGGCACGACTAACCCACATCATCGCCTCCCGCCAACAGGGGCAAAAACGATTGGCGTTGCTCCTCGACCCCGAGAAAGCCGACCTCGCCGCGCTCCCCCTCGTAGCCGACTATCTGCCTGATTATGTGTTTGTTGGGGGAAGCACAGGCACTGACACCGATGCGTTTGTATGCCAACTGCGCCAACATACCGACCTCCCGATAATCTTGTTTCCGGGTTCTGCCTTGCAGTTCTCTCCCCACGCCGATGCCTTGCTTTTTCTCTCTCTCCTCTCCGGTCGTAATGCCGAGACATTGGTCGGGCAGCAAATCCGCATCGCCCGCGCAGTACGCCAATCCGGAATAGAGAGTATCCCCATGGGCTATATCCTGATAGACGGTGGCAAAGAGACTGCTGTTCAGCGAGTTACGCGCACTCGGCCTATCCCTCAAACCGACATCTCGCAAATAATAGACACCGCTATCGCCGCGGAATTGTTGGGCAAACAGATGGTCTATCTTGAGGCAGGAAGCGGGGCTGAAACTCCCGTCAGCACAGAGATAATCCTCTCCGTGCGCAACCATATCACTATTCCCCTCATCGTCGGAGGCGGAATCCGCACAACCGAACAGATGACCGCCGCTTTCTCCGCAGGAGCCGACTTGGTGGTCATCGGCAACCATTTTGAGTCCCACCCCGAGCAACTCACATCCTTTTGCAGGGCAGTACACACCTATAACAACAATATCGAATGGCAACACAAGCAGAAATAGATGAGCGATATATGGAGATGGCACTCCACGAGGCGGAATTGGCATACCAACAGGACGAAGTGCCTGTCGGTTGTGTGATTGTTTCCAAAGGTCAAATCATCGGTCGCGGGCATAATCTGACCGAGACTTTGCAGGATGTTACCGCCCACGCCGAGATGCAGGCACTCACCGCTGCGGCACAAACTCTCGGCGGCAAATACCTCCCCGACACCACATTATATGTTACTGTCGAGCCATGTGTGATGTGTGCGGGGGCTATCGGTTGGGCGCAGATTGGGCGTGTGGTATATGGCTGCGACGATAGCAAACGTGGGTTCAGTGTCTTTGCTCCCCATGCTTTGCACCCCAAAACCACTGTTACCAAAGGTGTCCTCTCATCTCGCGCCCGAACACTTATGCAGAATTTCTTCCAAGCCCACAGATAAAAAACACTCTCGTAGCCCATACTTTTTGTTGCCAATCGCTGTGGGTTGTTATCCCCTTATATCTTTTGTTTTGTTTGTTCCCTTTGTATATTTGGTTTTGTTGTCCCCTTGTATATTTGGGTTTGTTGTCCCCCGTAGTATATTTGTCTATATTTGATTAAATTTTCCGTGTATTTGTTTCTCAACCATGCCGCATGGAAATTTAATGGTTCAATTATATGGCAAATTATATGTTCCTAAAAAAATTAACGTCCAATTACACGCTAATTAACGTTTCCCCTGTAGTATATTTGTCGATATTTGATTAAATTTTCCGTGTATTTGTTTCCCAACCATGCCGCATGGAAATTTAATGGTTCAATTATATGGCAAATTATATGTTCCTAAAAAAAAATAACGTCCAATTACACGCTAATTAACGTTTCCCCTGTAGTATATTTGTCGATATTTGATTAAATTTTCCGTGTATTTGTTTCCAAATCGTAGCACATGTCTTTCCCTTATTATTCTTGCTATTCACATCGGGTGATTATCGGGTGATTGTTGTGTCGTGAGTAGGTGATTAGTGGGTGATTAGTAGGTGATTCAGCAAGGGATAAGCAAGGGATAAGCAAAGAGATCGGGTGTCTATCGGGTGATTCAAAAAGCGCAAAGCACTGCTTTGTGAGCGTTAGCGAGCGCGCTTTTTCGTATCTCCCTCTATAACAACAATAGGCTGCCCATTCCGAGCAGCCTATATATATCTACAAACGTCGTTAATCGTCAACGACACATTGTCCCATCACGGTATAAGTCTTATCGCCCCTGCGTATATACACTTGTCCGTCGCGGATAATCTTCTGGACAGCCGTGTCGGTGGTGGTATTATCCAAAGAGGTAGCAACACCGGTGGTGTTGAACTCGCCCGTGTAGGTCTGCAAAGTGGCGTTGGTTGCGTCTTTCACAGTCATACCAAATGTGTAGCGGGTGGATTCGCTCAAGCCCGTAACCGTGAAACGGAAACCAGCGGCAGTCTGCTCGGCAGCACGATGTGTCTGTCCGTTGCGTGCAGGGGCAAAAGCAATGCTCGTCAGTTGTCCGTTGGCATTGAAAATCAAGGTACAGAACACTTCGCCGTCTTTGCGAATCTCCAAGTTGTAGGAGGCTGCCGACTCATCCGCCCGCCATACAAACACTGCCTCGTTGTCCGATGGTGTTACCGTAATCGTCCCGTCGGTGGTGGTATTCTCCGCACCGATACATTGGATATACTTGAACGACCCGAATACCGCATCCATCTGATAATCACGCAGATTGTCGCACGGCACGTGCAAATATACGTTGTAGTTGGCAAACGAATTTTCTTCTGCGAATGGCGGATAGGTGGAATAACAATAGATGTCATACAACTTACGGCACCCCGCAAATGCATTAGCACCAATAGAAGTCAGCGTACTCGGCAATTCTATCTTGCCTAATTTCACAAAGCCGTTAAACGCATTATTTCCGATACCGGTAATCCCCCGCTCCAAAATAACAACGTCAGTTGTATCGCGGAATAGCAGCCACGGCATATCGTAATCATTGTAATCATATATATTGCCCGTTCCCGAAATGGTAAGCGTATGCCCCTCATACTTCCAATAAAGATTATCGCCGCATTGCCCCGAAAAGGATTGTGCAAACTCGGCAGTAAACGTAGTATCACAAGTCAGCACAATCTCACGCGGATTATCTGTATTTCCATCTGACCATTGGGTGAAATGATACCCCAACTTGGAATGAGCAGATATTTCAATGGAAGTATTGGGCTGAAATTGTCCCCCTCCCCAAACTGTTCCCCAATTATCATTAGATGAAGTTGTCGTTAAAAAAGGATCTGTTGCAAACTCTGCCGTAAAGGTTGTATCTGCTGTAACTGTTACTAATCTTGGATTATCAGTGTTTCCATCTTTCCAACGCACAAAATGATATCCATATTTTGGAAAAGCCTCAATCGTTCCTTCGGAACAAAAAATATAGTTTTTATGTTCACCCATATTGATGTCCGAAGGTATAACAGATACGGTATAACTGCCTTCTATAAAAGAAGAAATGCCGCCCCAACTTATTGAAGAATAGGCTTCTATTGTTCCACAAGGGATATATACATAACGGGAGGAACCTACCTCTCCTTCACAAGTCGGCGGTTGCTGTGCTTTTACGATTAAAGTATCTAACATTGTTCCGTCTCCAAAACAATCTATACCTATTTTCTTGACACTCTGTGGAATTGTTAGAGATTTTAGAGTACCGGAACGGCTAAATGCACCACAATCGATAAACTCAACACTATTAGGAAGCGACACTGACGTTAAATGATCCCATCTAAAAGCATATTGACCAATATAATTTACGCCATCAGGTATAATAATTGAGTTCAAATTATAACAAGAATAAAAAGTTTGTGCCTCAATGCGCGTAATGCCTTTCCCTAAAGATACGGAACTAAGACTATTACACTCTGAAAACGCACTGGCACCAATGCTTGTTACACCATTAGGAATCACTATAGATTTCAGACTTTCACAATGGCAGAAAGCACCACCTCCAATGGTTGACACACTATTGGGGATAGTAATAGTTGGCAGGCTGGTGCAATAGTTAAAAGCACCTGCGCCAATTGTTACTATGTTATTTCCCATAGTCACAGAAGTTAAGTTCTTGCAACCACGAAATGTATCATCCTCAATAGAGGTAACATTATCAGGGATGATGATACTACTAAGCACAATACACCCCGCGAAAGCCTTTGCGCCTATGCTGTCTATATTATCAGGAAGAATAACTGATACAAGGTTTGGACAATTATCAAAAGCGGAACGACCAATACTTGTTACACGATAGTTGATGTTCTCGTACATAACGGTCGCAGGAATTGTAATTTTACCCTTATAATCCCCTCCGGCTTGGGATGAGGAATTTGTTACGCTCACTGTGTTTTTACTCGTAATGCTGTAGTAAATATCGTTACTCTTAAAATCATAGGCAGTAGCATAAATATAGCCCAAACATATAGCCAACGCTATAAAACAAATACGTTTCATAAAAAATATTGAATTAGATATTAGGATTGTTGTTTGTATTGACTTGCGGATTAAGGAGAGTACGCAGTACGAACTCGACCACTTGCAGGGCGGTAGGTTGTTTCACCTCCCACATCTTGGCGGGGTCTGCATCCCGTGTTACCCAAAAGTCTTGTATTGGGTAGTTGGGGGCATACTTCTCTTCTATCATACGATAGGAGGAGTTCTCACGGTTGTAACTGCGTGTGCAGCAGATGATTATATCCACACCGCGTTGCAGAAAGTCGTCTACGTCCTGTTCCACGGTCTCTGCAAAGTCGCCCGCACTGGTAATCCCCACTTTCTTGTCGAGGATAGTCAGAATAGCCTTAAAGTCACGGCGTCCGTCTTCTTCCCGCACATTGAGGAGATAAGAAATAGGAGCGGGTGTGCGGACTTCGACATCCCTTGCGTTGAAAATGTGATAACTGCCGTGGTCTGTCATCGGCGACAAATACTGATACACCATCCATGCAGTCGTGGTTTTTCCCGAGTTTTGTGTGCCTCGGATAATGACAAATTGTGCCATAGTATGTGAATTTTGCTTGGATTGGCGGCTCCTACCATTCCTATAAACAAAACAAAGCGTGGAACCTTATCTTTGCTTATTCTCGACTATAAGGTTCCTGCAAGACCCTTCCATAAGAATAAACAATAACGCCCACGCCGATATGTATAGATACACCAAAGACGATGTACCGGATACACACCTATGAGCATTTATTGCTTTCTTGTTTTGGATGGTCGAATTTTGCAGGATTCTATAGTCCCAAAACAAGCGCTAATAAACGCCGTTTATAAAATATGTCTGCAAAAGTTTCTTAGTGCATGGGCGTTATTATGCGATAGTTGTCAATAGGCAACTCCCGCCCCACTATCCCCCTACGAAAACTTTTGCGCCGCAAAGATACGATATTTTTCGGAGATATACAAACATAAATACTTTTTGTTGCCAATCGCTGATATTTGTTATCCCCCTTATATATTAGGTTTTGTTGCTCCCTTATAATATATTTGAGTTAGTTGTCCCCTTGCATATTTGTCCCCCGTAGTATATTTGTCGATATTTGATTAAATTTTCCGTGTATTTGTTTCCCAACCATACCGCATGGAAATTTAATGGTTCAATTATATGGCAAATTATATGTTCCTAAAAAAAATAACGTCCAATTACACGCTAATTAACGTTTCCCCTGTAGTATATTTGTCTATAT
>JBNMHB010000096.1:0-7643 GCA_050872525.1 Bacteroidales bacterium | reverse complement strand
GAATGATTTTGAGTAATTTAGTAAGCGATGTCGGATAAACAAAAGGAAAATATCGTACAGTTTGCGGTCGAGAAGATGTACAAGGTGGGGATACGGTCGGTGAGCATAGACGATATATGCCACGAACTGGGTATCTCCAAGAAGACGTTCTATGTCTATTTCGAGTCGAAAGACCAATTGGTGCGCGAGATGCTGGCATTGCTCGAGCAGAAGTTGGAAAACAAAATGCTACGCGAGGTAGGGGAAAAAGATGTTATACAGGTTTTGCAAGAATGGGGTAAGATGGCACGACGAACCGAAAAAGACTTTAAGCAGACGCCTCCCATAGTGTACGATTTGCAAAAGTACTACCCCAACCTCTATGTGCAACACAAAGAGCATCTGTGCGAGATGATGTATCGCAACCTGGTACCATTTATCCAAAAAGGGCAACACTTGGGAGTCTTTCGCAAGGAATTGGATGCCGACATCACGGCGCAATTGCTTGCCTATGCGCACTACTGCATGATAGAGACCATACAAAACTACCCCAAACGCAGGGGGGAGATGATTAAGATTGCCAAGCAGGGCATAGATGTGATGATACAAGGCATACTCGCCACGCCGTTAGTGCCTCAAAATGAGGAAAATACGAAAGGCAACACAACAAATCCGGAAATAGATAATTCTAATAATATAAAATAAACAATGAAAAAAATAGTTTCTATTATGGCTCTTGCGTTACTGATTAGCGCAAACACTATAGCAGAAGACCATGTGATGGCTGCCACCAAGAAGACACCCAAACGTGATGTGCCGGCAGAACTGAGTCTCAGTGTGGAAGAAGCCCAAGACTATGCCGTAAAAGCCAACCGCACGTTGCGCAACGCCGACTTGGCAGTACAGCAGGCATACGCACAACGCTGGCAGACTATCGCGGCGATGTTGCCACAGGCAGATGCGTCGTGGAGTTATAGTTCAACGTGCGGATATGAAATGGAATTCGGCGGTATGAAGATTGCTATGCCTGACTATTCGACGACGGGTGTGAAAGCCTCTGTCGGTATCAACGGACAGGCCGTTGTGGGGGCGGTATTGAATACCATTGCGATTGATATGCAGAAGATTGCTTTGGAGCAGTCGGAAGACAACCTCCGCGCGAATGTCAAGACTTCGTATGCCTCGGTATTGGTATTGCAAGACGTGGTTGCGCTGCTTGATTCGTCGTTGCAGAACGTAGAGAAATTAGCAGAGATGACCCAACGCTCGGTAGATGTGGGTGCAGCAGAGCAAACCACCGCCGACCAGATTATGGTGCGTGTGAATACACTCCGCAACAATATCAACTCCAACAAACGTTCTATTTTGTTGGCGCAGAACTCACTCAAAGTATTGCTTGACGTGCCTGTCGAGACCCAACTGACGCTCACCTCCACGCTCGATGATATGCTGTCGGCAGAGGCTGTGCTCAACCTGCTGGGGGAGGATTTTATCCTGCAAAACAACCTTAACTATCAGTCACTTGCGAAAAATGTCGATTTGGCAAAAGCCAATGTACACATGGCCAGTTGGGCATACGGTCCGACTGTGGCTGTGGGCTATCAATATAGCAAGCAACACTATTATGCCGAGGGCGGTATGCGTATGACCCCTCCTAACGCGGTAAGCGTCAGTGTATCAATGCCTCTGTGGTCGTCCGGCAAGCGTGCAGCGGGTGTGGTTGAGAAAAAGATTGCTCTCGAATCCGCGCGTAACACATTGGCAGAGACCACCGACAACCTCGGTATCCAAAACCAGCAGTTGCGTTTCAACCTCCAGAACGCCTTTGAGACCTATATGGTGGAGAAAGAAAATATGGATGTTACGCAACGCGTGTTCCAATCTACCACCAACAAGTATAATTACGGTGCCACCAGCAATCTGGAGTTGGTGAACGCCAGCAACGATGTGATTTCGGCACAATCGACCTACGTACAGGCAGTGCTGACCTTGGTAAATGCGGAAGCAGACCTTGAAAAATTCTTAAACAACAAGTAGCCTATCCATAGCCTATGGGTTGCGCATCCCTTGCGTATCCCTTGCTGTTTTGCGCGGCGAAAACAAGATTAAGAATATATAAATAAACGAATAAAATAAAAAGATATATGAAGAATAAAGTGTTTATTATGGCAACCGCCGTATTGGTTTTGGCGGGTTGCGGAAAGAAGGAAGCCACCACTGCTGCTAATGATAAGGCAGGAGAGCGCACCGAGGTGGTAGCATTGACTACCCTCCATCCACGCGAGATACAACGCGAGATATCGCTTTCGTCGAACCTGATGGGGTATGAAACCGTGAATATCGCCCCCTCGCTGACCGGAAAGATAGAGCATATCTATGTGGAAGTGGGCGACAAGGTACGAAAAGGCGGCGACTTGGTGCGTATGGACCAACAGCAATACAAAACAACCAAACTGACTATTGCCAACCTCGAAACCGAGATGGCGCGTATGGACGGTTTGATTCAGACGGGGTCGGTATCGCAACAGCAATACGACCAGACCAAACTCTCGCTCGACCAGACCAAAGAGAATATCGATTTCTTAGAGAAGAATACCTATGTGAAGGCACCTTTCTCCGGCGTCATCAGCGCAAAGAACTATGAGGACGGCGAACTCTACAGCGGGCAGCCTATCTTGGTCCTGACGCAGGTGGAGAAACTGAAAACCTTGGTGGCTATTCCGGAATCGTACATCCCGCAAGTAAAGCCGGGTATGCGTCTTACTTTGCGCTCTGAGGTCTATCCCGACAAGACTTTCCCCGCAGTCATCGAAGTGGTTTATCCTACGGTGGACGCCTCCAGCCACACGTTCCAAGTCAAAGTGGTAGTGAACAACCACGAGGGACTTTTGCGTCCGGGTATGTATGTTACCACCACCCTCGGTTTGGGCAAAGCAACCGTCATCACCGCGCCCTATTCGACAGTGCTGAAGTTGATAGGTGCCAACGACCGTTATGTATTTATCAACAACAACGGATATGCTCAGCGCGTCAGCGTGGAAATGGGACAACGCTTCGGCGACGATGTTGAGATTTCGGCACCCGAGATTGTAGATGGTGTAGAACTCGTTACGCAAGGTGAGTCGCGCTTGGTGGACGGCGTAAAGATTACGACGAACACCACTGCCGACGGCGAATAAAATGTGTAGATGTGTAAATCGGGAGATTGTGCATTTCGTTTACACATCTGAAAAGGTACAAATTTACAAATTGAACAAATATGGCTATTTATAAATCAGCGGTCCAAAAGCCTGTAACCACCGCCCTACTCTTTGTGGCAGTGATTATCATAGGTATTTTCTGCTATGTGCAGTTGCCTGTAGATCAGTTTCCGGAGATGGACCCTCCGTATATCACGGTGATGACCACCTACCCGGGCGCGTCGGCTTCGGAGGTGGAAACCAACGTAACCAAGGTGATGGAGAACTCCTTGAACTCGGTGGACCACCTCAAGGAAATCACCTCCAAATCGAAGGATAATATCTCGCAAGTGTCGCTTGAGTTTGAATGGGGTGTGAACCTCGATGAGATTATCAACGATGTGCGAACATACGTGGACTTGGTGAAGGACAACCTGCCTGATGGTTGCTCCAACCCGATTATCTTGCGTTTGTCCACTTCGATGATGCCTGTCATTCAGTACTCTGTTACTGCCAAAGAGTCCTATCCTGCCTTGGATAAGTTGCTCGACGATGAGATTATCCCGCAACTGAACCGTGTGGACGGTATCGGTAACCTGACCGTTTCGGGTGCGCCGGACAGATATGTGTATGTCTATCTCGACCAACAGAAATTGGACGCCTACGGACTGACGGTGGAGAATGTGGGTAATGTCATCTCTGCCAACAACCTGAATATGTCATCGGGTACGGTGAAGTTGCAGAAAGAGCAGTACCAGATGGAGGTGCGCTCGGAGTTCGCCGAGTCGTCGGAAATCAACAACCTTGTGGTTACTACCACTGCCGACGGGCGTCAGGTATATGTCCGCGACATCGCTACCGTGAAAGATACCATCAAAGAACTCTCGCTGGACGAGAAAACCGACGGTATCGAGTGCGCACGACTTATGGTTACCAAACAAACAGGTGCCAACACCGTGCAAATCTGTAAGGATGTGCGCAAAGAGATCGCCAAGATACAGAAGACGTTGCCGTCTGATGTACAATTCAAACTCATCTACGACTCGTCGGAGAACATCAACAACTCTATCAATTCTCTGAAAGAGTCTATCGGCTATGCCTTGATTTTCGTGGTACTCGTTGTGCTGTTCTTCCTCGGACGCTGGCGTGCCACATTGATTATCGCGCTGACTATTCCTATCTCATTGATAGTGGCGTTTATCTATCTTAAGTTGGTAGGTTCGTCGCTCAATATCATCTCGCTCTGTTCGCTCACTGTGGCTATCGGTATGGTAGTGGACGATGCTATCGTAGTATTGGAGAATATCACCAAGCACGTGGATCGTGGTGAGAATCCTCGCGAGGCGGCCATCTACGCTACCAATGAGGTGTGGGTCAGCGTTATTGCCACCACGTTGGTATTGGCAGCCGTGTTTATTCCTCTAACCACTCTGACCGGTATGGCAGGTGTGTTGTTCAAGGAATTGGGTTGGATTGTAACCATTGTAACCTCCACTTCTACCCTTATCGCTATCTCGCTCACGCCTATGTTGGCAAGCAAGTTGCTCAAACCGCGCAAAGTGCATGTGGACGCAAACGGTACGCTGATTGATGATGAGAAGAACAAAAAATCGTGGTACGACCGCACCGTGGTGCGTGGGTTGGACTGGATTGACGAGAAGTATTCCAAGGGATTAGGCTGGTGCTTGAACCACAAGTGGGTTACCTTTGGCGTTCTGCTGGGCTTGTTCGTACTCTCTCTGATTCCTGCCATCACGGGAAAGATTGGTACCGACTTTATGCAACAGCAAGATAACGGACGTATGTCGGTTTCCATCAAGTTGCAACGTGGTACACGTATCGAGGAGACCCTGAAAACCGCCCGTGCATTGGAAGCACGTTTCACCGAGTTGGTACCTGAGATTCAGTTGATTAGTACATCTGCCGGTAGCAATGACGACGGTGGTATGTCGGCATTGTTTACTTCCACGATGAACAACACGATATCGATGACCATCCGCTGCAGCAAGAAATATGAGCGTAATCGTAGCATATTTGATATTGCGGAGGTGATTCGTCAGGAGATTGCACGCTATCCGGAAATTACGGATTATCAAGTAAGTACCGGTGGCGGTATGGGTGGTGGTGCGAACTCCAACTCTGTAGATGTGGAGATTTATGGCTACGATTTCGACCAGACTTCGCTCTTGGCAGAGCAGATTCAAGCCAAGTGTAACCACGAGGTGAAAGGTGCCCGCGATGCTACTATCTCACGTGATGATGAGCGACCAGAAATCAAGATTACGGTGGATAAAGAGAAAGCCACCCGCCTTGGTCTTACCCCCGCCACTATCTCTACCTACCTGCGCAATCGTATCAACGGTATGGCGTGCGGATACCTCAAGGAGGACGGTTCGGAGTACGATATCCTTTGCCGTCTGCAGGAATCCGACCGCAACACGATTCAGAAAATCGAAGACCTGACCATTCCTACACCGGCGGGCAAGCAGGTAAAACTATCGGAGGTATGCTCTATCGGCGAATACTGGACACCGCCTACCATCGAGCGTAAAACGCGTCAGCGTATCGTTACCGTGTCTATCACGCCATACAACATTCCGTTGGGCGAGTTGGCAAGCAATATCCAAACGCAAGTGATTGACCAACTGGATATTCCGCAAGGTGTAACTATCCGCTTGGCAGGTGATTACGAAGACCAACAGGAGACTTTCGGCAAAATGGGATTGTTGGGTGCATTGATTATCCTCCTCGTCTATATCGTGATGGCTTCGCAGTTCGAATCGTTCATCAAGCCGTTTGTTATCATGTTCACCATTCCTTTCGCTCTCTCGGGTGTGATTATGGCATTGTGGATGACAGGACGTAGTTTGGATATGATTGGTGCTTTGGGTCTGATTATGTTGGTGGGTATCGTGGTGAAGAACGGTATTGTGCTGATAGACTATATCGACCTGTTGCGTGAGCGTGGAATCGAATTGAACAAGGCTATCGTTATGGCAGGCAAAAGCCGTATGCGGCCTGTGCTGATGACCGCTTTCACCACTATCCTCGGTATGGTGCCTATGGCAATAAGCAGCGGTGAAGGTAGCGAGATGTGGCAACCTATGGGTGTGGTAGTTATCGGTGGTTTGTTGGTATCTACGTTGCTGACTTTCTTCATGGTTCCGACCCTCTACGCAGCAGTGAGCCGCCGCGGAGAGAGAGACAAAGTGAGTCGTGTGCGCAAGAACTTTATCTTTATGAATATCAAGGTAAAGAAAGAGCAAGAGCCTGTTTTGGAGAACACAAAAGCCACCGTATTCCCCGAAACCACTCCTACCGAAATGAACAAATAACTCATAATTCATAATTCTTAATTCATAATTAGAATGAAGTCTGTAATGATTATATTCAATCAAGCCAACACCGAGCGTGTAGAGTATATGCTCGATATGCTGGAGATTCGTGGTTTCACATTCTTTGAGCAGGTGCAAGGTCGTGGAAGCCACGATGGCGACCCTCGGCGCGGAACCCACGCTTGGCCGGAGATGAACTCCTGCGTCATCACCATAGTGGAAGACGAGAAAGTTTCACCGCTCCTCGAGGCTGTCGAGAAACTGGATATGCGTAACAAAGAAGTGGGTGTCCGTGCCTTCGTGTGGAACATCGAAGCCACCGTATAACGCTGATACCCCCTTTATCCGTAAACATTCCATCGGAAATACTCAAATAGGCTGCCCCTTTGCCGGGCAGCCTATTTTTTGTTGTCTTTTTTCCCGCCCGCTTACCCCTTACCAACTACGGTACATACACGGTATATACACGGTATATACACGGTATATATACGGTAGATACACGGTAGATAATACATCTTTTGCCATGCGTTTCGGCTTATAGTGGCGCAAAGCACCGCTTTGTGCGTAGCACGCGCCACTATAAGCCGCATCAGCGTCGTCCCCTGTTGCAAAAATGCCTCTGTGGCGGAAATGCAACCCGGTTGCAGAAAAGAAGTAGTACTTTTGCGGCATAATTTGAAAAAATATATGCTATGCAAAGGTACTATTTTTTATTGGGCTTATACATGGTGGCAGCACTGACCGCGTGCAGCGGAAATCACCATGAACATCATCATGACCATGACCATCACGACCACGACCACGGCGCGGCGGAACATCATGAGCATCAGGCGGGAGAGATAGTGTTCTCACCCGAAAAGGCTGCGGCTGTGGGATTGGAGACGGAGACGATAGTGGCTGCACCGTTTGAGGAGGCAGTGAAGGTGTCGGGGCGATTGACTACGCCGACCAACAAGGTGCAGTCGGTGGTGGCAGCGATGAGCGGTGTCATCAAGTTGCAACGTGCGCTCAACGAGGGGTCTGCCGTGCGTCGCGGTGAGGTGCTGGCGCATATCTCGGTCTCCGGAATGGCGGCGACCGACCCGGTGGAGACGGCGCGTATCCAATATGAGGCAGCCCGCAAGGAGTATGAACGTGCGCAGGGATTGAT
>JBNMHB010000095.1:0-7655 GCA_050872525.1 Bacteroidales bacterium | reverse complement strand
TGGAGTAGGTAAATGTGATTTGCGGGATATACACCGGCTGTTCAATCGCTGCCAGATGTGCCTCACCCGCCTGCAAATCGACGTCCAATTTCGGATTCCACTGCAACAGCAGGTTGTCGCCTTTCTTGTTGTAGCGCGCCGCTGCTTTGAGCGACAACGCCGCCGTCTTCACCTGCATATCTTCGCCCATCGAAGCGTTGAGGGCTTGGGTTTGCAGCGATGCTTCCAGACGCGGCACAGACTTATTGCTCCTGCTCGGACGCAGGTTTGCCTTGAGTGCCGACTGCGCCAGATGTGCCTGAATATCAGTATAATATCCATTCAAGTCATCAAACGAGATATCCGCTTGTACGGTCGGTACCTGCGTTGTATCTTGCATATTGTACTCGGCATACGCTGTCAGGTGAGGAGCCTGTATGGTCGCCTCCATACTATCCATCGCCGCCTTGAGAGGCTCTGCCGACTGCAAACCGATAGTCGCACAAAGAACAGGATTATTGCTCAACACATTGCTCGCCTCTATACGCAAATCCGTCTGCCCGAGTTGGGCTTGCAGGGCGTCAATCATCTCAAAATCAAGGCTTTGCAAAGACATCTGCGCCGCCAACCACCCCACCGACTTATGCGAGGGTTTCGGATTGGGCAATGCGAAATGCAAATGCGTATCGGGCAGTTTTGCCAACATGCTATCCATTTGGAAATCAACACCTTTCAGGTGCAAATCTCCGCTAAACTGCCCACGCTCCAAACGCATATCCGTCAGATCGCTCAAGCGTATCTTTGCCCTGACCTTACCCTGACCTTGCCCTGTGGTTAGCATATTCTCCGGCAAGAAATAGGCAATATCGGGCAGATGCACATCGGCAGTCAGTTCGAGGTCGAGCAACATATCAGCCAACAACTCGGTTACCTCACCCGTTGCATCTATCTGTGTATCAAGCGTTTTGGCAGAGAGAGAATGTATCTGCACAGCACTCGCGCGGTCGTCGTTAAGGTCGATATGTGCATCGGCGTCCAATGCCACATCACGCAAGGTATAGGGCAAGGCTGCATACTTCCCGCAACCGTATTCCAACACGATATGTGCGTCCACCAGTGGCATCTGCGACCCACTATAGACCCCGCATACACCCGCGACAAACGATATGCGCCCGTCCACACTTATGTCGCTGAGCATATCCGTCAGCGAGGCAGGCAACAACGCCAGCAAAGGTGCAATCTGCCACTCGCGCGCGTATGCGCGTATATTTAAGGAGATAGAGTCTGCCACATCCGCCGTTCCGTCCAACTGCAAAGCAAACTCGTTCACTTGCAGGTCGGCTTTGTGGAGCGCAAAGTGCATATTTTCCAAGTCCACCGAAGCGGGTATCGACATCGCAACTTGCAGACTATCAGCGTACTGCACATCACCCATTGTGGCACTTACCGCCTCCGAACAGAGCGTGAGCAACATATCGTCCCAACTGCTTGCCCGAAGAGACAAAGTGGTATTTTCCAACGAAGCAGAAAGGCTGTCTTTCTCATCTACCAACGAGATATATCTCCCCTCTATCCGTGCGGCGTCTATCCGTATTTGGTCGAAAGGCAGTCCCGACGAGGTTGTGTCCGTCGCCGTCGTATCCGCCGACAACGCAAACACATCGAAATTGGTCGTACCATCGGCTGCAATATACACATTTGCCACCGCATTCGGTAACGATAACTCTTTGACAATCAAGTTGCTATGCTTCAGAAACTCAACCACATTCACCGTTGCCACCACCTCCGGGGCAGCCAGCAACGTATCACTCTGCGCACCCTCTTTAGGGTTGATGAGACAGAGTCCATCCACGCGCAAACCGAATTCGGGGAAGGTAGAGAAGAACGTCAGGTCCACCTCGCCCAACGCGTGTTCGCAAGTGATATACTTATCAGCCACTTGCCGAACAATAGGCGTCAAGCGTGAGGGCGTGAATATCAGCCAGATAGCCACGCACACCACAATCAACAATAGCCCGACTATTGTACCGAATGTGATACCGAATATCTTCCAAAAACGTTTCATTTTGCAGATTATTTCTTTTCTGCCACCTTAGTAAACGAGGTTTTTATCTCCTTGTGGTCCTTCTCGTAGTAGGACAACTCGGTGTCGGTCAGTTTGGTAACGATATAGGTCTTAGGAATCTCAGCACCGCCGTTATCCATCAGATGTATCTCTGTCAGGTTGGCTTGCACCAGTTTCCACTTAAACCAACCATTGCCATAATCTTTCAAGTCGCTCTCGGTTACATCATCCGCCTCGTCCCACTCGCGCCCGTACGAATACACCTCGTCGGCTTTCTCTGTAGTGAAACGCACAAAATGCTGTGTGTTATCCTCTTGCCAAAGTCCAAGCAGGTCGCTTTGCGAGAAAGTTACATCATTTGTTCCCACACACGATGCCATCATTGCACCTACCAATGCCACAATGGCGATACGTAAGATATTCTTTTTCATATAGTTACATTTTATTTATGTTGTTCCCAATAGATTTTTTCTTTACTAAACCAATCTTTGCGTTCTGCAATTTTTCCAATCTCTGTTTCATAAAAAGACGCAGCCGCCTCACACAACTCAAGCATCCATTTTCTGCGTGAAGGTTGTGGCTCAAACAACAACCGGTTAGAGTCCTTTATCTGTATTTGTCCCCAACCGAGTGCGCCTAATGTCAGACAACTCCACGCAAAATGCTCTATTGGCTTGAAATGGCAACTAAGATACTCAATGTGGTTTGTAACAACTTTGTAATCAACAATCAAGATACAAAATGTATTGGTGTCATTACGGTAGAACTTTGCCAAACGCTGCATAGAAATCAAGTTTGGCATACTGAAATGCGTATCTACATCGTGTGTCTTGACATCTATTGCATAATAGTTGCCCGCATTGTCATAAAAAGCCATATCTTCCATAGAGCGTCGCTCAAAATCCGTCTCGAACTTTGCTGCGAACTGCACAGGGAAACAAGATTGCAGATGTTCGGCAATAAACTCCTGCAAAGCATCCCCAACAATACGCGGGGAGAATGTGTTTACTATCTTCTGCGCATTGTCATTCAGATACTTAAGTAGCGTACTCTCGATAATAGATATATGTTGCTCGGCTAACATACAATTAGAAATTTATGGTTAAATGGGGTGATTTTATCGGCTGTATCGGGGCTATCTTGATATTTGCTTTTTGCAGATTAAGCGTATTGCGTTCCCAGAATACTCCCGCTGTATAACCTTGTATGGTGTTATCCACAGAGGCTTGCTCCAAACGTTTTTCTGCCCATAGGCAATACTCCTCGTTGATTTCCACTCCACAGAATTGTCTCCCTAACTTCCTTGCTACCACACTGGTTGTACCACTACCTAAGAACGGGTCGAATACCACATCCCCCTCTTTAGAGGAAGCCAGAATCAATTTGGCAATCAGTTTCTCCGGTTTCTGCGTCGGGTGGTCGGTATTCTCAGGCATAGACCAAAATGGAATACTGATGTCGTCCCAAAAATTGGATGGATATGTCAGGCGGAATCGTCCCTCCTCACTTTCCTCCCAATCCTTAGGTTTTCCATCTTGTTTGTATGGTGCAATCACCTGACGTTTCATCATCACCGCGTCCACATTAAAGTAATAATTATTGGCATCTTTGACTGCAAACCAAATATCCTCCATTCCGTTTTTCCAATTTGTTTTGGCACCACGTCCCTTCTCGCGTTGCCAAGTGATACGATTTAGAATGGTTAGTTCTGTTTCTATCACACGCTGCATTGCTGCTGTGGACTTCCAATCTCCACACATATACAGAGTTCCCAATGGTTTCAATTTCCGACAAACCTTATGAAACCACGAAAGCAGATATTGTTCGTATGCAATATCATCTTTTGCCGAGAACTTCAGACCATTAAAATTCTTACTCAAATTATAGGGCGGATCAATCACGATCAAATCAGCAAAAGCATCGGGCAACAAATCCAACACCTCTAATAAATCCGCACAAATAGTATGGTTCAGATAATCCGCACCCTGCAACAGATTGTCCTTATATATAAGTCTCTGTTGCAAAGCAGGAATCTCATCTTGTTGTATTGTGAGTGTCCGATTGCGCGGTGCTATTTCTCGTGTGGCGGACATATAGTTATGCTTTTTTGATGTTGATATTTACAGTATAGCCATCCATATCGAGTACTTGCGGCTCTGCTACCTTATCTACTAATGTGAGCGAGGTCGCCAACACTTGCGAAGCGATATACTCGCGGCAGTGTTCTACGGCAGCGGCAATCTCATCGCGGCGTTCTATCTCGATAGTGATACGGTCGGTTATCTCCAAGCCCGATGTCTTGCGCAGGTTCTGAATACGATTCACCAACTCGCGCGCGATACCTTCTTCGACAAGGGCATCGGTAAGTTCGATATCGAGGGCGATGGTGAGGATACCGTTGTTCGCCACAAGCCAGCCCGGCATATCCTCAGTGATAATATCCACATCCTCTGCCACAAGGTCGATATCCAGCAGACGGAACGTGCCCGCAGCCTCAAATTGTGCAATCTCGTCTTGCGTCATCTTGCCGATAGCCGCAGCCAACTCTTTCATCTTGCCTCCCACTTTCTTGCCCAGCACCTTGAAGTTCGGTTTTATTTTCTTCACCAATCTCACCTCCGAGTCCTCGGCTGTGGTGATGACCAATTCCTTGACATTCACCTCACTCTTGATAAGGTCCTGCACATGAAGCAATGCCTGCAAGGTCTCTTTGTCGGGGGCAGGAATCACCGCTTTCTGCAACGGTTGGCGCACATTCTTCTCCGCACGTTTGCGCAGACTGAGGATCATCGACGTAGCCTGTTGCGCCAGATACATACTGCGCTCCAACTGCTTGTCTATCAGCGTCTCATCGGCTTTAGGCCAGTTGCTGAGGTGTACGGTCTCGCCTGTCAAATCGCGGTAGAGACGGTCGCCATAGAACGGAGCATTCGGTGCCATCAGTTGCGCCACGGTCTTGAGGCAGGTATAGAGCGTGGTGTATGCTGCCTGTTTGTCGGCATTCATCTCCCCTCCCCAGAAACGTTTGCGGTTGAGGCGCACATACCAGTTGCTCAAGTCGTCTTGCACAAAATCGGAGATAGCACGTCCCGCCTTGGTCGGTTCGTACGCCTCATAATCCGCCGTAACTTCCTGAATCAGAGAGTTTAAGCGGCTCAACACCCACTTGTCGATTTCCTGCATTTCCGCGCACTCGGTGGTGGGCGACCACCCGTCCACATTCGCATAAAGTGCAAAGAAACCATACGTATTATAGAGTGTGCCGAAGAACTTACGGCGTATCTCGTCCACGCCTTCGGGGTCGAACTTCAGGTTGTCCCACGGGCTGGAATTGGTAAGCATATACCAGCGTACAGGGTCGGCACCATATTTATCCAATGTCGCAAACGGGTCCACGGCATTGCCCAATCGTTTCGACATCTTGTTGCCGTTCTTGTCGAGCACTAATCCGTTGGAAATCACATTCTTATACGCCACTTTGTCCTCAATCATCGTATGGATAGCATGCAGCGTAAAGAACCAACCGCGGGTCTGGTCCACGCCCTCGGAGATGAAATCTGCTGTGCGCGGAGCGTCCTGATTCTCAAAAGGATAGTGGTTTTGTGCGTAGGGCATTGCGCCCGAGTCGAACCATACGTCTATCAGGTCCAACTCGCGTTTCATCGGTTTGCCACTCGGCGAGCAGAGAATGATATTATCCACATAAGGGCGGTGCAGGTCAATCACAGCAGGATCGTAGTTCTCCTTGGAATAGTCGCCCACGATATGTTTCGGCCATGGGTTTTCGGTCATAAAGCCCGCCTTAATCGCCTTATCTATCTCCTCAAACAGTTCTTTGATAGAGCCTATGCAGAGTTCTTCTTTTCCGTCCTCGGTGCGCCAGATAGGCAGCGGAGTCCCCCAATAGCGTGAGCGCGAGAGGTTCCAGTCGTTCAGATTCTCAAGCCACTTGCCGAAACGCCCCGTGCCGGTAGATTCGGGTTGCCAGTTGATGGTGTCGTTGAGGCGAATCATCTCCTCGCGCGCTTTGGTAGAACGGATAAACCACGAATCCAGCGGATAGTAGAGGACCGGTTTGTCGGTACGCCAGCAGTGCGGATAGTTGTGCACATGCTTCTCGATACGGAACGCCTTGTTCTCTGCCTTCAGCGCGATACAGATAGAAACGTCAAGTGTCTCGTCTTTGTCCGTCAGGTTGGGGTCGTAAGCGTTCTTCACGAAGCGTCCCGCCCACGGCTTATACGCCTCAACATTGATATGTTTTGCAACAAACGCCTCGTCCAAATCCTCCAACGTGAAGAACTTACCCGTCATATCCACCATCGGGCGTTGCTCGCCTTTCTTGGTCAGGAACACCATGCCTGCGATACCCGCTTTCTTTGCCACAAACGCATCATCGGCACCAAAAGTAGGTGCGATATGTACGATACCCGTACCGTCTTCGGTGGTAACATAGTCGCCCGCGATGATACGGAACGCGTCGCCATCGGGTCTTGCCCACGGAATAAGTTGCTCATACTCAATGCCTACCAGTTCTGTACCTTTGCCGCGCCATAATATCTCCGGTGTCTCTCCCAACTCTTTGCTGTATGCGCCGAGACGAGCCTCCGCCAACAGATAGAGGGCAGGAATTTTGGTATAGGGATTCTCGCCACACACTACCACATAGTCAATCTTCGGACCAACACAAAGCGCAGTGTTCGAGGGCAAAGTCCATGGCGTAGTAGTCCACGCGAGAGCATATAAATTGAGAGTTGAAAGTTGAAAGTTGAGAGCAGTAGCAAGTTGAGCGTTCAAAGTAGTAAGTTTGAACTGTGCCGTGCAAGTAGTATCTTTCACATCGCGGTAGCAACCGGGCTGGTTCAACTCGTGCGACGAAAGCCCCGTACCCGCAGCCGGCGAGTAGGGCTGAATGGTGTAGCCTTTGTAGAGATAGCCGTTCTCGTACAAGCGTTTGAGCAAGTACCAGAGTGTCTCAATATACTTGTTATCGTATGTGATATACGGATTTTCGAGGTCCACCCAGTAGCCTATCTGTTTGGTCAGGTTGGTCCATTCGCGAGTATATTTCATCACCTCACGGCGGCAGGCAGCGTTATACTCGTCCACGCTGATTTTCTTACCAATATCCTCTTTAGTGATACCCAACATCTTCTCCACGCCCAATTCCACAGGCAGTCCGTGGGTATCCCACCCAGCCTTACGATGCACCTGATAGCCTTGCATCGTCTTGTAGCGGCAAAAAGTATCCTTGATAGTACGCGCCAACACATGATGAATACCCGGCATACCATTAGCCGAAGGAGGTCCCTCAAAGAATAAGAATTGCGGGTGTCCCTCGCGTGTTTCAATACTCTTATGAAACAGGTCTTCCTCCTCCCAATCAGCCAACACTTCACGGCTCACTTCGGGTAAGTTCAGTTGTTTGTACTCGTTAAATTTCTTCATATTTTTATTTATATACTGAATATCACTACTGTCCCATTAAAATCAGGAATTGTTCTTTGAAATATTTGTAGATTAGTCAGTTACACAGATTTTTCGAGTCAACGGATTGATTTTTGCAGTCACTTTACAAACGTAAAGATATGCAAAATTCATATATTTTCTC
>JBNMHB010000094.1:0-7752 GCA_050872525.1 Bacteroidales bacterium | reverse complement strand
TCGGGTATCCTATACCCTGCTATCCTCAAGAACTACGACCCGATAATGTTTCACGTCCCTATCCGCGGTGTGCTGGAATGGGCTACGGTGGAAGACAGCGGGCGATTGTTGGAGCGCGTATGCCGTGAGGAAGTGCCGGACGAGTTTTGGAACAACTACTACAATATCGGTTCGGGCAAAGAGTACCGCATCAACAACTACGAGTTCGAGTGCCTGCTGCTGGACGCTATCGGTTGCCCGCGCCCCGAAAAGATATTCAACACCAAATGGTTCACCACGCGCAATTTCCACGGAATGTGGTATGCCGACGGCGACCGGTTGGAGAACTACCTGCACTTCCGTGCGAATGTACCTGTGCGCGAGTACTTTACTAAAATGGCACAGGCGGACAGCATACCCGCTGGTATCAAATTTGCGTCCAAGACCAAGATAGCCAAATTGTTCCCGCACTGCGTGAAGTTGGCTATGCGGGCAATGGCGAACTCCAAAGAGCACGGCACGCAATGGTGGATAAAGAACCATATAGAACCTCGTATCCACGCCTACTATGGCAGTTTGGAAGCCTACAAGGCGATACCCGACTGGAAGGATATGGACTTGAGCCACAACAGCGAGGAGGCTGTTACTCTCAATCATGGTTACGACGAGCAGAAACCGATGTCGCTGTTTACCATAGAAGATATGCAGAAGGCTGCCGTTTTCCGCGGGGGCAAGTGCCTCTCCACCGAGATGACGCAAGGCGACTGGGACACGCCGCTGGAATGGGAATGTGCTGAAGGACACCGTTTCACCGCCTCGCCGCGCGTAGTGTTGCTCGGCGGACATTGGTGCCCCGAGTGCATGCCATGGCCATACCGGGACGAACCGAATCCGCGCCCTTGGCACTGGGACAAGATAGCAAAGCAAAACCCGTTCTTCGCGCAGATTTGGACCCCGCTCCACGATGCCGGCGAGGACAATGTGTACGGCCCCGAAATCTTCGACGGGTGGGAGAAATAGTGCACCTCAAAGCATACTATCGCAAGCCCTTTCGTACCCCCGAATAAATTTAACACCACCTAACAAGAGCCTGTATGACACCACCGTCATACAGGCTCTATTGCTACTTGCAATCTTTCTCGTATCCTTCTCGATACCTGCGTATAGGATAACCGAAACATAACCGATACATAACCGATACATATATATACTTTCGTAATACTTTGAAGCAAGGCATAAGCAAAGTATAAACAAGGAATATGCGAGGGGCAAGCACCATATATGCAATATCTGTGTCAGTTTTTTCAATGGGCAAGTTCAACTTGGAAGTGCAAGAGTAGTGCAATTACCTACAGCCTGTTGATACATAGTAAAATGCTGACAAATAGGATTTTACTTGTCGGAATGGGATTTTTTGCGTACCTTTGTACCCCGAAAAGACTTTGGAGAATTGTTCTATGTATTTTGACGAATTAGCATTATCAGACGATGTATTAGACGCACTATGGGATATGCACTTTGACACATGCACCCCCGTGCAAGAAAAAACTATACCCGTTATCTTAGAAGGAAAAGACGTAATCTCGTGCGCTCAAACGGGTACGGGAAAGACGGCGGCATACATACTCCCCCTGCTGACCAACCTCGCCTACGATGGTCACGACCCCGACAAACTGAACGCCATCATCATGGCACCGACGCGCGAACTGGCGCAACAGATTGACCAACAGATGGAGGGCTTCGGGTTCTATGTACCGTTCTCGTCGGTGGCTATCTATGGGGGCAACGACGGAGGCGCGTGGGGCACGCAGGTTACGGGGTTGCAGAAAGGGGCAGACATCGTGATTGCCACGCCCGGGCGACTGCTGAGCCAAATGAATATCTACGACATCGACTTCTCGGGCGTGAAATACTTTATCCTCGACGAGGCAGACCGTATGCTCGATATGGGTTTCTACGACGACATCATGACCATAGTCAACCACCTGCCAAAAGAGCGACAGACGATAATGTTCTCCGCCACGATGCCCGACAAGATACGCCAAATGGCCCGCGCTATCATGCACCACCCCGTGGAGGTGAAGATAGCCGTTTCGCGTCCACCGGAGACCATTCACCAGATGGCGGTGCAACTATTCGAGGCACAGAAAACAGCGATGGTGCAACAGTTGTTGGAAGGCAAGGGGCTGAAGAAAGTGGTGCTTTTTGTGAGCAAGAAACAAAAAGTGCGCGACCTGACCCGTGCTTTGCGTGCGAAACATATAGACGCCCGCGCGATGTACTCCGACCTGGAGCAGAAAGAGCGCGATGAGGTGATGCTCGATTTCCGCAACGGCAAAGTGGATGTATTGGTGGCAACGGACATCATCTCGCGAGGAATAGATGTGGACGACATACCGTTGATAATTAACTACGATGTGCCACGCGACGCGGAGGACTATGTGCACCGTATCGGACGTACCGCACGCGCAGAGAACAAAGGCGAAGCGGTTACATTAGTCAGCCCGGAAGACGCACGGTATTTCCAAAAAATAGAGCATTTCCTCAACAAACAGATAGAGCGTCTTCCGTTGCCCGATGCCCTTGGCGATGCCCCCGCCGATGCCCTATACGCCACCCGTGCCAAAAAAAGTGCAGGAAGAGGTAAGTTCGGTAGAGGCAATTCGGGCAAAGGCAATTCTACAAAGAAACCGTTTCATAGGAAACGTCCGGCAAAGTAAGCAGAATGGTGTGGATAGAAGGAATTTGTAACTTGTTTGTTGTAACCTTCGGCAACTATATCTTTTACGGGTTTGGTTGCTCGTGGTGGTTTATCGGCGGCACGACCCTAATGATGCTTGTGTGCTTTTTGGCAACACTGCTTCCGCACCGCCGTGTAAAAGAGCGCGAAATTATGCAGGGCGACCTGCTCACAGTGTCCAAACGAGTACGCCAACTGCGTCAGTTCTATAAAAATTGGATACGGATAGGCTTTTCAATGGTTGCGATATGGCTCATTTGGTTTTTTACGGAGTTGTATTTGCACCATACCGATGACCTCACTTTCGTTATCAGTATAGCCGTTGGTGCGATTATCGGAGGTGCGATTGGTGGAATCATCGGCAGTCTGCAGAACAAGAAATGTATCCGCGAGATGGATGAGATTATCGGGCAGATAGAACACTAAAAGCGAATAGTGCTTATATTCGTGGAGGTTGTCCTACGCAGGGTAATCTCTTTTTTTTGTGTCATTTTGTGCAGGACGGTTGCTGAATGAACCGTTTATCTACCGTATATCTACCGTATATCTACCGTGTATCAACCGTGTATCTACCGTATATCTACCGTGTATCTACCGTGTATCAACCGTAAAAATACCGTAGTTGCCGGCGTGAGGTCGGCGGAAAGGTAACGAGAAGATAGCGGGAGGATAGCGAGAGAATAGCAGGAGGATAGCGGGAAGATAGCGGAAAGATAGCAGGAGGATAGTATCTTCTAAAACAAAAAGGAGCAGACAGAGTTTATTCTGTCCGCTCTACAACAACCAACAATCGATTTCTTATATAATCAGGTGATTATTTATTATCCAGTCGGGTAATTATTATTCAATCAGATGATTATTATTCAATTGGGTGATTATTTCTTATATAATCGGGCGATTATTCTATGACTTTGCCTTGTGCGCTATAGCGGATACCATTGCGGAGGATAACCAATTGTCCGTTCTCAATGGTCTTAACGGCTGTTTGCACATTCTCAACCATAGGCAGCGCCGTTTCTGTGTTATAGAAGTACACATTGTCGAAATAGCACGTAGAAGGCATTCCATCCCATTTGAGTTGGAATATCTTAGCGAGATCTATACCGTTATACTTTTCAGCAAGGTCTATATCCAAACTATTCCAACCTGCTGCCAATGTAAATGTGGCCATACCGCCCGCACCCCAGATAGGCTGGAACATAATCGAAGCGGCTTCGGCAACATAAACATCCATGTGGAGGTAGGGATAGTTTGCCAATTGGGCAATAGCCACATTGGCATTGAGTTCCCAACCCATATAGTTGCTGCCGGTGCAATAGAACGCCTTGTCGGTTTCAGAAAGATTTACTTCTTCAATCTTTGTTTTTTGTTCCCAACCGCCGATAGCCATCTTGGTGCCAGCAGTATAGACATCGGAATAGATAGAGAACACATTGGCAGCCGCACGTGTAGGAGCGACAGCAGGTGCGGGGTGCTCAACCGGTTCAACCGCAACAGCCTCGCCTACCTCTTTGATAGAGATATTGCTGATAGTGATTTTGGTTCCGGCAGCCGCATAACCAAAGTCAAAGACCATAATCTTGTTGTTTCCGGCAACGCCATTGCTTTTAGCAGAGGTAAAGACATAGTCGGCATCAGCAGGAAGTTTAATCTCTTGATTAGCATAAACGACCCCGGCATTGTCGTCCATTTTCACCGTAACGCCACCAAATGCTTTATTGGAACGGAACTTCATAGAGAGGATATAACTCTTAGCGGGGTCAAACGTTACATCGTGTTGCAGTTTCACTTGTCCTTGCCATTGTGCAACGAGGTTGCTCTGAATGTCGATGGAGATAGTACCCGTGGTGGCATCGTAGGTAGCCGTACTTTTACCATCCGGTGCCCAGTTTGGTGCAAAATACGTTTCTTTGATAGAAGCGTTAGCAGGGTTAAAGAGTTCTTTTTCCTCTGCGAAAGCCACTGTGCAAAGCAACATAGCGGCTACAAAAGTAAACATCTTTTTCATAAAAATGTGTGTTTAATTGGTTGTATAAAATTAGTTGTTTATTATTCCCTGCGCTGTATATTGTCCATACAGAGAAATGTGTATTTACTCCGTAATTGCGGTTGATTGTTTGCGTTTCCGACAAGCGATACGCAGCACATAGATTAGCAGAGCCAGTCCACACCATACATCCACATCTCCAATCGGTTGATGCAGTTTTGGGTTATCAGGGTTTTGTCCGCCAGTGGTAGGCGGTTTGCGCCTGCCGGCACGCGAAGGGCCATCGGAGGGGGGGGTATCATGGTTATTCGCACACGTTCCGAACGGTTGCAAATTACCACTCACCGCCCACACTGCTTCGGGGCGACCGGCACCAGGCTCGGCAATGGGCGTTTGGCCCTGCACATCACAGCGACCGGAACCATAGGAATAGCCAAAAGTCTGTGCATCCGCCACCTCTATGCAACACAGGGTCAACAAAACAAAAAGTATGTGTTTCATAGCAGTATCAGTTATTTAGCGATATACACTTTGTATGTTGTCTCCGCTTGGCGCACCACGTACATTCCAGCCGGCAGGCGTTGCATCAACCTATCGTATTGATTGCTATCACAGAAGGAACCTACATACCATCCCGTTACCGACCACACGTTACCCGGCTCGACAGCCGTGGTAGGCGGCAGATTTCCGGTGGGGACACCGGGTTTCCTATTCAGCACCAAGCGCGGCATAGCGCGGGTAGTTTCTATCTCGGCATTGACCGCACACTCAAACGGATAGAGTGTAACCGTTTCGCCTGATTCAAAATAAATGCCTTCGTTATCCAACACATAAGCCGAACGCAACTGCCACTCTTTCATTGTGTTGTTGCCAGAATAGGCGAACATCTCTGTTGCACGAGGTGTCTGTACATCCGTCGAATAGACTTTATCGATTGTCTGATAGCCCTCGCCATGGAAAACGATATACTTATCGTCATAATAGTTATCAACCTTCGGGACACGAATGATATACGGCACATTTCGCTTGGGCAATGCCGTTTGAGGAGAAGTAGCCTCTATATCGTGCCAATTCTGTTGGAAAGCATCAGCACTCACCTGAGCCTCGTGGAAATTGCGCAACCAGAATTCGCCCTCGTGCGTAGTATTATTATCAGTGTACTGGGCATGGAGTTCATATTCAACCTCCCCTTCCGAGACGGTAATTTTGCTGACATCAAACGGCAACGAGAGAGTTTCCCATATACCGGGTTTCAACTTACGTTTGTACACAATAGGCTGCAAGATATGCCCGCCTTCAAAGGTATAAACGGCATCGCGTTCCGGGTCTTTGGGCATTTGACCATGATGATAGATGACAAAATCACGCTCTGCGCAGCAGGAACCATCCAGATAGTAGAACTCGGGGGTCGTTACACGCAAACCGCCAGCAAACGCGAACTTGATACCAAAACGGATGATGCCATCGGCTTTGTTTTTGAGTCCTGAAACGGGTATATCGCCATCAAAGATCTTTGTCCCCTGGCGTTGTGCTAAGGGAAATTCATTTATCTCCGATGTTTCATCCCGTTTCGGATAATTCTGAAAATAAGCATTAGTCGGTTCTTTATCATCATCCAAGAACTCCGCCGTAACATGAATACTTGTTTTCTCGGGATTCAGATAAAGCGTAAGCGTATAGCCTTTCGTAAAAAGGTTGCTACCATTACTAGTTTGCCCATCTCCTTCGGAACCGAAGAAATTACATTGCCCTTCCTCTATATTCTGCCAAGACCAGGAGAGAGTCGGCAAATCGAAGACAAAAGCCCCTTTAGAAGCAGAGATTTCGGAAAGTGTCTCGTTGGTGGACATAATATCCGAATAATAGTAGGACGGGGTGGCACATTTCGCCAACCGATAGGTTTTATTCAATGAGACGGCACCTTGCCATATAGCCTGCGTACCATACCACTCACACAGGCTATTTTTGTTCGGTGTGCATTGTGTAGGCTCTGTACAAGCATCCGACACTGCCGCGCCCACCAAAAACAGGCTGTCTGCCGAAGAGGCAAAGTTGTTGACATCCTTTGCATAGAACGTAACCTCTTTGTCGGTGGACAAAACCAAAAAATGGTCTTGCGGCGTACAAGATTCTGGTGTACTCGTCGAAAGTTTATACAAAAAAGTTCCCCTCGGCAAGGAGAGTGTCAGGCTATAGATACCTGCAACAGCAGTTTTACGAAATTGATAGCCAGGAACGGATGTACTCCATCCGTTGCGATCGGAGATAATATACAAATCTACAAAGGAGTTCTCGGTAGTAAAAGTAACGGAAGCGGAATTCGCAGATACATTATTGTCCCCATCAACCGCCCAAATCTCAAGCGTATAGGTTTTTCCAGGAAGCAGACCTGTCAGCGGAAGAATACCATTGGAAGCAGACACATTATCCTGTCGCCAGACATCTTTCCCTTGCGTGAGAATATAATTGTAACGCAAATCTGCAAAAGGCGTTACGGCATCGGTGGCACTGACACGAACAGAGGCTGTGGTTCCCTCCACTGACGCGACAGATGCAGAAATCATCCGAGGCAAATCACAAGAACCACCACTACCCCAATCAATATCTTTATCTTGTATCTCATTAAAGGGGACCTCACCTGGCATAAGCACATATAAAGGAGTATAAAATTTAGGACTCGACTCCGCCGTAATGGTACAAACGATTTTTGTTGAAGTATTAGTGGTTATAGTTGTATTCAACAGGACTGTTCCAGGATTAAAATGAGTACCGCCTATACCTTGTAAATTTTCTCCCTCAATCGTTACTATATACTGACAACTCTCATTGCGGGAACAGGTCAGCAAAATAGTAGCAGTTCCATTGGTTAACGGCGTTTGATTATAAGTTACCTTCGCCGCAAAAAGCAGGGCAACCGCATCAAAATAGGACAAAATAGGACGATAGTATGGCTGACGAGTTTTGGCGAATACTTCCGGTTTTGTGATTCGTTTTCGTATTCGCCGGGAATGAACGATTATACCATATAAATAGGTGATTTTCAATG
>JBNMHB010000093.1:0-8232 GCA_050872525.1 Bacteroidales bacterium | reverse complement strand
GGGTTGCTTGTCAACCAAGGAGCGGTTGAACGATAACCAATCAAAAGTTTGACGGAAGTTTTGACGGAACCTCTGCTCACAAGACTTGACATAGCGTGCAAGTTGCGAGAAATTGACACGACCTCAAATAGTTAAAACTCCGATTATTGTCTCAATGAAAAAAGCAACGAAAGAATGTCGCAGTGCTTTTTGACTGCGAAGGGACTCAATAATTAAGTCTTTGACTTGTTCGAGTGGACTGATCATATTCTTGTATTTTGATACTACAAAGATACTAAAAATCAGCCACTTGAGCAAGTTTTAGGCAAAAAACTTTATCTCAAAGAACACTTTTTTGAGGGCTTTTTATCAGAGCCAACGAACTGATAAATCAAATAGTACAATAGTACTTAATCGCCACAAAATGAATTTGTTGAACTAAAAATAACGAACTATTGGATATAAAATATGTCTATGATATTATGAATTATGAGAATTTGCTTGCACATACACAGACAAAGCACAATCCATTGCTGAAGCATCCCTTAACCACCCGATAACCACCTGACACAGACCGGATTATTCCGTAAAGTGCATATAGGCACGGAGGAAATGACGGAGTTCGGAGAGGAGTTGTTGGCTCTCTTGAATGATATTCAGATAGAGGAGAGCGGTCTGCTGCGGGAGTGAGTCTTGATCTGTCGTAGAAGCGGTGGTCAGACGGTCGAGGTGCTTCTTGCGGAGCGACGATAAGCGTTGTTTATAGTCTTCTATCTCTGCCAGTAGCGCACGAATGGCAGGTTCGGATTGGGTATAAGTCTGCACAGCCTTGTCATAGTATCCTGCTGTCTCCTGCGCAATGAGGTGCAACTCTTGGCACAGGTCTTCGGGCAGAGGGCGGAAACCACTATCTATATGGTCGCGACATGGCACCGCGATACGTTTCAAACCATATAGCATCTGCTCGCCCGCGTTTGACCCAAGATGAAACCACGTATTTTTCTCTAACACAAACGCCGGCGTGATACGACGCAATGCCATCAGTTCGCGTGAACGACTTTTGCGTTTCCATTGTTGCAGGTCGTCCAATTGTTTGCAAGTGTTGCGCAGTTCTTTCAGGTCTGCATGCTCAAACGCCACACAGGTATTGCAATAAATGTCGCGCGTCTGTTCCAACATACGCCCCGAAGCGATTTGGTGATGCTCGCGGAGGAGTTGCCACATCTCGCTACTATCCTGCGTAGAGAGCATACGGAGGTAGCATTGCTCCAAAGGTGCGTTCTGTTCGTCTTTTTGTTTATGAGAGCGTATATTGCTGACAATCAAGATAATAGCCACTGCCACTATCAGTACAATCATCGCAGCCACACCTCCCCAATGGAAGAACAGGCAGACCAATCCGGTGGTCAGAAATGCCACCGCTGCCGTCAGAAACCAGCCACCGATAACCGACAATACCCCCGTGATACGATAGACAGCCGACTCGCGCGTCCATGCCCTATCTGCCAACGAGGTACCCATCGCCACGATGAAAGTAACGTAGGTGGTAGAAAGCGGCAGTTTGAGCGAGGTACCCATAATGATAAGCAGACCTGCGATGACTAAATTCACCGACGCGCGAATATAATCAAACGCTGCGCCATCGGTAAGGATAGCATCCTGTTTGTCGAAACGCGTATCAATCCATTGGCGCACAGGTTGCGGAACAACCGACTCGATAACCGCCGACAGATGATTGGCAGCGCGCACGATACTTTTGGCAACACGACTGCCACCAAACATCTCGTCGCCTTCTGCCTGACGCGACAAATTAACAGAAGTTTGCACCACATTCTGCGCTTTTTTTGATTTGGTGAGCGCAATCACCATCACTAATCCCGCTCCGAGAAGAAAATACGCCGAAGTATGTGCCGGTTCGTTGAGCGCGGACATCAGATAAGAAGAAGCGTCTGCACCTGAGGCAGCATAATCCTGATACGCAGAGAGTGCCGCCAGAGGTACACCCACAAAATTGACCAAGTCGTTGCTCGCAAAAGCCATCGCCAACGCAAACGTACCAAAAAGGATAATAATGCGAAACACATTCACCTTTAGCAAGTACAAAACCTCCATCAGCAGCGTGCTGCCTACAAAGATGATACCCATCAAGACACATGTATTCGCACTTATCCATTCGTTTATCCCCATCGGCATAAGGGGACTTTTCGCCAACACCTTGACCAATACAAAATATAGAATCGCCGTGATACTCAGTCCGCCAAATATGCCAATGAGGTATTTCAATCGCGGCGTGTAGTTGAACGTAAATAGCATACGCGTAACCCACTGAACGAGAGTACCTACCACAAAAGCGATACCCACCGAAAGAAATATACCGAGAATCACTTCGAGTGCTTTGCCTGTATTTAATAAGGAGTAGAAGTCAAGTGCGCCTGTGGCATCGCCTGCAATCTTTATACATGCGAGGCAAAATGTTCCGCCAAGAAGTTCAAATACCAAAGAAACGGTCGTACTGGTGGGCATTCCTAACGAATTGAAGACATCCAAAAGAATGACATCAGTGAGCATGACCGCCATAAAAATGCACATGATTTCTTCAAACGAGAACTGCTCGGGGCGGAAAATACCATGCCGCGCAATATCCATCATACCATTGCTCGCCGCTGCACCTACAAAAACACCGATGGCGGCAATAAAGATAATCTTCTTGAGCGAAGTAACTTTACTCCCTACTGCCGAGTTGAGAAAATTGACGGCATCATTGCTCACACCTACCCATAAATCGATGATTGCCAGAGCAAAAAGAAAAACAATCATCACCAAATAAATAGTACTCATCTGTTTTCTAATTCTTTTTTCGCTGCAAAAGTACGGTGATTTTGTAAAGAAAATATGTAGAAATTGTGAAGAAATTATGAAGATGTCGATTTGCGCTTGTGCGTTTGATAAAAAAGATGTAATTTTGCGGTGTCATATAGAAATAAACAAGAATACACATTGTCTATGGCAAAGATTCTGATAGTTGACGACGAAGACGATATATGTCAAATCTTGTCTTATAGTCTGCAAACAGCAGGTTATCAGACGGTTATCGCCCACTCTGCAGAGGAAGCCATTCCTCTTGTTCGCACATGCACGCCCGACCTTATATTATTGGATATTATGCTTGATGGTATGTCGGGAACGCAGATGGCGGCGTATATGAAAAATGAGGGACTGATGACGATGCCTATTATTTTTCTGACGGCACTTGGCGGGGAAAACGATGTACTGAAGGGATTTCAACTCGGAGCAGACGACTACATCACCAAGCCTTTCCGTATCACGGAAGTGTTGGCGCGTGTGGGGGCTGTGCTGAAACGCATCGGAGGGCATAGCGAAACGCAAACGCATGATAATCTGACTTTTGAGGGCATCGTCATCAACAACCAAGACAAGTCGCTCACGGTGGACGGAACGCCTGTGAGTATCACGCGAAAGGAGTTGGAACTGCTCTCCTACCTGCTCGCCCATCCCGGGCAAATGCTCTCGCGGACACAACTGCTCAACGCCGTCTGGCATGACGACGCGTATGTATTGGAACGCACTGTAGATGTGCATATTACGCACCTGAGACGCAAACTCGGCACCTATGCGGAACACCTGCAGACCAAGTCCGGATTCGGATATATATGGCGAACATAAAAACTTTCAACTATAAACTGCACTAAACTCTAAACTTCTATCAACTATCAACTACAAACTATAAACTGCACTAAACTCTCAACTCTAAACTAAATATGACTATCACTATTATCATCATCGTTTGCCTTGTGCTATTGGGCGGACTGAGTTTTATCATCTATCATCAGTGGAGCGAACGCCGCGTGATGAAAGCCCGCGAACAGCAACGTCTCGAACTGACGCAGAACATCTCACACGAACTGAAAACGCCGGTGGCAAGTATCCTCGGCGCGTTGGAGACAATCCTGCTCCACCCCGATATGAATGATAAACAACGGCATGAGTTTCTGGAACGCGCCTATCAACAGGCAGGGCGATTGAGCAACTTGGTGGAAGACATCTCTATGCTCAATAAGTTGGACTTGAATACCCAACTATACGACCGTTTGGAATTGGAACTCAGTTCGGTAGTAAAAAACGTGGTGGAGGACGTTACGCCACGCATCGAAGAACTCGGAGCGAAAATCACCTACTCTGTGCCCGACCATATCATCATTTCGGGCAACTATACCCTTCTCTATTCTATCTTCCGCAACATTGTGGACAACTCGCTCAGCCATGTTGGAAAGGGGGTTCAGATACATATCGATTGTACGGGGCAGGCACCGAGTTACATCTATTTCTCGGTCTATGACAATGGTCCGGGAGTGCCTGCGGAGTGCCTGCCACACCTCTTTGAGCGTTTCTACCGAGTGGACAAAGGGCGCAGTCGCAAACTGGGCGGAACGGGGTTAGGCTTGTCTATCGTGAAGCATGCGGTGCAATTCCACGGTGGAACTATCACCGCCCTCAACCGCGAAGGAGGCGGATTGGAGTTCCAATTCTCGCTGGCACGCCACTTGGGAGAGAAACTATAAGCATTATCTCAGAGATATTCATAAACGCTCATCAACCGATTGAGGTGTTGGTGAGCGTTTTCTTATTTTCTATGGCAACCCGCTTCGGTTTGGCGTTCAAAAAATGAAATTTTGATATGTAATACTGCATTTTCCATTCCGGTCTTGTGTATATGGAAAAAAAGGTGTACCTTTGCACATTGATTATTGCGGCGCACAGACACAAAAAACATGTTGCACATCGAAAATGCCATACTGAGCCGAAGTGAATTGCTGATGGGAACGGAGACTATGGCTCGCATTGCTTCACAACGCGTGATTATTTTTGGCGTGGGCGGTGTGGGTTCGTGGTGTGCGGAATCGTTGATACGGTCGGGAATTATGCACCTGACGATGGTGGACTCCGATTGCGTGTGTATCACCAATGTCAATCGCCAACTGCCTGCCACGACAAAAACCGTTGGACGTGTAAAGACCGAAGTGTTGCGTGAAAGACTGCTCGAAATCAATCCGAAGGCGGAGATTACGGCGATACAGGGTGTGTATTCGGCGGAAAACAGAGAGAAATACCACTTGGAACAGTATGATTTTATCATCGATGCCATTGATTCTCTGCGAGATAAAGCCGACTTGATACTGACAGCCACCCGCCTGAAAGATGTTACTTTGGTATCGTCAATGGGTGCTGCATTAAAAATGGACCCGACACGTATCAAGGTGGCAGAGTTTTGGAAAGTAACGGGAGACCCGTTAGCGCGTGCATTGCGCCAACGGTTTAAGCACGACAAACAGTTTCCCGGACGCAAATTCAAATGCGTCTATAGCGACGAACTGCTCCAAAACAAAGTGGTGGACCAATCCTATGGCGCAGAGTGTCATCTGTGTGCGAAAGGTGCAGAAACACAACCAACGGAAACACAAGGGGCGCGAGATGGTGAACAGACGGGCGTGCAGAAGCGCGAGTGGTGCAGCAACAGAGCACAGACCAATGGTACCGTAGCACATATAACTGCCATTTTCGGCTTTACGCTTGCGGGACTTGTCATCGAATCTCTACAAACCCAAACGGCTCATTAGCAGCAGGTTAGGTGCGCATGAGAGGGATACTAACGGAAAGCAAAAAACCTTTTTATAATCAAAATATGTGTATATGAAAGACTCACAAATTTTCGACATTATCCGCATGGAGCGGGAGCGTCAAACCAAAGGAATCGAATTGATTGCCAGTGAAAACTTTGTCAGCGACCAAGTAATGGAAGCCATGGGCAGCGTGCTGACCAACAAGTATGCCGAAGGCTATCCCGGACACCGCTACTATGGCGGTTGCGAGGTAGTGGATATGGCAGAGAACATCGCTCGCGACCGACTCAAACAACTCTATGGTGCTGAGTATGTGAATGTTCAACCCCACTCCGGCGCACAAGCCAATATGGCAGTATTTATGGCATGCCTCAAGGCAGGCGACACATTTATGGGTCTGAACCTGTCGCACGGTGGACACTTGTCGCACGGTAGTGCTGTCAATTTCTCGGGATTGATGTTCAATGCTATTGCATACAACCTCAAAGAAGAAACCGGACGTGTGGACTACGACGAGTTGGAGCAGATTGCACGCACAGAGAAACCGAAACTTATCATTGCAGGCGCAAGTGCATACAGCCGCGAATGGGACTACGCACGTATCCGCCGCGTAGCAGACGAAATCGGAGCCATCTTTATGGTCGATATGGCACACCCAGCAGGTCTGATTGCTGCCGGTTTGCTCGATAACCCTGTTAAATATGCGCATATCGTTACTTCTACCACCCACAAGACACTGCGTGGACCGCGCGGAGGTATCATCTTGATGGGTAAGGACTTCCAAAACCCATGGGGCAAAACCACTCCGAAAGGCGAAGTGAAGATGATGTCCGCATTGCTTGATTCGGCAGTGTTCCCCGGCACACAAGGTGGTCCGCTTGAGCATGTGATTGCAGCAAAAGCAGTGGCTTTCGGCGAGGCATTGGCACCCGAATTTAAGACCTACCAACAACAAGTGAAAGCAAATGCGGCTGTTATGGCACAGGCTTTCATCGACAAGGGATATAAAATCATCTCCGGCGGTACAGACAACCACTCGATGTTGGTTGACTTGCGTACAAAATTCCCAGACCTGACCGGTAAGGTGGCAGAGAAAGCATTGGTGGCTGCCGACATCACTACCAACAAGAACATGGTTCCGTTTGATACCCGTTCTGCATTCCAAACCAGTGGTTTGCGTTTCGGTACACCGGCTATCACCACCCGCGGACTCAAAGAAGACAAGATGCCGTGGATTGTTGATTTGATTGACGAGGTATTGCACGCTCCCGAATCGGAAGCAACTATCGCACGCGTCCGCGAGGAAGTTAACCGCGAGATGAAACAACATCCGCTCTTCGCTTGGTAATCCGCAATCTCATTCAATAGTAATTTGGTATGTAATTCAATATATAATTCATACACGTAATTACATTATAGAAAAACAAAAACTGTCCGATTTTCGTCGGGCAGTTTTTTGTTGATTAACCATTAAAGAGAGTTTCCGTTAATCGTCGTTAATCAATCGTGAATTGCATAGTAAAAACTATACATTGTTACTTGTTATTTCACTTCTTCGCCTGTTACGGTGTAGGTCTTGTCTCCGCGGAGGATGTAGATTTGTCCGTTGCGGATTATCTTCTGCGCAACCGTGTCGGTGGTGGCATTATCCAAAGAAGTAGCAACCCCCGTGGTGTTAAACTCGCCCGTGTAGGTCTGCAAGGTGGCATTGGTGGCGTCTTTCATAGTCATACCAAATGTGTAGTGGGTGGATTTGCTCAAGCCCGTAACCGTGAAGCGGAAGTCTGCCCCCGTCTGCTCGGCGGCACGATGTGTCTGTCCGTTGCGTGCAGGCGCAGAGGCAATGCTCGTCAGTTGTCCTTGTGCATTGAAAATCAGTGAGTAGAACACTTCGCCGTCTTTGCGAATTTCCAAGTTGTAGGTGGCTGCCGACTCATCCGCCCGCCATACAAACACCGCCTCATTGTCCGAAGGTGTTACCGTATTTGTTCCGTCGGTGGTGGTGTTCTCCGCACCGATACATTGGATATGTTGGAACTTACCCCATACCACATCTAATTGATAACCACGCAGTTCCTCACACGGCACATACAAATAGACGTTGTAGTTGGCAAACGAATTTTCTTCTGCGAATGGCGGATAGGTGGAATAACAATAGATGTCGTACAAGCGGCGGCAATTGGCAAACGCACCGGTGCCGATGTTTTCTACAGCGTTGCCAATCATCACTTTAGCCAACTTGGGTATGTTGGCAAATGCGTTCTGACCAATACTTGTTGCGCCGTGCCCAACAACCACCGATTTGATACTATCCCTAAAAAGTATCCATGGAATAGTATCTTTGTAATTATCCATTGCGCCCGTTCCGGAGATAGTCAGTTCCGTATTCTGATAACGCCAATAGAGATTCTCCCCACACTGTCCCGAGAAGGTCTGTGCAAACTCGGCAGTAAAAGTAGTATCACAAGTCAGCACCAGGTCAACCGCATCAAAAGTTAGCATTTTTTATGATTTGCAGTAAATAGTCCGGATTCATTGCCGCCATAAAAAGTTTTTTCTTAAGACTTCGTTTCTTTTTCCCGCTTTCTTCGTGGTTTTTGATAATTTGTAAAGC